>CAYHIX010000010.1:0-27870 GCA_964356875.1 uncultured Candidatus Saccharibacteria bacterium
GCAGCAATTTGTTAATGATTTAGAAGAAGCGGTTATCACTGTTGGAGGCCCTATTACTTCAAGTAATTCTGCTAGCATCGGCACTAATTGTGATGCAAATGCTGTCATGGGTGCAGCCGAAGCAGCTGGAATGACTATTACAAATGAACAAGCTGCTACTATGGCTTGCATAGGAGGTAAAGAAAGTGGAGGATGTAAGTCAGTTAAAAACTTTAATTGGAATAGTGGGTCTTCAGCTTTTGGTGCTTGGCAAGTGTTACTGAAAACACATAGTAAACATTTCGAAAACCCAGCTTGCTGGGCTGCGGCAGGAGTAGCTCCTAATACACCGCTAGGTTGTTCTTCTAGATCAGAATTATGTATAAAAGCTGCAAGTAATTTTAACTGCAATGCTTCAGCTGCTCTAAGACTTATGAGAATACAACCAAACTTTATGGATTGGTTGGTCACTCAAAACCCATGCCCAAACGCAAGGTGTGTTGCTAAATTTTCTCCAAAAATGACCTTGCCACCTACCCCAGAAGTAAATAGAGCTGGGCAAACAACTGGTCGCTATTTAAATCTTTATACTCGTTGTAGAATTTAGAATAAAAACAAAAAAAACATTAATCTCTAAACAATCCTTTTAGGGCTGAGCCCCAAAAGTAATAAATTATTATAGGATAGTACCAGAAAGATAAATCGAACCAAAACGTCCTACGCAAAATCATATAACCTGTGGCTGATTGCTTAGAGATTAATGTCTTCTTTTTTAAAATAACTTGTCCCTTACTTACTTCATCTATTGTACTACGCAAAAAAAACTGTAAATACAATAAGATGATATAATGTGTATAGCTATGTGGATACCGAGTTGATAAACACTAAACTTCTGTGGACTCATATAATATAGCATAATATAAAAACAATGTCAAGTGATAAAACTCAAAAAAATAAAGAGAAGTCTGACGATTCTTTTCTAGATCAAGCCCTCCGCCCTACTCGTTGGAACGAATACATCGGCCAAAAACATATCAAAGATAATGTAAAAATACTTCTTGATGCAGCTTCGGGCCGTGGACACATACCTGAACACATTTTATTTTACGGACCACCAGGCTTAGGTAAGACTACTATAGCCCACCTCATAGCCCATGAGACTGGCAGACAAATGAAGATCACCTCTGGACCAGCTATAGAAAAAGTCGGCGACCTGGCTTCAATCCTCACAAACTTGTCTTCTGGGGATATCCTGTTTATAGATGAAATCCATAGACTAAATAAAATGGTGGAAGAAATCCTCTACCCTGCTATGGAGTCTGGGGTGCTCGACATCATCATCGGCAAAGGCCCATCTGCGAGGACTATCCAGCTCGATTTACCACCTTTTACTCTTATCGCAGCGACGACTCGCGTCGCACTCGTCTCCTCTCCCCTTCGCTCTCGTTTTTCTGGAGGAGTATTTCGCCTTGAGTTTTATTCCAATGAAGAGATAGGTCAGATAGTAGATAGATCGAGCAAGCTTTTAGAAATAGAGCTCGAAGAAGAAGCATTAAAAGAAATAGCAAAAAGAAGTAGATTTACCCCGCGCACAGCAAACTATTTCCTAAAGCGCGTGCGTGACTTTGCACAAGTGCAAGCAGCTTCATCTGCACTTGGCGACCAGGTCACAAAGTTAGGTAAAAAAGTAGTAAAAGACGCACTAAATATGCTCGCCATAGACGACATAGGACTCAATCAATCTGATAGGAAATTCTTAGAAATACTTATAGATAAATTTGGTGGTGGACCAGTAGGGATAAAGACTATAGCAGCAGCCATGAGTGAAGAAGAAGCTACTGTAGAAGAAGTGATAGAGCCATATTTGATCCAGCTCGGGCTCCTAGAGCGTACTGCCCGTGGACGCGTGGCAACAAAAAAAGCCTATGAACATTTAGGTTTTGATTTAAAAAATGATCAAGACAAACTTTTATGAGAATTTTGGGTATAGATCCGGGTTATGAAAGGCTCGGGGTGGCTGTATTAGATAAACAAACTGGTGGAAAAAAGGAAAAAGTAATATTTTCTGAGTGTTTTAAGACTTCAAGTAAGCTCGATTTTTCTGAAAGACTGCTTTTGATTGGTGATGAAGTGCGAAATATAATAAAAAAACATAACCCCGAAGTCTTATCTATAGAAACTTTATTCCTCACCACAAATCAGAAAACAGTAATGCATGTGGCAGAAGCGCGTGGAGTGGTGATTTATGAAGCCATGCGAGCGAGTTTGAAAATATTTGAAGCTACTCCCCTGCAGATAAAGGTGGCTACGACTGGCTACGGAAGGGCTGACAAAAGTCAGATTATAAAAATGGTAAAGATGCTGGTAGATATAGATAATGATAAAAAATCTGATGATGAACTCGATGCTATAGCTATAGCTCTGACTGCTTTTGCAAATTTAAAAATAAAATAAAAAGCGCCGGCATCTTTTTCAAGAATACCGGCTACAAGTTTTCAATTATTGTTTCCATTTATTCCTCGCCGCACTCTGCCTGATCGTAATGACTTGGAATTTTAAACTCAATTGTTTTTGGTTTAGGTAACGGTTTCGTTACTTCTTCTGACAAAGATTGCTCTTTGTTTTGGTCATCATCTTTTTTTTCTGATGAAGAAAATTTCTTTGTGTCATCATAGTCAAACATAATTCTCCTTAAAAAGAACAATTCCCCGTGAATCACAACAACTCACAGCATTCTTTCTATTCTTTTTTTAACACAAAAAATAAAAATTGGCAAATGGAATTTATTTTATAAAAAGAAGGTGTAAACTTATCCACATTTTCTATTGCTAAGTATTTTATATTTTGTTACAACATATGCATTACAAGGTCGCTTAATAAAAATAGGTTAGGATTTATTTGATTTCTTATGAGCTACGATGAAGATGAAGGTTTTGGAGTAGATAGTTTTGATGATGGTACTGATGACCTGGATCCTATAGGAGACATACCCGATGAACTAGCAGAAGACTATAGTGACGACCCAGAAGATAGCTACCACTAAACAAAACACCCCACTTTTTGTGGGGTGTTTTGTTTTTATTTTATTTTATATTTATTTTGATAAATTTCTTCTTACCTATTTTAAGCACTAAGTCTTTAGAAAGTTTTATATCTGGGTCGGTTATGTTTTCATCTGAAGACAGATCATGAATAGAATTACTGGCTACTAACCTCCGCCATTCACTCTTAGAAGGTAAGATGTTGTTTTTCACCAACACTTCGCTAAGTAGTTCCCCTTCTTTTACATCAAACTCATCCATACTGTCTGGGATTTCTTTCTTTTGAAAAGTATTAGAGAAGTTTTCTTCTGCTGCCCTAGCCATGGATTCGTCATACAGTTGGGTGATGATGAGTGATGCAGCTTTTTTCTTTAGCATCATTGCATCTTTTTTTAGATCAAATTTTTCTATATCTTCTAGGGGAAAATCTGTGAGTAGTGTGAACATGGGTGTGATAGCATCGTCCCCGAGAGACATAATCTTACCAAAAAGGTCGCTAGGCTTATCAGTGAGCGCTATCACATTCCCCTCACTTTTCCCTATCTTTACTCCTTTTGAATCAGACAAGAGAGGTGTGGTCATCACAAACTTTTCTTTATCTTTCATTGCTTTTAAAAGAGTCCTCCCAGCAAGCATATTAAAGGTCTGGTCTGATCCTCCGAGCTCTAGGTCTACTTCCATGTGCACAGAATCGTAGGCTTGAAGAAGTGGATACAAGAATTCTCTTAGATTTATAGATTCACCTTTCTTGAGCCTTTCTTGAAACATGTCGCGCTCGATGAGCTGTTGTACAGAAAAATGCTGAGAAATATCTAAAATATCAGTTAAGGATAGTTTGTTCAGCCAGTCGCCGTTGTACATTATCTTAATAGGGTTTGGTCCGTCAAAGCGTACTATCTTTTGGGCTTGAGTTAAGTAATTTTTAGCATTAGCGCGGAGCTCTTCGCTGGTGAAGAAATGCTCTCTAGTCTTTTTTTTACCTGTAGGGTCCCCTGCTTGCCCAGTACCGTCGCCGATAAGGAAGATAACTTCATGCCCGAGGTCCTGCCATTGCCTGTGTTTACGAAAACCAACCATGTGCCCTATGTGAAGCCTGTCTCCAGTAGGATCAAAGCCTTGATAAAGTTTTAACTTCTTACCGGATTGTAATGTTTTTTCTAAAAATTCTTTAGAAGGGTAGATTTTATCTACACCCCTACTCAATAGATTATTTATTTTGTCTTCATCTTGCATATGTAAACATTATCACAATAAAAGACAAATCTCAAAAAGAGATAGAATAACGTGGGAATTATTTAATTTTCTGATATGATTAAACTAATGGGTGAATTATTAATAGAAATCAGGAAAAGCCTGAAGCAAGCTGAAAAAGTATATAGAAAAAACGAGCATTTTTGGAAAAATGTGATTTTATTTAGTATCGGTCTTTTTGTGTTGTTGTTCGCAATACTTATTATTTGGCTTTCTTCACTACAGATCCCAGACTTTCGTTCGCTTGAAAACAGGAAGATAGAAAACTCTACTCAGATATACGACAAAACTGGTAAAGTATTACTTTACGACATACATAATGACATAAGAAGGACCACTGTCCCTTTTGAGGAAATGGGGGTAAATATTAAAAATGCCACTATCGCCATTGAAGACTCGGAATTTTATAATCATAATGGCATTCGTATCAGCTCAATCATAAGAGCTTTGATAGCAAACTTTTTTAGCACTGGCCGTACTCAAGGTGGATCTACTATCACTCAGCAATTAGTTAAAAATACATTACTTACTCAAGAAAGATCTTACACTAGAAAAATAAAAGAGTGGGTCTTGGCTATAAAAATAGACGCGGCGTTGTCTAAAGACAAGATACTAGAAGAGTATTTAAATGAAAATCCATACGGGGGCAACATCTACGGTATCCAAGAAGCTAGTCGTGCTTATTTTAATAAAAGTGCCCTAGATCTCACACTAGCTGAAGCGGCATACTTATCAGCTATCCCGCAGTCTCCTACTCTCCTATCTCCCTACCGAAACAACAGGGACAAGTTGGATGCTAGGAAAAATCTAGTTTTATCTAGAATGTATGATTTGGACTTCATAACAGAAGAACAATACGAACAAGCTAAAAATGAAGTGGTGATGTTTATACCTCAATCAAACACTGGAATAAAAGCGGCGCACTTTGTTTTCTTTATTAAAGATTATATTGAAGAAAAATACGGAGCAGACCTAGTGGAAAGAGGTGGATTAAAAGTCACCACAACCCTGGACTATGAACTACAAGCCAAAGGAGAAGAAATAGTCAAAGAAGGCGCTCTTAAGAATGAAAAGGAGTGGAATGGTAAGAATGCTAGCTTAGTAGCATTAGACCCGAGAACAGGGCAAATACTCACAATGATAGGATCTAGAGATTACTTTGATAAAGAAATAGATGGAAATTATAATGTCACTACTGCACTCCGCCAGCCGGGCTCTTCTTTTAAACCTTTTATTTATGCTACAGCATTTAATAAAGGCTTTACCCCAGAAACAGTTTTGTTTGATGTACCTACAGAATTCCAAACTACTTGTAGCCCTTATGGTAAAGCTCTCCCTGGTCGCAATCAGAGTGATTGTTACTCACCTCAAAACTATGACGGTAAATTTAGAGGTCCGATGAGTTTGCGTAATGCCCTTGCTCAATCCATAAACATACCTGCAGTAAAATTATTTTACCTAAGTGGTCTTCGTGATTCTCTAAAAACTGCTGAAGATATGGGTATAAGCTCACTTACTGATATTAGTAGGTATGGACTTACGCTCGTTATCGGAGGTGGAGAAGTAAGCCTGCTTGATATAACTTCTGCATATGGAGTCTTTGCAAATAATGGTATTAGAAATCCCTACACAGGAATTCTAAAAATTGAAGATATAGATGGTAATGTTTTAGAAGAATATGAACCAACTGGTAGAGAAGTCTTGCCTAAGAATACCGCACTAACAATATCAGATATATTAAAAAGAGATGATTCTCGAACTCCGACATTTGGCGCCAACTCTGTTTTAAATATCGCCGGCAAAGATGTAGCTGTAAAAACAGGAACAACAAACAACAACAAAGATGCTTGGACCATCGGATACTCTCCTAATATAGCTGTAGGTGTGTGGGCTGGTAATAACGACAACAAAGCAATGAAAAAAGGAGGTTCCGCTCTAGCTGGACCTATTTGGAATAAATTTATTACTGAGGCATTGAAAACCCTACCTGATGAGCGTTTTGAAGAACCAGATCTATATATAGATCCAATGACTAAACCAATCTTAAGGGGTTATTGGCAAGCAAACCCTCATACCATACTATACACAGTTGATAAGAACGATATCACTGGCCCAGCTCCGACAAACCCAGAGAGTGATTCTCAATTCTGGCATTGGGAGACGACTGTACAAGATTGGATATTTAGAAATGGTGGAGTGCCAGCACCCGTAATAGAGCCAACTACAACACAAGAGGAGCCTATCCCTACTCCAGTACCACCTAGTGTTATTTTAGAATAATTATCTAATAATTTTAGGAGATTTTTTGCCTATATTTTCCTGCAACAAAAGGAGTATTTTTTCTTGGTTTAAGAAAATTTCATTTTTATATATGGGTTTGATATTTAAATGAATTATATTATTTTTTATTTTAATATCTTCTCTTTTGAGTTTAATATTTACAACTTCATTTAAAACTTTTATAAGTGCCTGCACTTTAACTTCTTCTGAGAATAAAAGATTGTTGAATTTAGATAATAAATCTTTTATCTCAATCATATATAGTTTTACCTATTCATAGGCATAATAAGATAAGTAAAAGATAGGTCGGAAACAGCTCCGACAACAATGGGTTTAGATGGTCCAGATATTTTTATAGACACACTATCTGTAGTGATAGACTGAAAACAGTCTAAAAAATATTTATAGTTGAAACCAAGCTCTACCCCCTCCCCTGTAAGAGCTGCATCTAGGTGGGTTTTATTTTCCCCTATGTCGTTGTTGTTTGAAGACAGTTCAAATATTTTCTCTTTAGGTTTTATTATTAAATTAACTTGATTAAATTTATCTGAAAATATGTTGGATAACTTAAGAGCATTTAGTAAATCCTGTTTTAAGACTATGGCTGTGGTGGTGAATTCTTTGGGGATTATTTGATGATAATCTGGGAACATGCCGTCTATTACCCTAGAAGTAAGGTACACATTATCAGAAGATAGCGATATAGAGTTTTTATTAAAACAAATCTTTAAATTACCCTTTGCCTCCCCAAAAATCCTTATAATTTCTGATATATTCTTAAAAGGTATTAAAAGTCCAGTTATTTCTGGGGTGTTCTTTGTTTTTATTTTCTTCTCAGCAAGCCTAAAAGAGTCCGTAGATACAAAAACTATGTTATCTTCTTTGGTATACATAAAAACACTAGATATTTCTGGTTTTATATCTGAAATTAGTGAACTATAATAAACTGATTTTATACCATCTATTATTTTTTTTGATTCTATTTCGAATTCAACACCAGATACTTTTGGTATAGTTGGAAAATCATCGTGTGGTTGACCTTTTATTTTTATTTTATTTTTCTTAGTTGTTACGAGCAGGTTTCCATCTACACCTTCTAGGTTTACTGTTTCGTTTTGAGAGAAATTTGAAAAGATGTTATTTAAAACAGATCCAGAAATAGCTATGGTTCCTTCTTTTTCTATCTTTGCGGGTATTTGTATTTCTATACCAATACTTAAGTTTGTTGATCTGAGTATTAAAGAATTTTTGCTAGTTATAAGTAGTATGGAACTGAGTACAGGTAGCGTAAGGTTCTTCCCTACTATTCTCTCTGCTTGTGATATTCCATTTTTTATTTCTTCTATTTTACACTCTAATTTCATATGTTTGTATTTTCTATATTAAATTTATTAATATTATTAGTTATGTGGATAAGTGGATAAGTATATTTCCTCTTTTATTTTTATAAGTATTTTTTATAATTTAATTAATTTCTAGAGTTAATAACTTTTTATATTTTTATTTAACTTTTTATATTTTTATTTAAATACATTTTTATTAAATCTTATTAACACTGTTTAATATAATTATCACCACTTTGTTCACAACTATTTAAACATAATCCGTATCTGTTCTAATTCTTGCAAAAGTTGTGGGTCGTTTTTTAAATCAGTTTTTATTTTTAAACAAGAATGTATGACAGTGGTGTGATCTTTGCCTCCTAACTTCTGTCCGATTAATGGATAAGATACGTTGAAGTCTTCGCGGAGTATATACATGATTATCTGCCTCGCTTTTACTATCTCTTTTTTTCTTATCTTTTCATAAATAGAAGATTCTTCTATTTTATAATAATCACTTACTGTTTTTACCACTTCTTTAATAGCAATATTCTTCTTTGGCTTCATGTTGTTCTTTAATAGATTTTTTACCTCTATTAAAGGTATAGGTCTATTTTTCAACCTATATTGGCAGATGATAATATTAAGACTACCTTCTAACTCCCTTATATTCCCCTCTACAGCAGAAGCTATATACTCCACTACTTCGTTTTCTAAATCCACATTTAATTCTCTTAGTTTTACCTTTAAAATAGCCAACCTAGCCTCGTATTCTGGAGGAGATACATCTACTATCATTCCAGCAGAAAATCTTGATTTGAGGCGATCTGCGAGCTCTGGGATGTAGTTTGGGTGTTTATCAGAAGAAAATATAATCTGCTTATTATTTTCATAAAAAGTATTAAATGTATGAAAAAGTTCTTCTTGTATTTTTTCCATCTTTCCAATGAATTGAATATCGTCGATGATTAATAAATCATACTTGCGATATTTTTCTTTAAAAGAATTTGCTTTATTGTTTTGTATAGAATTTATGAAATCTGTAGCAAATTTCTCCAAAGTCATATAATGCACTTTTTTGTTTTCATATTTTTCTTTTATAGCGTTCCCCACTGCTTGCAATAAGTGAGTTTTGCCAAGTCCAGTAGGTCCATATACGAAAAAAGGATTGTATTTTGTCCCCGGGTTTTCTATTATTGCTGTCCCTGCAGCATAAGCGAGCTCGTTAAAGCCACCAACTATGAAAGAATTGAATTGATAACGAGGATTTAAGTTGTCTTCTGGGCTTATATAAAGGTCTCTAAGTGGTAATTCTTTGTTTATGTATGGAGTTTTACTTAATTGCTCAGGTTCGTTTCTATTTACTTCAATTTTAGCTATTACATATTCCACAGAGCGCATACCGTCATGAGCATTTGCTAGGGTTTTGGTTATGAGTTTATGATATTTGTTCATGAGCCAATCTCGAACAAATTCGTTTGGTACACCTATATAAATAGTACCCATATCCTCTTTTAATATAGAGGTATTTTTAAACCAAGTACTAAAATTAGCTTTTGATAGATTAGCTTCAATTTCAATCAAACAATTTCTCCAAAGTTGTTTTATGTCCATGTGATTCACATTATACTATCTTGTGGTAAAAATAAAACATTTCTAAATTTAACAACTATGTTGATAAGGTGTGGATAAATAACCGAGGCAGTAAGTAGTAGCTTTTATTTTGACAATTCGCATTATCTAGTTGCCTAAAGCAACATTTTAATGTATATTAAAAGACATGTCGCAAACATACCAACCTAAAAAGAGAAAAAGAGCTAAATCCCACGGTTTTCTAGTTAGATCTAGGACTAAAACAGGGGCTCAGGTACTTTTAAGGAGAAGAAGAAAGGGGCGTGCAAAACTCTCTGTATAGTTACCCTTTGTGTGTAAACTATGCTTCCTAAAAAAAACAGGCTAGATAAGAAGAACGTAGACCTACTATTTAAAGAAGGTAAATTTGTTGTTTCTCCTAGTTTTACTCTTAAATTCATACTTAACAGCCCATATTCTGAACCCCGGATATCCTTTATAGCACCCAAAAGTGTAGCAAAGCTTGCCGTTAAAAGGAATTTACTCAGAAGGCATGGATATACGGCATTACAAAATCATATTAAAGACTTCCCTTCTCAGTTCTTGGGTGCTTTTGTTTTTAAAAAATATCAAGACAATATACAAGAAATAGAACATGAAATTACGAAAATTCTCAATAAAATTAATTGATCTATATCAGATGTTCATTTCCCCTTATTTTAAAGGGGTTTGTGTGTTTTACCCTACATGTTCTCTGTATACCCAAGATGCCATACGAAAGTACGGTGTTCAAAGAGGAATATATTTAGGATTTTTCCGAATACTAAAATGTCATCCATGGCAGAAAAATCATATTGATCCTGTAAAATAAAGGTGGAATGGATTTTTCTAGCATTTTCCACTTTTTTCATATAGAATAGATGAATGATCATTAATATATGGAATACTGTTTTATATCACCCACTCATAAACGCCCTCGCCTTTTTGGTGAATATCGTGCCAGGCGGTGATATCGGGCTTGCTGTCATTATTTTGACTATTTTAGTTAAGATAATACTATTCCCACTTGCTCAAAAATCTATAGAAAGTCAGGCTCAAATGGTGCTTCTTGCTCCGGAGTTAAATAAAATAAAAGAAAGCGGAGTAAGTAAAGAAGAACAAGCTAAGCTTACATTTGAACTATATAAAACTCACAAAACCAACCCTTTTTCAGGGTGTTTATTATTACTACTCCAAATCCCGATTATATTTGCTCTATACTATGTTTTCTTTAAGGGTATCAACTTTCAACCAGAAGTACTCTATTCATTTATAGATATCCCTATAAATACCAGTATGCTTTTCTTGGGTATTTTAGATATCAGCGGAAAAAGCTTGATATTGGCTATACTGGCTGGTATCTCTCAGTATTTACAAGCATATTTTATGCCAGCTCCGGCTCCAAATACTTCTTCTAACCCAAACTCATTTGCCGACAGCTTTAGTAAGAGCATGAATATGCAGATGAAATACGTGTTCCCTTTCGTAGTAGCCTTCATCGCTTACAGTATTTCAGGGGCAGTGGCTTTGTACTGGATCACTAGTAACCTCTTCACTGTTGGACAACAGATATATGTAAACAAGAAATCTGAAAAGAAAAAAGGTAAGATAACTGACGTAAAGTTTTCAGTAAAATAATAAAGTGAGGTGGTGGTGAATTGAATATATGAAAAACGAAGAGATACAAAATTTAATCACAGAAGTAATCAAAAGTCTAAACATAGAAGTCGTTAATATATCAATTCTAGAAGATGATAAAGGTTCCAACACTTGGTTCTCTGTACAAGTAAATGAGCCACATTTCTTTATAAAGCAAGAAGGCGAAGCTTTATATGCTTTAAATCACGTTGTTCGCCGAATCCTAGAAACAAATAATCTTAAAAATCAAACTGAAGCTAATAGTGAAAATAGAAAAGAAAAATCTATCTTAGTAGATATAAATGATTTTCAAAAGAAAAAAGTTGATAGTCTTAGAGCTATAGCACACATGATGGGAGAAAGAGCTCGTTATTTCAAGTCCAGCGTAGATATAGATCCTATGTCAGCTTTTGAGCGCCGGGTGATACACGAATTTTTTGCTGATGCGACAGATCTAAAGACTGAGTCTCTTGGATTTGGTCCTACTCGTCACGTCATTATAAAATATTTAGGAGAAATCTAGTTCAACTCTAATTCCCAAAGGAAAGAATCTTTCTTATTTACAAAAAATAGGTATTTTTCATTTACATCTAAGGCTAATTTTATGCCATCTACATCTTCTCCACCTATAACCAAAATAGGATCCACTAAAAGACTAGAACTACCACTACTTATATTTATTTTCCAAATCTGGTCAGAAAAAGATACTTCCCCTCTATACCAATCATCCGGGTAGTTTGCCCCTTCTATGAACACAGGGACAGCGCAATATATAGATTCGCTGGTTTTATTCCAAACACACTTTTCTGGGAGAGTATCTAATCCCAGCTTTTGATAACCCTTAGTTTCCAGATTGTAAACAAATAGTGAAAGACTGTTGTTCCCCACTAAGACTAGCTTTCCGTTTGGGCTCATGAGTGTAGTGAGGCCATTTACGTCTCCAAGTACTTTAGTAAAATTCTTCTTGTCGACGTCTATCATATACATATATCCAAGAACAGAACCAGAAGGTTTTGTCGTCATGGTTATGATCTTATTGTTTGGCCAGAAAGAATTCCATTCTGTAAATACAGAGTCGAAAACCTGCACTTTTTTACCATCTAATATATTTAAAATAGTTCCTACAGTGGACTGACCAATATTTAAGAGATAAAATATTTTATTTGTATCCGGAGAAAGACTAATATCTTTAATATCATCTACTAAGAAACTACCCGTTAGGTCATTACTAGGTAGATCTTCTCCTAGCTTTTCTTTCGGTAATACTCCACTAAATGTTTCTATCGTTGTGTTATTAGGTTTTAAATGGCGCATGACTACAGATTGTCCTTCGTTACCAAAGTAAGCGTCGTATATTTTTGGTATGACCGTACCCGAGAATCTCCTCTCTTCTATTTTATCTGCAAATGTCTGATAGATGTTACCAGTAGACCTTTCTACATACCTAAGAGCTTCTACAAACTCTGTAGGTGGAGATACTGGGTTGTTGTTCACAACTTTTTTTACAACAGGTGGTTTTACTGGTGTTGTTGTGGGAGTTGTTGTTTCTCTAGTTTGTTCATTACTTACTTCAGTATTCTCGGGCACAACTGGAGCTGGTGGGACTTCTTCTACTTCTTCTTCAGATGGAGGAGGTAGATCCTTATATCTTTCTTTAAGAAAAACTGTAAAACCAGCTACAGGCATATTGGAAACCTTTTTTAATTTTACTGCTGCGAGTTCTTCTTCGGTTGGGATTTCACCATCTCCCCCTTCTTCACCAGGATTCTCACCTACCACACCTGTGCCAGGATTGCTACCAAAAGGATTAAATTGAGATAAGAAATTTATCCCAGGGATGTTTTCTATAACCCTATTGTTGTATCCTCCAAAATATAGAAATCCAAAAACCCCAGCTAGTATGAGGATCAAAACTATTATTAAAAATATAAAATTTCTTCGTGGCATTTAATAAGATATTCAATTTATTATAACATTTTTATGGATTGCATTCCCCAGCGTCAATTTTTTTCTGAAATGACTTTGCTGAACCTAAAACAATTGTGTTGTAATTATTACTACCATAACTACAAGCACCAAAATAACCACATGCAGCTAATTCCGGGTTTTTTCTATAACCTTTTTCGTTTACTAAAAGATTAGCAGCTACCATCATTGCATCATTAACATTCCAAGGATTTTTGCCTAATCCACCATTTCTAATCCATTCTGAAGGGCAAACTTGCATATGTCCCATACAGCCTCCATTTCCACCACCAGCTCCTCCACCTCCTGAAACTTTTACAACACTTCCACTTTTACCTATTGAAGCAAGGATTTTATTTAACTTGTTTTTATCATCTGTTCCTGGCCTCCATCTTACACATGAATCATTATTTGAATTACAACCCCCAAAAAAACTACCACTAGTTGTTTCTTTTTGGTATATAGCAAACAAAAAAGCAGCTTTTACGCCAGTTGCTTTTTCTGCTGCAAGCGCAGCTGGGCAAGCATCTTTTTTGAAATTAACTTTTACCGGTTTTCCGTCAATAGTTTGGACTCCAGATGCTACGAATTCTTTCAAATCATTAACAAATTGCTGCCCTTCACTCTCCACACTCGCCCCACCCACATCCACATCAGTATTCAACAAATCAGGATTAATAGTATACAAGATAAGATAAGAAGATAGAGCAAGTACAAGCCCTAACACAGCTTGCCATATCCTCTGTTTACCATCTTCTTTCTTTGATATTAATTCACTACCAGCCCACTCTATACCTCCTATGGTAATCATTACCACAGCTGCTACAGCACACAGAGCTATGAATAGCTTGATTGCAAAGTTTAGATATATTCCTAGCTTACCTTGGCCGGAGGGGTCGAAGGTGGAAAGAGCATATACTCCATCTTTTACACCATCTTTATCTTCATCAACACAATTTGGATTATCTGGGCCAGGTTCACATGCGAGGGGTTGGAGTAAATGGTAGGCATTGTTTACGTCTTCGACAGGTTTTGCCGCTTTCTTTTCTGCCTCTACACTCTTTGGTGATCCTGGAAAAGTATCACATTCAGATGCACCTTCTCCATTTTTTAAAATACAATCAGCATAGTTCGTCTGTGCCTGTATTTGTAATGTTGGAGTCAAGAATCCAATTGAGATTATTGTTATTAGGAGGTAAGGTAAGAATTTTTTCATCTTTTTTAATACTCGATATTTATCTGCTTACTGACGTTTCCTATCAACTGATCTTTATTCTCGACATATAGACCTATTGTAGATGTACCTGATATGCCACCTTCTACTTTTATAGGCATCCAGTTTTTCCTATAGGTAAATACATTGTTTGTTAATTCTCCATTTATATACCAGCTCCAAACAAGGCTAGGACTCCATATTGCTTTTGGAGCTATGAAATAAGGTTCTGCTACTATTATTTCACCCTCACCTTCTTGTATTGTGTGTCCATCTTTTAGAGCCATTTCCCATATAGTACCCAGCAGTGGGTCGTTTCTATAAAAAGATATTTGTGGAGATGATGCAGTTATGTTTAAGTTTGCAGTTGAGGAATATTTACCATCAGTTGTGTATGCCGTCACTGATACAGTATCTAAATTTTCTAAGTAATCATTTACAAAAGAGAAAAAGTTCTTACCATAACCAGAAGCCCCGGCTTCATTAGTATAATTCTTCTTCCAGTCGTAGATAAGATTTTTAGGGCTTATTTCTTTACCAGCTATTTTTACTTCTGGCAGAGCTATGACTTTTACTTCACTGTCTATGGTAGGCATGGCTTTACCCCTATAAAAAGGGGGAACATATGAGTCTGTGGCTTGCCACAGTAGAGTAAGCGCAGAAGGTCTTATAACTACGCTTTTTTCTATATTACCATCTGGTAAGGTGATGACGGCTCGTACTATGGTCTCCCCACCATTCTGAGGGGCATTTACAGAAAAAGATTTCATACCGATATCAGATGATATTGCTTTCCCATTTACAAACCATGATATAGAGACAGTATCTAGGTTACTACCATAGCTACTCAAGGTTATTCTAGTGTTTTCTCCAGCGCTCGGGCTTGTAGGGGCTAGATCTATATTTATAGAACTAGGAGACACAGCAAATACTTCTATGGGAGCCATAGATAGGGTAAAAAGAAGTATAAATATCTTTAAAAATTTAAACCGAAAAGTCATGTGTTTAATTATTATACCCTGTTATAAAACTTTACGAAAGTTCTATATTCGCAAGCCGGGGTTATTTGAAGCTTCTTTTTCTTTGGTTTCGTACTCTTCTTTGGCTTTTCTATTTGAGAGGATTTGTGAAGGATCTGAGGTGATGATCTGGTCTTCAGTGTAAGAAGCCACTACTTTGATAGCCACATGCTTTAGCCCTGCGAAGAATATCCCCTCTCCAACCCCAGACTCTAGGAGCAGATATTTTTCTTCATCTGTCAGATTGAATGTCTTTTGGAGGACATCTATGGTGGTCGGTGATTGTTTGAGGAGGATCTGGATTGAAGAGTTTGTAACAATAGGTACTCCATATGGAGATTTCATAAAGTCTGCTGCGTCTTGGGTAATAGTGGCTAGCCCGAGGTAGTATTTTCTACCTCTTTTAGCAATAGAGTATAGGAATGAAGCTGTATCTTCGGATTTCATCATCCACCAAGCCTCGTCCACCACCATAAGTCTTTTCTTTAGATTTTTTCTGATAGCATTCCAAATAAAGTGCATAATGATATACATCGCTACTGGTTTTAATTCGTCTTCCATGTCTCGAATAGAGAAAACCACGAACTTTTTATTTATATCTACGTTACTAGGTCTATTTAAAAATGTTGACCAAGATCCTCTGGTGTATTTTGCGAGTCTTGAAACTATAGAATCCGACCCTTCCATCCCAGAGAGGACCATTTCAAAATCTGATAATAAAGGCGGCTCGATAGATGAAAAGTCTGAAGTTGGAGTGATGTCTTTTAAGGCATATGTTTCTGACACAGCTCTGTCTACTATAGAGTCTTCTTCTGGAGTAAGACCGCCGAGCATTAGTCTAAATAATCCTACAAGGTTTATGATGTTTGACCTTAGTACATCCTCAGCTGTTTCATCATCTCTAGGGATAGGTAGATCAAAAGGGTTCATGTGGTGATCTGAAGAAAGAGATATATTGAAATACCTCCCTCCTACAGCCTCTGATAGGAATTCGTATTCCCTTTCTGGGTCGATGACCATCACATCAATATCAAACATGAGTGATCTTAGTATTTCTAGCTTTGTACAATATGATTTTCCTGATCCAGACTTTGCGAAGGTCACAGAGTTGTAGTTTTCTAAAGAAAATCTATCAAAGATCACCAAGCTAGAATTGTGTCTATTTATCCCGTACAAGATACCTGTATCAGACGTGAGGTCAAAAGAAACGAATGGGAAAATACTCGACAAAGGCTCAGAGTTTAGCTTTTGGTGGATGTTTAATAGGTCAGAATTTATAGGGATAATACTTTTAAATCCTTCTTCTTGTTGGAATAATGCTGGTTTTATATATATTAGCCTGGATTCTAGCATTGATTTTATCTCATTTTCAATCTTGAAAAGTTCCATCTCGTTATCGGCGTAGATGGTGATGTATATACCTAAGTCAAACATCTTTTCTTGAGCCTGGATCAAGCTATCCCGCAGACCTTCTAAGTCTTGATAAGCTGTATCTAGCATTGGGTCTCTGACCATACCTTTTTTCTCTCTGACGTTGATCTGGCTTTGTACTTCAGCCACCTTTTTTTGGAACTGACGAAGTGCGAGTGAAGTATCTATTGGATGTATGAATATTGAAATATCAAAAACCTTGTCTAAGTTTATGATCGGTGAAAACCAATTGTCTGTTAGAAATCTTGGGTAAGATATTATGAAAAAAGTTCTAGCTATTTTCTCTCCTAAGTTTATAGATTTTGATTCTATTTTTAACGCAGAAGGGGCGATGATGTCTTGGAGTTCAATACTAGCAGACTCATAGATGTCCTCAGGTAAGACGGCCATCACAGACGCATTCATCTCACTCGACTGACCCATGGTCATACCGAGCCCGCCACTGCTTTTTGTTTTTCCTCCAAATAATTTTTTAAAAAAGTCCATAATATTATTTCTCTATTTGTATTTTACCTTCTACTTCTCCAGGATTGAAAACTTTATAAAATACCTCCACCACTTCTTCTGTGCCCAGCTTGGCTGATTTTATACCACAACTTGAAAGACCTTGTTGGATGACCCCGACTCTTTGCTCTAGCTGTGATCTCTTTTCTTCAAAATCTTCTTCTTTGATGTTCTGCTTCTCTTCTTTACTTGTTCTTTTAAAAATTTTTCCAAAGAATCCAGAGTCTGATTTTAATATTGTATGAGTATATGGTACTACGATAAAGAAACTTTTGGTCATAATGCTTACTGATTCTGTAAAACTCCTTATAAATTCTATGTATTCTTTGGTTTGGATTTTAAGTAAAGGTTCGTTTTGTACCTTTATTCTATTTTCTAAAAGTAGTAAATATGGCCTTATGTCGAGCCTTCTAGATTGTACAGATATTTGGATTGGGAAATCCAGAGTGTTTATAAAATTTTGGAATTGTAGAATAGTTGCTTTTTGTTCATCTTCAGATTTTAAGGACAAGTTTACAGAATTTGCTAGTACGATAGCACGCAAGCCACCGTCTTTTAAGACGACCACTCCGTCGCGGACTTCTTTGATCGGTACAAATTCTTGAGTTGCTTTTGCGTTTAATGCCATATTTTAATTCCCTTTCTTTAGATCGAGCGCATCTAGGCTCCAAGCTAAGTCTCTTAATTTACTTCCACTTAATCTCATGTTTTCTCTCGTTATCGTGTTTTGGTTTGCGTCTACCACCATCTTGTTGTTATTCACTTTTACTTGTCTTCTTTTCCATATGTATAGCTTGCTCTGGGTGCCGTACTTGAAACCCGCCTCTAGCATTTCTATAAAAGGCTTATTGTTTGGTCGGTAAAAAGTAAGTGTCAATGAAAAACCAGCAACAGCTATAATAGGCAATGCTCCCCAGATGAGGCCTAGGGCTTCGTATAATACAAAGCAAACACCAGCCCCTCCAGCTAGATAAATAAATTCCCGGAAAGTAAACGGGCCGAAAATCTTATCTTCTATTTCTAAAAATTGTGGAACTTTAAATTGCATAATAAACTCTGTAGTTTATAGTATACCCTATTCGTCTGGAGATAGTCTGTATGGGTCTACTTTGTATCCTACTTTTTTGTTGCTTTCTTCTTTGACTACTACTGGTTTTATCAATGAAGCAGGGTCTTTTGGGGTGTTTTCTAATACATGCTCTGTGGTTGTGGCTTGCATTTGTACTGTGGTCGATAATTTATCAGCCAAGATTGAGTGCCCCTCTGGGCTTTCAACTTTTTTCAGTATTTCTTCCCTACTTTCTACTTCCTTCTCTTTTATTAAAGGAGTCACTTCATTTGTGCCTGTATCCTTGTCAGTATTTGCTGTATTTAAAGGAGTATTTAGAGGTTCTACTATCTTTATCCCAGCTTCTTCGAAGACCTCTGTTTCCTCTATTTTTTCTTTTTCAACCATATTTCTTCGCTCAGTATTTTTTATAAGCTCCTCTTTTATTTTTTTGAACACTAAAATGTTCATCTCGTTTACGAGGTTGTCTGTCTCTGCTTTTGATATACTCATCCTACTTTGTATCTCTTTAGGATATTCTGATGGTGTTATGAGCCCACATAGTAGGAGCTCGGTCTCTGTCTCTAGGTTGCCGAGTTGTTCAAAACTATATCCCTTTTTCTCTCGTAAGCTCAAAATAGCAGCCTTCCAATCTACCGCATTTATGGCGTTTAGTGTTTCAGCCGGCAAATTTTCTTTTGCCTTCTCTATTTTTATTTGCAATAAATCTATATCGTTTGTATTTATCATAAAATTCTCTTACCTCTTTATTTAATTATAGCATTATTTTTATGCTTAATTTATCAGCCTGTCTTTTGTTTCGAGTATGTTCGAAGAGCCGAGGAGTTTAGTGTCGTCTTTTTCTTCTGCTCCGCCACTTCGTGGCGGAGCTACAAATACAGAATAATCTCCACCAGACAAAATAAAATCAACATTTTGCATCGCACCCACTTCTTTACCTTCTAAGCTTTTCTTGATATTTGCTTCCATTTTATCTGCTATTGGAGCAAATATTTTCGTAAAAACTTCATCAGAGATTTTTAATACTATACCTCTTTCTATTTTTGTATTTTCCACGATAGCATCTTCGTAGAATTCATAATCAATGACACCTATAAGGATAAGCAAGGTCTGCACTTGAAAGTCATTTAGCTGACTTTCTGTTAAGGAGTATTTTTTACCTATCTCCTCAGTAACATGAACCCAATCAAAAGCATTAATAGCATTTTGTGCCTCTTTTTGTAGTTTACCCACCTCTTCTTTTATTGTTTGTTTTAATTTTTCTGTCATAAATTTTGTTTAACTTAATGTCCTCCTCCACCTTTGCCACCAGTACCACTATCTAATTTATTATTCATAGTGATTTCATGGGCAGTACGAGCTCTGGCTTTTTCACTATCGCCTGTTATTGGAGCTGCTATAAATCTAGCGACTCTTACTACTTTTCCTCCAAATGTGCTTGTATCTGTTTTTAGATTATTCTTAACATACTTAGCTGCAGAAGCTCTCTCTGCATGATGTACTGCATGTTTTGCTTCTGGCATATCAGTATCTTCAAGATTGTTTATTGCTCTTCCAGCAAGTCCATTTTTGATTTTATCTACAGATCTAAGTGCAGCATCTTTTGCTTTTGCTAGAGCTTCGATTTCTGCAGCTGTAGCTCCAGCAGCAGCTTTGAGTCCAGCTACAATTCCTTGATCCATAACTGCCAATGATTTAGCAGTAGCAGCGTGTGCTTTTGCTGCTGTAGCTTTAGCCTGAAGAACTGTATCAGTCGGATTCTTTTTAGATTCTTTTTCAGCTTTATCTGCATCTGCTTGAGCTTGAGTTGCAAGAGCCGCGTAATGCGCAGCACGGGCAATTTTTGCTTTATTTGCAAGAGAAGTATCTGCAGGACTTGCCTTAGATGCATCTTCTGCTTTTTGCGCTGCTGTGGCTATGCCTCTTAGGGAATTCTCACTTAGACTACCATTAAGTTTAACATCTAATTCTCCCTTATCATTCATACCAATAGTTTGTTCTCTGTAGTCAAATAATTCTTTTGTTGATTCTTTGAAGAACATTTCTCCATTCTTTATCGCACTCCTTTGATCTCTTAGTTCTTTTACAACTTCTGAGGTTTCTTTTGCTCTTGCTTTTTTAGCTAGATTTGTAGGGTCTGCTCTTAATTCAGCTGCAGCATCACTTCTATAAACTTCAGCCATTTTTAACTGATTTTCAATTTGTTGAATTGCGTGAGCATTTCCATCTTCCAGTAGATTTTGGTGTGAAGCTTCCAATTCTCGGACTTTCTTTTGTTCTCCTTTGCTAGCAATCTCTTTAATCTCATTTGATCTATTTCTTCGGTATTCATCTCTCTCCTTCTTGTGTTGTTCGAAGCCTCCTTCTCTAGTACCTAGTCCTAGCGATTTTGTAAGAGCACTAGATTCAGTTTTGATTCCAGCTTTATTTAATAATTTTCCTACTCCAGGAGCTCTCCTTAGGTCAAAACTACTTTTACCAGCCAGCTTACCAGCATCTCTTAATCTACCAGCTAAGAATCCACCCACTCCACCTTTTTCTTCAGCTTTTGCTAGTGCACCACTTTTTGCCAAAGCGGAACCAGCCCGTCCTAATGTTCCTGCGGCAGCCAAGCCTACTCCTCCAGTAGCAGCACCTATTGCTAGTCCACCGACTACTGCTCCAGCCATCTTTCCATATTTTATAACAGTTTCACCTATTACTCCTGCTCCCTTTTTAGCAAATTCTGTAGCCTTATAGAGCATAGTGATGTATATAAGTGCTGGGATAGCAATAGTGACAAGTATTATAGGTACAGACCCACCTGAATCTTCGTTGTATATGCCGTTTAAAATATCTATTTGGACTAGCTTTGATATAAGTAGTAGCATAAACATAAATATAGGTGCCATAAAGGCGGTATCTATAAGCCTCTTTGACCAATTATTCCACCCGAGGTATTCTACGCTTTGGAGCTGTGGTACAGAGAGAGACATAAATGCAAAAGGAGAGAAAATGATGAGTACCCATAGCTCGATAAGTCTAGCTATGAAGGCAAGTCCGGCTATGAAAAATGCATAGGCCGCAAAAAGGTACACAGCACAACCCGTGAAGATGATAGCGAGGGCTATACCGACAGGTAGAGCCCCATTCTCTCCTGTACCAGACTGTAGATATCGATACAAACAAGCGCCACCTACTGGTATTGCCCCAATTCCATAAGTAACAGCACCAGCAACAACCGTTGCCGCTACACACCCAACCTTAGCTCCACCTGACATTGCGGGGTTATCACTAGCCACTCTCTCATTTATTCTTGTTCCAAGACTTGGGTTTATAAATTTTGTAGGGTTAAAGGCTGTGGCGATACCCCCGGCTATGTCTTTTGTAGTTACTTTATTTAAACCTGTTTGCGGCGATTCATATGTCCCTCCTTCTTCGAGCTTTTTATCATTTGCAGAGCCGGCAGCTTCTCCTGTTTTAGCAGCACCATATGTGGGGTTTGTGACAGATATTTTATTATAAAAAATCAAAGCCAGGATATTTGACGAGTCTATGACTGCTTGAGTCATAAACATTGAAAAGTTTATGAGCAGTGCTGAGATGATAACACTTGTTATCATCTTCTTTATCTCTGAACCTCCTAAGCCCAAGATCATGCGGATAGAGACATATAGAAGTACTAAGATAAAGAAGATATTTGAGAAATCTCGGATGATTCTCCAAGCCTCTGGTAAGAAATTATTCCTATAGAGCACGGTGCCGAGAGTAAGAGACAGCATTTCATTAAAGATATATGCTGTGGCATATAGGATATAAGAAGGAAGTGTTAAGAAAAGATAATATAAAATAGAAACCAGACACCCCTGAGCGGTCCATTTAGTTATGGTACAAACTCCAAACAGGTCTCCAGTGCCGCCGGAGCTAGAAGATGAAGCTGAATTTGAAACCCAAGTTCCGTTACTGCAACCAGTCTCCGTTGTCTGTGTTTTTTTAGTTGGGTCAGTTTTATCAGTGCAAGTACCCATTGCAGATACTGTGGGGTTTACCCCTGTTGTTGCACCTGTTATCGGTTTATATATTGCTAGTGCTCTAGGAGTTATATTTCCAGTAGAATTTTTGTAGTTTTCACAATCATTTTTATCTTTAAATGGACCCCCGGGAACAGACTGGTTTAATGACGTAACGCACCAACCTTTACCATCAAGAGTTTTTGCTGAATCAGGGTATGTACCAGTGATGGTGGGTGCATATACCCACGTATTGCCATTTCTTTCACAATCAGCGGGGCTGCTATATAAATAATTTCTCTGTGGAACAATACCCTTTGTATAACACCCCGAGGCAAGTGTACCTGTAGGTTGGGTTGAAGTAGTGTTTTGAATGGATACAGCAGTCCCGTTCCAAGTTGCACCTAAAGCAGTTTGTTGAGCATCTTTAAGTTTCTGGGTACATTCCGCTAAAGATATATTTTTATAAGTAGATTTAGGAGAAATGATCCATTTACTCCAGGAAATAACACAATCAGCACTAGTCTGTGCTTCAACTATGTTGTAAGCTGGACTAAAAAGTCCAATTATAAATATAAGTATAAATATATAAGGTAAAAATTTTTTCATTTGAATTTAAAACGAAAACAGAAAAACCCTCCTATCTTTTATAATCTGCGATTGTGCTACTGTAAACTACATCACAACTAGCCCCTGTATTATTCAGTGCATTACAGAATATGTACTTTTCACTATTCGGGTCAACAAAGAAATAATTGTTATCCTCATCTGTGTTTGTGTATACAGTGCCTTTTGCTGTACCAAATATGCTGTTTGCTCCACCTGGGTTGCTCCAGCCTTTTGCTGTCCTTTCTGCTGTACATTTTGTCACTAAAGTAGACAAGCTACTTAGCTTATCCTTAGCATCCGCAAGTTTATTCTGCGCATCTGTTATTGTGCTATTTGTAGAAATCTCTAAGACTATACTGTCATATCTCTGCTTTGCTTGGATGAGCTTAGATTCGTTCTCTGTGCCTGGATCTGGATCTATGGATATGTCGCCCACTTCGCTTGCTATAGATTGTAGTTTTATCAACGCTTCAGTAAGTATCTTTTCCCTCTCTATTAAAATTGCATTTTGTTCATTTATGGTTGTTACAGAGTTTACAGCAGTTATGTAGCTATATGAGCTTGGAAGTTCAGCTTTCATTTTTGTGAGTACTGCTTCTTGGAACACAACAGCACTCGTAGTAGTCCCACCTACTCTTTCTACTTCTGTCTCCACTCTATCTAACCAGCCAAAATCTGGGCCTGGGATACAAGCATCGAGCTCTTGTGCTTTTGGCCAAATTTTCTCAAAAGTCTGGAATATACCTGGGGTTATGGTGCTGTTTATATTATTTATAATAAGTAATTCTTTAACTATATTGCTTATACTACTCTGCACATTAGTCTTTACGCCACCTAGTGTTATCACCTGATCAGGGCTATTCCAATTAAAACCGGTACCTCCTGATGTCGTACCTGGATCTGTGCCTAGTGTCTGCCCGTCATAGCTAAAATCGTCTCCACCACCCCCACTTCCTATGCTATTTATTTTATTTGAAAGCGCATTTAATCCAGAAGACATGAATTTATTTATTAACGCATCAAATATGGCCGACAAGCTGTTCCCCATTGCAGCAGATAGCTCTCCTTGTCTTAGGGGAGAAACAAGAGAGTTCATGATTTGATTTGCTACTACAGAGCCAGGGGTAGTCCTTTCAAACCCTGAAGAACCATCGGGCTTGTTTGGGCAGAAATTTTTTTTATTATCTGATAAAAATCGTGCGTAAGCATCCTCATATTCTTCTAAGCAGTTTGCTTCGTCACTTAGTTCTTCTGGGGTTGGGTTATTTGGATCAACAATAGTTATACCACATGTATTCACAGGAGGCTTAGGGTTTGGTTGTTGGAATTGATTTTTTAAATTATTATAGGATTCATTTGTTGCACATCTTTGTGGAGATAGGAATCCTTGCCCTTGGGATAGAGTGTCTTTTATTATAGTTCCTTGGCTTGGGGGTTCGGCTCCCGCAAGAGCTTTTGCTAATTCTTCAGAATACATCATGTTAAATCCTATAGGGTTGTTCTGGGGGAATTGGGTCTGGAGTAAAAATCCGTCCCAGCCACCGACACTAAAGTCATTTTGGAATCTTTGGATATAATTCGCATCACTGGTGACCTTACTAAGTGAATACTGAGCATTTTGTGCAAAAGTGCTTTTGTAGCTAGATATTGTATTTAGTGCAGCATTTTTCCCGAATGGGAAGCTGGTACTGTTGTAGCCTACCAAGTTTACGAGTTGTCGTATCTCTGATTTCGCTATGTCTTTAAAGAAGCTACCAGGATTCTCCACAAATAAAGGTGACCCATGGAAACCAGAATTAATCCAACTTACTGTAGCCTCAGTCATCTTGGCTAGAAGTCTTCGAGCCGCAACCTTTAATAGTTCTTTTAAGGCTTCGTTAATACACTCGCTAAGTTTAAATTCTTTTTGAGCGTCTGTGTTCCCTGCTATTTTTGGAGAATTTGTTTCTTTGACTGGTACAGATGTTGCACCAGTCACATTATCTACTGTTTGTCTTGCTTTTACTTTGGCTATAATGGTCGCACATGTGGATACAGATGAAGGACTCTGAGCAAGCACCTTTTTAGGCATAGAGAATAAACCAACCGGAGTTAAAAGTATAATAATTAAAAGAGCAGATATGAATTTTTGATTTGTTTTATTTTTAAAGCTCATTTTGTTTTAATTATACATTATGTTTGATTTATGGTGAAGTAAGTTTTTTGTGGTAATGTCTATTATCTCAATTTTTGATCTATTGCATTCGTTAAAGCATTTCTAGATGTTTCTAGGTCATCTGCTAAAGTTTCATACTGGGTAATGCCGCTTATCCCCACTACTGGGTCAGTGTCATAAAGAGTCATTTTATTTAAATTTTCAGAATATGTTTGTAGTTTGTTTAAAAAGTCTAAATGTAAGACAGCTAAGCTCTGCGGTACGGTTATTTTTGATAGGTCATTTATCACGTTATTGGTTTGTTTTACGATTGGGCTGAGTTCTTGTAATACGCTTTCATCTACGTTGTTTATATCGAGAGCAAATTTTTGTAAGACATCAAAAACTGTGTAATTAATTGGGTATTTATTGTAGATATTGTTAATCGTATCATTGTATGTCTTTATATTTTTCTTGGTTTCGCCTTGGGTTACACTAAGGTCAGAATACAAAAATACTTTTTGAGTAGGTGAATTTTGGATTTTTTCTAAAATTGAATTACTGAGTGTATCTATCGTCCCTTGGGTGACTTCCCCTGTTTGGTTTAGGGTAGCTATAGTAGAGAAAAGTTCTCGTGAGAATTTATCAGTTTCAGTTAAGGTGGATTCGTCAAAATTTAAATTAAATTCCCCATCTATGTTTTGTCCTCTCATCTTAGCTATTTCTGCACCGTCTGGCACCCCATCTCCATTCGTATCCTTTTTCAAAGGATCCATGCCGTACAATCCTTCTTGCCAGTCTGGTACGCCGTCTTCGTCTGTGTCCTTCCCTACTAGGTCTCCTATCTTTTCATTACCATTATAGACGAGCCCCCCGCTTGATCTGTTTGTAAATAAAGTTTTGTTTTTAGAAAAAAACAAAAAACCTAAAAAGACCACAGCGATAGCGATAAAGATTACCTTTTTTTGTTTTAACCAATTTAACTTTTCTATGTAGATATTATACCAACAAATGAATGCTGTATACAAGTATCTTTATATAAGATACAATAGATAAATGACTAGAAATAGAAAAATTACATATTTTGTTATTATCCTTCTCCTAGTTGGATCTTTAAGCTTATTTTTTTATAAAAAAAGTGATGCTAGGCTTGGATCTGGGGGGATTAGCATACCACAAGCTGCTCCTATTTGTACAAATGGACAATACCTCACTGTGAATGGAAAGCCCTTTTTATTACCATTTGCTGCTAAAAGATATTCCTACGGTATTATTGTCCCTTATGTAAAAGTATGGTCTTTAAGCTTATACTCACCTGGTGGAGTATGCGTGCAGCCATTTCCACTACCTACTCTTCCAGTAACAGGTACTATCATAATGATAGGTACGTCACTACCTACTGGCCTTTAGTTTCTTAGTTTTTTAACTAATTCTATCCATTCTAGGAGAGGTAGATCTTCAGCCCTTTTGTTTCCTAGGTTTTTTAACAAATCACCCTCTATTTTAAATAAAGATTTTAGATTACTTGATAGCTTTTTCCTCTTGTGCGCAAAGCTAGCTCTGACTATTTCCCAGAATTTTTCCTCGGGTATGTTGTTTTCTCTTAGTAATTTCCTTGAGATGTTATTTATAGCTATGACTGCCGAATCTACCTTCGGTGCTGGGGAAAAGTACCGTGCAGGGACTTTCATCACAAGCTTTGGCTCTCCATAGGCTTTCACAGAAATAGAGAGGATACTTTCTTTCTTATCCCTAGCTACTATTCTCTTGGCGACTTCGTGCTGGACCATAAGTATCATGCGTTCTGGCTGGTTTTCTTCTGTTAGGAATTTTTTCAAGATTGCGCCCGTGATGTTGTAGGGGATGTTTGCGATAATTTTGTAGGAAACAAAGCCTGGCAAAATGTTTCCGGACTCACCACGAAAATTTCCTGGTGAAAATTTTCTCTGTCCGGAGCCGTCGCTCCTACCAAGGGTTCCCTCGTAAACATTTTGCCAGGTTTTGTTTATAGCAAAAGTTAAAATGTCTTCATTTAATAAAACCAGCTTCCCTTCAGATATTTCCTCTTTAAATTTTTCATTTAGAAAATTAAAAAGCTCCCGATCCTTTTCTACAGCTATGACGACACCCGATACTTCCAAAAGCTTTTGCGTGAGTGCGCCCTTCCCTGGTCCAATCTCAAGAACTACATCTTCTTTGCTTATCTCCCCTGCCTCTACTATCTTCCGTAGAGCTATCGAAGATTTTAAAAAGTTTTGACCTAATGATTTTTTTGCTTTCATAATTTTTTTTAATTTAACAAACTATTCTTAGCACAACTTTTTATAAAGCAATCTATCTGGCTCGGCTTCGCCAGCGAACTGCTCGGCGCGTCCGCCTGCGCAAGGCTTTCTAAAAAGTGCGCTTACGCCTAGTTTGTTTTATATGTATATTGTCTTTATTCTATCATTCTCCCCTTCTTTTTCTAATATGTCAGCCGGTATGTCTGATATAAATTCCGAAGGCGTATTTATCTGCCTCGAGCCAAATATGGTCCGGAAATTTGTAAAAGATAAATACAGTTTCTGCCTTGCTCTGGTAAGTGCTACATAGAAAAGCCTGCGTTCTTCTTCACTATCTCCCTCATCTCCGCCAGACCTCTCATAAGGGAAAAGTCCTCCTTCTAGCCCTACGATGAATACGTATTTAAATTCTAATCCTTTTGCCGCATGGACTGTCATAAGTTTTACCCCTGTTTTTTCTTTCCTTTTTTCTTCATTGAGCATGATGCTGTCTTGATCTGAAGCGAGCGAAGCATCTTCTAAAAGTTTTTCTA
>CAYHIX010000011.1:0-8954 GCA_964356875.1 uncultured Candidatus Saccharibacteria bacterium
AAATGGAACAGTATATGAGAATCCAACTCCTGCTCCAGGGTACGTAGTTGGAGAAACGCGCAGCTGCCATGTACCTTGATAAAAATATGCCATCGATGCATAACCAGCACTTCTAGTTACAAAAGCCGAACCATTCCAATACACATTGTCGGCTATCCAATTATTATTGGTCGCGTAACTTTGCATTTCCATACTTCCCATTTTAAATGAGCTATTGGTTGTGCTCGTAGAAAGCTCGAGAGCAGTGACAGGTGCAGCGACACCAATTCCCACATTCCCTGCATTGAAAATCGCAGCGTAATTGTTTGATCCGCCAGAAGCAGTTGCGTACAAACCAACATTGGTAGAAGTACCGGTGTGAGTGTTGCTAAAGTAACCACCGTATGTGGTCTGTGCGCCAGTACCATTTGCGCCAGACAGAGAAACATTTATTCCTTTTTGCCCAGTAAGTCCTGCGGTACCTGTCGCAGTTAAGTCCAACAATGATCCAGATGAAATAGAAGAAGAAGACATAGTGAGTGCGGAACCTGTAGTAAGACTGTCCCAAGTCCATGTTTGCGCATAAGCAGCATTAGCCACACTGCCTGTTGCCACAGCATCACCAATAGCGTCAAAAGTTGCGCCGCCGCCGCAACCAGTACATGTTCCGCTTATTGTGACGTCACCATCAAATCGAGCATTCCCTGCATCTACCCATAATGAATATGCATTAGTGATAGTTTGGTTTGTACCAGCAGCCGGAGCGCCTGCTACATACAAAGTAGCGGCGTTAGTTGTTGTAACTGTTGCATTTGTTGCAGCCAAAGTTGGAATAGCAAAACTATTAAACACTGCGTTCGTCGCTGTGCCAGAAACTGCGGTAGAAGAATCGGTGTATGTTGCAGCAGTACCTTGAAGATTAATACCATTGAGACCCCAGGCATTTGCAGAGATATCTCCTGCAAGTTCTAGTCGACCATCTGGAGATGTGGTGCCAATCCCGACATTACCATTGCTTGCAAGTATCCTCAGACGCTCATTTGTATTAGTACTCAACATAATATTGCCACCTCCAGAAGCAACCTGAAAACCCGAACTTGAATTTGTATTACTGCTAATCGTGGTGATGTTAGAATTTCCCGCATCTGCAAGATCAATACCAAACTGGTCGTAACCCCAAACTCCTATTGTATCAAAACCAAAAGCAAATCTACCACCACTAGATGCAAAAGTAGGATATCCGCCGCCGCCGCCAAATACAGTGAGCTCGGCATTTGCTGTTCCACCTACTTGTATTTTACCAACTCCGTTTGAACCACTGTCACCGCCTACTTGTAAAGTTTTTGTACTATAAGATGTCTGCCCATCATTTAAAATCGTTGTTCCAACTACTTCAAAATTTTCACTCGGGCTTGTTGTTCCAATACCAACTTTCCCCGTTGCGCCATCGATGGCCATGCGTGTGGCGTTGGTTTGAAGCGTTGCGCCAGAAGCGCCAGCTGTAGAAGTTTGGAAAAGAATGTCACCGGCTTGAGCGTTTCCAGTTCCCTTACCTGCAGCCAACGTAACATCTGCACCCGCAATATTAGTTCCGCTTCCGCCAGTTCCGTTTATGGTATATGCGAGAGGAGTACCGTCTGTCACACCTTCACCGAAAAATACATTTGTTATCGCAGCAGATGCTCCTCCATTTCCAGAGACGAATTGATTACTCGCTGTGGTAGTAGATTTACCACCTATTGCAACAGAATAATCATAGGCAGAATTTGCTTGATAGCCTAGAGCTGTAGCACCACCTCCAGTCACCGACACCCCTGGTCCAACTGCAGTGCCACCACTGCAACATACAGTAGTGGCATAACCAATAGCTACCCCATTACCTGATTCACTTGTCCCTTGCCCGATAGCTACACCACCAGCAGTCGAGCTATTTAAACCAATAGCGATTCCTTCACTTGATGTCACATTTGTGTTGTACCCTAATGCAACTCCGTAATTACCTGTTGCTCTAGCATTATAACCAAATGCAATACCTCCTATGCCGGCTGCTGTAGAAGTAGCTCCAAACCTTTCACTATTACTTCCTGCACCAGGACAAGAAAGTGAACCGTTCGTGCCAGAAATCACACATGCAGTTGCAAGAGAATTAAGTGCAGAACCGCTTGATCCTGCTGCAGCGTATTGGAATAAAATATTTCCACCAACGCCAGTTCCTGTTCCTTTGCCACCGGCAATATTAATCGCCGCTCCCGCAATGTTAGTTCCGCTTCCGCCAGTTCCGTTTATGGTATATGCAAGAGGTGAAGCATTGGTTACACCTTCACCGAAGTAAATATCGGTGATTGCGCCCGTATTACTACCAACAACTAATTGATTTGCTGCTGTTGTACTGGTACTTTCTCCAATAGCGATAGAATATGCGCTTGAACTCACCGCACTTTCCCCGAGGGAAATTCCTCCATTAGCCGTCACAGATGAATTGGCACCGATTGCTATTCCACTTGAACTCCATCCATTATTAATAGAAGCTTGATACCCGATCGCGACAGAATGATATGATCCACTTCCTAAAGAAGTATTATAGCCAATTATCACACTCCCTTGGCCACCAGATAAATTTGCTGATTGACCGATTGCTACTCCATAATGATACCCAACAGCACTGCCACCAATAACAACAGTAGCAGGACCACCGCCATTAGAGGCACTGCCACCAATAACAACACTTTTGTCAGTCCATAAAGCTCCAGAAATAGTTGCACTATTTCCAATCACAACTTGAGGTGCTGTACCCGTACCATCTGCAGAAGTATTAACGCCTAAACATGTGCCGTTTATAGCTGCACAAGTTGACCCCAAACCAAATCGCTCGCTTCCCGAACCCGCTCCAGGACTAGAAATCGCATCGTTAAAAATAAATCCTGAAGAAGCACCGATCGCATCAAAAGTCACAGCGCCTGCACTAGAAACTGCGGTAGTATATTTATTTGAAGAATCATAGCCAAAAGTAGTTTGAGGTGAAGAAGATGTAATCACAGAAAGCGCACCGGTAGAAGTAATTCCTACAACACCTAAACTACTGGATACGGTGACTACACCACTGCCTTTCGGTGTTAAATTTAGGTTTATATCCGTATCCCCACCTGTTGCGCTTAGAGTAGGCCCACTGCCGGTCGCGGCGTTGGTGACGGTGAGTTCGTTGACTGCGGATGCTGTGGTAGTGAGTTTAACAATTTCATTTCCATTTGAGTCATTGATTTGCGGAGTAAATAATTGCCCACTTCCATTTATACTTGCTAAAACAACCGAAGATGAATTTTGACCTTCAAATAAATTCCCGGTTCCACTCGAACCAAGTCTAGAAGTGATCACTGCCCCACTAGCAGAAGCAGGACCATTCACTAAAAGTGTATATTGAGAACCTGTTCCGCTAGCTGTATGAGATATAGTAAGACCCACTCCATTATATAATCCTCCAACTATGGCTAAAGGAGTTCCCCCGCTCGGTGATAAAGTTGATCCATCGTAATAAGCACCGTATCCAACTAGTACTTTTTTCCCTGTACCTAAACCAACATCTAAATCACCATTAGTAGTTACTTTTCCTGAACCCTTAGAAACCAGAGTAAGATTAATATTCGTATCCCCACCTGTCGCGGAAATACTTGGTGCATTACCCGTCGCGGCGTTGGTGACTGTGAGTTCGTTAACTGCAGATGCGGTGGTGGTGAGTTTAATAATTTCATTTCCATTAGAGTCGTTGATTTGAGGAATGTATAATTGACCACTTGCATTAACGGATGCCAGGACCGTGGAAGAAGAATTTTTCCATTGCTGAAGATCCGCGGTTTGAGATGCGAAACCTTGTAGCGTCAATGGCACGCGAGCCGCACTAGTCGCTATGTTCGATTGCTGTGCGTTGACATCAAAAATAACACCGGCGCTCGGATAAGCAGAATTTGGCTGAATATAAACATTACCAGACGTTGACCTTATGCTAACATTCGAATTTGTCCCTTGAAAAGTAGCACCCCATGCACTATTAGACCAAGACCCAAAAATCTGCATCGAATAACTTCCATTATATCCCCTTATATTAGCCAAGTTTTGATTGTAATGATTGACTGAAGCGGGGGTGTCAATTAAATAATTGCTAATAAAAGTGTCTACTGGCCAAGTATAACCTGTGCTAGTAGAGATCCTACCTGTCCCCTTGCCATTAAGATTCAAATTTATATTCGTATCCCCCCCCAGTTGCAGAAATAGTTGGACCACTGCCCGTCACAGCGTTGGTGACGGTGAGTTCATTTACCGCACTTGCCACAGTATCTAAAATAATTAATTCATTTCCATTCGCATCAGCGATGAATCCAAGATCAGCGAATTTGGGAGCAGTGAAAGTTTTGTTGGTCAAAGTCTGAGTACTGGTGAGCGTGACTACGGTATCTGATCCTAATGGTATAGTATTGCCATTGAAAGTAAGCGCAGTGAGAGCGCCAGTAAAGTTCCCTGTACCAGTGACATCTAAGGTGTATGAAGGTGTAACATCTCCGAGCCCCAATCTATTATTCGTATCATCCCAGAAGAAATTTGCGTTGTCCTCTTCGAGCCCAGTCAATCCTTGAAAAGAAACAGATCCTAAAGTAAAAGATGGGTTTATGGTACCGATGACATTACCGGTGATGTTACCGGTGATGGTGATGTCCCCACCTATGGTCGCATCGCCAGAGACAGTTAAGACAGCAGTGGTCACTCCTTCGGAAATAGCAGCAGAGATACCACTTGCACTATCTTCTAATGAATTAAAAATCCCATTTAATTGAAGATCAAAAAAAGTTTTTGAAACAAGATGTGAAGTATCAGTACTACCTCCGCCACTCGTCTGGATAGTCTCCCGGATGATAGTCGTAGGATAATTATTCGTCACATAAGTAATAGGTGAGCTTTTTTCAATTATATTTTGTGTAGTATTTCTTTCAGGAGATTGGATATTTACAACGTTACTGGTATTTATATATCCGCTTGTGTTTGTGGTTGGAGTTGGTATCGGTGTCGGAGTTGGATTCGGTATTGGTGCGGGTGTGTAAGTTTTGTTTATAGAAACTGGATTTCCATAATCATATACAATGTACTCACCGAGTACAAAAGATTTTACTGTATTCCAGATTGAAAAAGCATCCGCTGTAAGGTCGCTAGCTCTAGCTGTATGAGTATTTACAAAAAAAACAATCAGCAAAAATAGAGCCAGAGAAACAAATTCTTTTTTGCGGAATTTACCAAACATATATAGTAATATTTTAGCAAAATTTTCGCTATTATACTACGATATTTATTAGTTTATTGGGGATAAAAATAACTCTTTTTACTCCACCACTTAGCCATTTTTTTACTTCGGGTAAATCCCCTGCTTTTTGCATTGCTTCTTTCTCAGTTATGCCGGTTTCTGCTTGAAATTCTCCGCGAACTTTACCATTTACTTGGACTATTATTTTGATTTCTTGGTCAACGATAAGCTTCGGATTCCATTTTGGCCAAGTGGAGAAATTAATAGATTTTTTTTCACCAAGTATACTCCAAAGTTCTTCTACTATGTGTGGAGCAAATGGATATAAAAGTTGAAGGAAAATCTTAAAATCTTTTTGAGAAATTTCTTTTGCTTTTTCCATCTCACTAGAGAGTATCATCATAGAAGAAATAGCTGTGTTGAAACGCATCTCTTCTATATCTTCGGAAACTTTTTTGATAGTTTTATGTAAAACTGTTTGTAAGTTTTTATCGCTGTTTATCTTACCCTTTGAATTTTTTATTTTCTCTCCAAGCTTCCAAACCCTCTCGAGGAAACGCCTAGGTCCTACTATGCCGTCTGTATTCCAAGAAACTGCTTGATCAAAAGGACCCATGAACATCTCGTATAGTCGCAAACTGTCTGCGCCATAAATCTTTACTACATCATTTGGGTCTATGCCGTTGCCTTTGGATTTGGAGAATTTTGTACCGTCGTCAGCCAGTATCAGGCCGTGAGAAGTCCTTTTCGCATATGGCTCACTGGTCGGTACGAGCTTTAAATCATATAGGAATTTGTGCCAAAACCTAGAATATAAAAGGTGTAAGGTCGTATGCTCCATGCCCCCGTTGTACCAGTCTACCCCTCCTGCGCCCTTACCTGTCCAATACTTGAGGCTTTGTTTTGAGGCAAATTCTTTTTTATTCTTCGGATCAATGTAACGTAAATAATACCAAGAACTCCCCGCCCAGTTTGGCATTGTGTCTGTTTCCCTTTTGGCTTTACCTTTACACTTTGGGCATTTTACATTCACCCATTTTGAAATACTTGCAAGTGGACTCTCACCTGTATCTGTCGGTTCGTATTTTTTTACATCAGGAAGCTTCACCGGCAAATCTTTTTCAGGCACAGGCACCCATCCGCAATCTTCACAATTTATAAGCGGTATCGGTTCACCCCAGTAACGCTGTCTTGAAAAGACCCAATCACGAAGTTTGAAAGTGATAACTTTTTTCCCAAAATCTTCAAACCCTGATTTTTTATATTTTTCAACAATCGGCAAATTATATTTTTCTGCAAATTCTCTATCTCGCTCATCGTCTGCTGGTACACCCATGATAGCACCAGTGCCGTATTCTGCTGATACATAATTAACCACAAACACAGGTACAAGTTCATCATTTGCAGGATTCTTAGCTTTTAGCCCTGTGTCAAAACCAATTTTTTCTTTATTTTCTCTATCAGTATCTACTTGTATGCCAAAATCCCTACCTGTTAATTTTTTAGCAATACTAGGAGCTAAAGCGATGAATGTAACTCCAAAAATTGTATCCGGGCGAGTAGTAAAGACTTTTATTTTCTGCGTTAGGTCTTGCCTAACGCTAGATAATATTTTAAAGTCTATCTCAGCTCCCTCGCTCTTTCCTATCCAGTTTCTCTGTTGTATTTTTATTTTTTCTAGAAAGTCGACTTTGTCTAAATCTTTATCGAGTCTCTCTGCATACTTTGTAATAGCCAGCATCCATTGATCTTTCTCTCTTTTTTCTACTTGTGCACCACAGCGTTCACAACACCCGTCTATCACTTCTTCATTTGCTAGGCCGATCTTGTCCTTTGGGCACCAGTTGATGTCCATCTTCTTTTTGTATGCAAGACCTTTTTTGAAAAGTTGCAAAAATATCCACTGAGTCCATTTATAATAAGCTGGATCTGTAGTGTTTATTTCACGAGACCAATCAAAAGAAAATCCGAGCGCCTTTAACTGCTTTCTAAAATTATCGGTATTACTCTTGGTGACTTTTATTGGATGTATCCCCGTCTTGATAGCGTAGTTTTCAGTAGGTAGACCAAAAGCATCCCAGCCAATAGGATAGAGTACATTGTACCCTTCCATTCGGCGCTTGCGAGAGATCACGTCCATAGCTGTGTTGCTACGAATATGCCCCACATGCATCCCCGCGCCAGAAGGATAAGGGAATTCTATCAAACCATAAAATTTCTTCTTCTTGGACTTGGCATCAGCTTTATAAGGTTGTTTTTTCTCCCAAATCCCTTGCCACTTCTTTTCAATTTTCTTATGATCATATTCTTTCATTTTTCAAATTTACATATCTATCTCTTGTGGTTCTTTATCGAAAGGTGGATACATGTCTTTGTCTATTGTCCTTTCAAAACAAGTCCTCCCTGCCTGGTGATCCCATGATTCATTTGCTCCACCAGGATAAGCTGGATATGAAGAAACGGCTAGTTCACGCTCTACCATAGGCATCACTCCTCCGTAGCCTTTGTACTCTCTCCAGCCTTTTGGTATTGGTAATTTAAAGTCAGCGCAAAGCTCGAAGGACATGTCGCTTTTTACATTGTATTCATAGGTTTTCCCTTTTTCAAATTCTGGATCTACTGGTAGGGAAAATCCGGATAGAGGGTTTGATAGGTCAGTGATTTTTTCTGGCAATTTCTCTTTTGTTTGCCAGTAATTTATAACTTGATACTGAATAGTTTGTAAATCTTGAACTCTCCTGTCATCGAGCCTTAAAGACCTCTGATGCCAAGGACTGCCTATAACCATAAAACTCCATACGACAACAAAGAGAACTAAAACCCCAGACTTTATCGCCATCCAAAGATTCAAATTAAAACCATACACTGTTTCTTTGTGTTTAAGTTTAAGTGTAAAGTAAACACATACATATAAAGCCGCGACCAAGACAGCTGCTACTTTCAAAACAAAACGAGTCGTGATCTCTCCTGAAACAAAGTATTGCACGAGGGCGACCAAGTCTATAGCCACCACTGATCCAGAAAAGAACAGGATGGTGTACATGAGCCATTTCTTGATCATCTCATCTATTTTACTTAGATCAAGTTTGAGGGCTTTATTCCAGAAATAAGAAACAATAAGAAATGTAGGGAAAAATATTATAAGAGTGGCTAAGGCTGTACGGATACCTTCGTAGTCATAAGTAGAGTAACCATATTGATATGTAGAATTTAAAACATCTGGGAGCCTCTTATCTAATGTCTCGAAAACAAGATTTAAAAATGCAACGACTGAAACTATTAATGTTGTAAATAAACCCATAGACAAGAAAAAGAAACTTACACTCATCTTTGACTTATCCCCCGCTAAATTTTGTTGTGTTTCCATATCTTATAATATATCATATAAAGATAAGTTAATAAATATAACCTTCTATGAACAACAAACTAGATGATTTCTCAAAAAACCTAACGACAAAAATAGGCTCTACCAAGTCGCTCATTTTGCATACAATATTCTTTGTGGGTATTTTCAGTTTGAGGTTTTTTGGAGTGCCCGCAGAAGACATCTTGCTCATATTGACTACCATAGTCTCCCTCGAAGCTATCTATCTGTCTATCTTTATCCAAATTTCAGTAAATAAACAAGGTCGCGAGCTGGAAGAAGTGTCTGAAGACATCGAAGAAATCCAAAAAGATGTGGAGGAGATTC
>CAYHIX010000011.1:9054-20910 GCA_964356875.1 uncultured Candidatus Saccharibacteria bacterium
AGGAAGACGTCGAAGAAGTGTCCGAAGATATTGATGAGATTCAGAAGGATGTGGAGGAGATTCAGGAAGACGTCGAAGAAGTGTCCGAAGATATTGATGAGATTCAGAAGGATGTGGAAGAAATCTCTGAAGAGGACGAAGCAGAAGAAAATGAAGAGAAATTAGAGGCACAAATAGAAGCGGATAAATTTAGCCACATTGAGCAAACACTACAATCTCTCTTAAATGAAGTTTCTAAACTCAAAAGCAATAAAAAAACACCTATAAAACAAAAATCTAAAACAAAGGTAACTAAGAGAAAATAATTAAACCAAAAATTCTATTACATCCCCGTCTTGCACTATGTATTCTTTGCCTTCAGTGCGGACAAGTCCTTTGGCGCGGGCAGCTGAGTATGACCCAGCATCTAGTAAATCTTTCCAATTTATAACCTGTGCTCGGATAAACTTTTCTTTAAAATCATTGTGAATGGAGCGGCCAGCTTCTGGTGCTGTCGCATTTCTTTTTGTTGTCCATGCACGAGTCTCATCTTCTCCTGTGGTAAAAAATGTTATCAGATCAAGTAGGTCATAGCTCGATTTGATAAGATTGTCGAGCCCTGTGCCGAAAATAGCATCCACCTCAAGATGTGGACCTGGGAGCTGTGACACAAAGTCTTTTTTTACATTTTCAGCAACTTCAGAAGTATTTAATACGTAAAGAGTTGGTTTTTCTATTTTTGCTTCTTTGAGTTCAAAATTAATAACTTCAATATCAAAAAGTGGGTCTACCTTATCATGCACGTGGATCATGTCTTTATCTTCAAATATCCGCACGACTTCGATGATAGCATCAACTTCACGAATGTGTGAGAGGAATTTATTACCAAGACCAGCGCCAGTAGATGCTCCTTTTACTAATCCTGCTATGTCTACGAACTCTACGACTGCGGGTATGACTTTTTTGGACTTACTCATATCTGCAAGCAATTGCACTCTTTCATCTGGCACAGGTACGATGCCCACTGATGGATCAATAGTACAAAAAGGATAATTCTCTGCTGGTACGCCTTTTTTAGTAAGCGCATTAAAAAGCGTGGACTTCCCCACGTTTGGCAGACCGACAATCCCTACAGATAATTTACTCATAGAGGAGAGTATAACAACTTTTTTATAAATTAGAAAGTGAGATCTGAGAAATTATTTTTCTAAAAAATCTATAGGTTTTTAGTTAGTTCACCCTCTACATCATCTTCGAGTTGTTTCAATTTACTTAAAAGTTTCTCTCTATGCTCAGATTCTTCTACTGTAAAAGCACCTCCTTGCTTAAGTTTGTTTTCTAGATGCCACAATTCATCCGTAACCTCCCTGCGCATAGCATCAATCTTTTCCCGAATCAAAGTCTCAGAAGATCCTAGCCTATAGGCATTCATCTGTCTTTGAACTGATTTAAATCTATAAATTGCAAAAATTATTATTATGACAACAGACGCCAAACTAGCATAAATAAATACATTTAATGTTGAAAATTTAATTTTAAAACTTCCTATAGCAAATACAGTAGGGACAGATATAAAACTCGCAGGATCAGACCATACTGCTTGTGCGCTTGATGCTAGAGGGTTACGAGCCTTTACTTCCCATCTACCTTTTTCTAAAAACAATCTTTGGACAAAAACCCATCTACCGCCAGCATCACTCCCCACAGTAAAACTTTTGGGTTCCCAGTCAATAGAAGTAAAGACAATATCGACATTGGAGCTTGGTTCTGATTTGCCTTCTAGATGAAGAACCTCATCACCAGCATAGTATATAGTTGGAAATAGAGTTATCGTTGGGCGTATATTTTCGGCTGCAAAAATGGGAGTATAGAAAAAACTAAAATAAAAAATCCCCAGTACTGCAATTATAATTTTTTTAAAATCAATCATAGCTTATTGGAAGTATTGGAAAATTATAACACATAACACTCAAATCTTCATTATCTATGTTAATTTAAAGAGTCTATTTTTCCTTTTAACTTCTCTTCTTTAGCTCTTATTTCAAGTATCTCATGAGTAAGAATATCGCTTTCACTTTCTAACTCTGAAAACTCTTGCTTTAATTCGTCTACCTCATCAGATTTATTAAAATTTTTACCATATTTAGGTTTACGAACTATGTAAATAATTACAGCCCCCACTATAACAATACCAAATAAAACATATAAGATAGCTAGACCTATGTTGTTCGCAACAATAGCTAAAAGGGGTGAACTAGGTTCAGTATTAATTTTATTATCTACGTTCATCCATTTTTCTATTAATATGTTACGGTCTTCTTCACTTATTTGAGAAAAACCTTTATCTAAAATTGATTGCAGTATCTCTTTGTTCTTTGGTACTCCAAATGCTAGATTATAATCGTAACCTGTATCTCCTACGATTTTCACACTACTTAAGGTTTGTTTTGAAAAGAAGTGAGACAAAGAAGCAATGTCAACAATGGCAAATTCAACTTCACCTAAAACTAATTGCTGCAAGCCTAGCTCATCATCAACCACTTCTTCAACGATAACCCTTGGATAATTTGTGCGTACAAATTCTTCTACTGCATATTGGTTACCTATGGCAACTTTTTTACCAGACAAATCCTTTAAGGTTAAATTACTGCCAACAGAAATATCTTTTCTTGCGAGGATTACTACATCCACTCTTATGTATGAATCAGTAAAATATAAAAATTCTTGCCTCTCTTTTGTATCTACAACAGAAGTAACTACATCTGCTTTTTTTTCATTTTTTACATTGTCTAAAATTTGGTTTAGTGGCCTAGCTGGTAGATACTCTATTTTGATACCTAATTTCTTAGCAATCATCTCTATAAAATCAATAGACAAACCCTGTGGATTCCCCGAAGAATTTTCAAAAGAAAAAGGAATGAAATTCTTCTCAGGATAAACAACAATTGTATTATTTCTTGATTTTAACCAGAGTAACTCTTCTGGTGATAATAGATCTTGATTTTGAGCAAAAGCTAATGATGGGAAAATTATAAGTGCAAGAAAAAATATCAGAATGGTTTTTTTTATTTTCATAATTGTTTATCGGGATTTATCATTTTGTCTATATTAATATTCTCCACTTTGTCTTGCCGTTCAAGTTGATGGCTAGTGATTTCGAGTTTTTCTTCTTCAAGCCCTAACTTCTTTTTTAATACACGCATCCTTCTCCATGAATACCAAGGTATAAAGTATATTACCACAATTAAGCCGACAACAGGGATAAGGAGTCCTAATACGTTGATAACTACAACTAAATATTTAACCACCTTACTATCACTAATCAAAAACTGGACTCCCAGCCCTGGCTTTTCAGTATTATTATCAGCATCCACTAAAAATGGTGTGGCATTATAAACTCCGGCTACTAAATTGTTTGCACTGGTATATTCAAAAGTCCCGTCAGGATTGTTTTTTACCAAAACTTCATCAAGTTTCTTTTTTTCAGTCTGCAGAAACTCTATGAATTGCTCTCCTATAGATTTAAAAGAGATATCTTTGAAAATAATTTTTGTGAGTGCGTTAGGTTCGCCTTTACCTTTTAGGTAAGCTTTACCACTAGATTCAACTGATTGAGCATACTCTATAATAACAGGAAGCGCAGCTACTTTATTGTTTATAGGAAGGGCAACTTCTTGCGTAGGAGGTTTTTCGCCTTGAGCTAAAACGCCTCTTGGAGTAATTTCAAAAGAAGTAGAATTCAACCTTGTTAAAATATTTGTACCAAGTCCATCATTTGCGAGCAGTGCCCCCTCGCTAAAACTAAGGTTTGCTATGCCTGTCCTCTTTGCATTGAAAGTCACATTAAACACGAGTCCACTCTGCCCTTGGAACCCAGGGGTTAAAGCTACTCCTTCAAAAGAAATTTTATTCCTAGAAACTCTTGGCTCTTGTATCCAAAGGCTTATAATGCTCCCATCTTTGGATATAGAAGAAACTGAAAGTAAGGAATCTGGAAAAGTAATAGAACCTGAAATGGCATTAATAGCCTGATCAGTAGATTGCACTCTGACGCTCACTGTTATCTTATCCCCTTCACCTACTTGTTTTTTTGCTGGGTTAAGAAAAAGACTTGGAGATGCTGCATAGACAGTGTTAAATCCAAGTGAAAAAATAAAAACCAATAGTAAGATCTTTATGTATAGGGAATTCTTCATCTTTTATATTTTATCACTCTATACCCTATAATACAAAACAAAAATAGACATATTAAGGAGATGATCAGCAGCTGTATAGATACAATACCTGGGATGGTGATACTGGCATCTGTGTAATTATCATAGAAATCAATAGCTCTCACTGTGATGCTACGTGGGAAAAAACCTTTGGAGACCGCCTGGGGGCTCTCTGTATTTTCCCATATAAAACTACCGGTATTTATCTGATATTCTCGAATTCCAGAATCCCGGTCAAATGCTTGAAAAGCTATCATATCAGGTGTCCTGCTCAAGGCTGAAGAATCCAAGAAGGTTATTTCAAAAGCTTCAGGTGGCACCTTATCTAAAATATCCTGTTTTATATCTATCTGTTCTGTTTGTGGTCTATCTACGATATTTGTATTACTACCAAGCATGCTATGAGTAAGTATTGTGCCATTACCATCGTGTTTCAGTATTTCTGTTTTAGTAAAAGAAAATCTGGCATCTCCTGTATCTTTTGCTTTGAAAAGCAACTTTACTAGTGGTATCGGACTTGGGTTTTCCTTTCTTGGATCATATAGACCAGAGACTCCTCCAGGGATGATACCTTCCAGATACACGCTACCATCTTTTTCATACGGAGAATGCAGCCAGAGATTCACTATAGATCCATCACTCTTGTATCCAGCAAAAGACACTAGATTTTCATCATGATTTAAAACTATATTTATAGAATTTATCAAATTCCCGTCAGTGGCAGCATTTATCGTAACTTCAAAAGTTTCTCCGTCAAATACTTTCGCCGGTGAAGAAGTAAAAACCTCCGCCGCAATAGAAGCCTGCGGTAGTGCTAGTAAAGAAAATATGATAATTATAAATATTGTTTTAGTGAAGTATTTCATAGTATTATCCAGTCCAATAAAAAGCCAGAATAGAGAAATCGACTAGGTTTATAATATTATCTGCATTTGTATCTACGCACTTTGGTGGATTTTCTTTACCGTACCAAAAAGCGAGTACAGAAAAATCCACCAAGTTAATTACCTTATCAGCATTACAGTCTCCGGGTATACTAGACAACTCCTCAGTATAAAAAATATTTGAATCCCCTATTGAAAACTTCACTAATTTACTAGTACGAGTATCGTCTTTATAATTTATATAAACATTGTATTCACCCCTAGGGAGAGAAAGTATAGGTAAAACTATTCTATATGAGCCATCAAGATTAGAAGTAAGGGTAAAAATTTTATTTTCAACCCCTTTAATATTTACCTCTAATTCTTTTTGAGGAAGAGCAAAACCATTTAAAGTTAGATAGTCTCCAAAAAGAACTTGCGATTTGTCTGTAGTAATTGTCGGGGCAAAGCGGATACCACTTAATTGGGTCACAAATCCTACTTGCACCGCAATGGGATAGTTTAATAAAAGTGACCTGTCACCATGGATGTCTTCTGCAAAAAGAGAGTATAGGATGTTGTTATCATAAAGCTCTTCAAGGGTTACAGAGAACTCTCCATTTTGATTCGCCTTCACGCTTGTCTCTCGTTCTCCTTGTTTCAGTAAAAACACTTCTGCGTTTGGATATGCAAGCCCCGAAAAACGTACAGCTGTTTTAGGTATGACAATGCTTCCCGTGCTGCCTCCTGGCGTTACGTTTATATCTTCTCCCACCCTGGCGCTCACTGTCACCTCTTCACTAATAGGGTCAGGAGGTAGCGCATGTGCGGTATTAGAAAATAAAAAAGCAATGCTTATAAGAGAGAGAGAAGAAAGAAATATTATCTTTTTTGTTGAGTTGCTATGCATGAAAAGACTTGGGTGGTACCCCTGTACCAGTTCTATTGTTCCCAGTGGCCTTCTCAATTATAAATTTGTTGTAGCGCTTGATAAGTTTTTTACCTCCCCAGAAAACTATAATAAAGATAACAAAAAGAATTATCAAAAGTTGCCATGGGAACACGAAGAAAAATGCTGTCTTCTTCACTTGAGTACCTTGTGAACCATACGCCACATTTAAATTTGCAGAATACAGACCTACGGCAAAATTCTTCCATTGAAAATATGCGTCACTAAAAAATTTACTAACAAAATTCGTAGGGGCTACGTAGCCTTCTCCTCTCTCGTGTTTTATCCAATCCACGTTTATCTTTCTAGTGCTACGAGGCAAGACGTTACCCTCTACTTTGTTTGCATCTAGGTAAGCAGCTGGTAGAAAAATAGTATTTCGGATGGTTACTTGTCCACTAGGTTTGATACGGTCTCCTCCTTCATTTTTAAATCTATATTCCAAACTTACTGGAAGTGTATTGAAAAAGAATTGATTATCTACAGTGTTAAAACTGAGCAATCCTGCTTCTTCTTTTACCTCTCCATTTACTGAGAGAAGTACTAGTATGCCAGTCTTTGCACCTACAGAAAGATTAGACCCAGAATTAGGGTTTGTTGTTCCCCAGAAAACTACAGCAAAATGTCCTCCTGGTTCAGCGTTCTTGGGTATAGTTATTTTAATAGGTACTGTCTTTTGCTGACGCGGCGCAAGGGTGATAGATCCATCGGTTTGCATCCACATACCTAATCCTTCTTTTGGATCCACAAAAGCTGGATTACCAGATTCGCCTTGAGCTTCGAAATTAGAAAAGGAAGAATAGTATGTCTCCGTTTGATCAGTCTCGTTGATGATGAGCATCTCTTCGTTGAGAGTAGCTCCAGGATCACCACTGATTTCAAATCTTGTAGGAGTTATAGTTAGAGCACTAGCTAAATTTGGATAGAAACAAAAACTCAGCGTAATTATTGCAAAAAAGGTAAACAATACTCTGTAGTTTAAGTGGTAATCCATAATACAAAATCTATAATACTATACTATTAGAAAGTTGCAGTACCTATAAAGGTAAGTGTATCAGCATAGTCTGCGTGAGCAGGTACTGATCCACTGATAGCAGCGTTTACTACCACCTCAGCATGACCAGCGGATAAAACAGCGGCTGAAGTCACTATGTTTGCTGGAGTTGATGTAAGTCCTCTAATGCCATTTGTTCCAGTGTTAAGAGCACAAGCAGCTGCGTCATATGTTCCTGCAGCTCGAATAAACCCAGCCAAGTTGGCAGTAGCTACACACAATCCGTAGTTAGAAGTTCCCGCTGCCATAGTACCAGTGGAGCTAGCAATAGTGTCTGCAGGAGTTGAGGTAGACACAAGTCCACTCGCACCGTTTGCATTAGCGACTGTAACATTCATACCTCCTGATGCATTTGTAGCGCCTTCGAGTACTATCATCTTTACTGTAGAAGTATCGGAATTAGTAACAGATCCAGTAGAAAGAGTACCGAGAGCGACAGAGTATGGAGCTGCATCTTCAGCACTTGTAAAATCTTCAGCTGTATCTATGTCGAAAGTAAGAGTTTGGTTTACAGTAGCAGATACTGTGACTTGGTCATCGTCTATGATGTCTACTGTGATAGTACCAGAATCTCCAAATCCTCCAGATATAACTATAGTGTCGTCATCGTCTACGTCGGTAGCATTTACAATAGTGCCTGCAGCTCCTGTAGCGCCCGATGTTGCAGCTGTACCCCATACTAGACGCATACATCTTCCAGCTGTAAGGCCTACATCAGTCTCAGGTTCTATAGTAATAACATCTCCAGTAACATCTACGCTCCAATTGTCTGCATCAGCAGCGGCGAGTTCCACGACTTGATCAGTATAACCAGCAGTAGAACATGTAGCACTATCTCCGAGCTCAATATCGAAATTGTCAGCGTTTTCAGCAGCAAGCACAAACTCACTACTAAAAGTGAAAATAATATCGTCAGATGTACCAGCCTGGATACCAGTAGGAGTCGCAAATTGGATGGTTCCAGATTCACTATTTGAGCTTACTTCTAGTCTACCAAATGTAGCCTTGGCACTAGTGATACTAGCAGCTTGAGCAAATGTAGGTGCAATGACAAGAGATAATAATGCGACCATGGTGATAGAACTTACAAACTTGAGAAACGATGCTTTTTTAATCATACTTTCTTTTTTATTATTTATAATGAATTTTAAAAACTATTTTTTGACCAATTATTAAAATAGCTAAATATTTTCTAATACACTAATAATACTATATATTTACAGAATATTTTAATAAAAATGTGGATAACTCCGACGCCTAAGGGTCGGAGTCCGACCTTGCGTAGGACTAAATCTAAAATGTTCCCGTGGCTATGAATGTAAGTGTGTCTTCGTAGTCAGTATGAGCTGGAGTTGTGGTACTTATTGCAGCATTCACTACTACTTCTGCATGACCACCTGTTAATGCTGCTCCTGCTGAATCTACGATACTTGTCGGGCTTGTAGACAGCGCTTGAATATCGTTAGTACTAGAACCAAGCGCACATGTATCGGAACTATACCCTGTAGATCTTGAGAACCCAGTCAGTCCACTTGTAGCTACGCACAATCCATAATTTTCTGTACCCGCAGCCATAGTTCCAGTGCTGCTATTTATATTATCTCCTGGCACGGATGCAGACCGGAGCCCATTCGCACCACCAGCACTTACCACAGTCACTATCATAGGATCAGAAGAATCTGCTTCTAGGACTATCATTTTAATAGTTGATGAATCTGATTTTGCCACAGCTCCTGTACTAAGAGTTCCTAGGGCTATAGAGTATGGTGTGCCTGATTCACCATTTGAAAAATCAGCCGCTGTATCAATATCAAAAGTGAGCGTCGGAGTGGCGTCTTCATAATATAAAAATCCATAGTGAGTTATAAAACTTGTTGAAGACCCTACCCCAGAAAGTGTAGTGTGGCCGGCAGAAATTAGCTGAAAATTTGTAGAAGAACCATACCCACCGCCAGTACCTATGATCGGGTCCTTGATTATAAAATTCGTACTTGTTAAATCTTCTGCATCTACAGGAAAAGAGAAGAGGAAGAAAAATATAAAAAGAAAACCAAAAAGTTTTTTGAAAAAATATTTACCAGACATCTTACATATACTATAACAACTAGACTCTAAAAAGAAAAGAAAAGAAAAGAAACTAGAATTGATTTTCTTTACTGGAATCTATTGTTTTATTATTTTGATTTAGATTTATTTGAGGTTCTTCTACTTTACTTAGACCGCCGATAGAAGACATGTTTACTATCTTGTTTGCTACTGGATCATACAGCACGGCCTTCTTGGCATTCGTATAGATGAGCACTACGTCGCCTACTTTTGCATCAGCAAAGAACGCTTGATCTTTTAGTAGATCTGGATTAGAAACTTTAGCAACAGTAGGCACCTCATCTTGCGGTAAAAATACTAACTCCCCTACTTTTTTAGCTAACTCCTTACCTTCACTGTTTGCTACTATGTCATTATTCAAATAGTAAATACTCCCTCGAAAAAAATAGCCAGCTATTATTAAAGCTAACACAACGACAAAGAAAATTAATATATGCCAGAAAAATCTTCTAAAGATTATTTTTAAAAAAGTGAAAAAAGTCATAGTTTACATCATTTATAGTAACATACTTTGAATACTCTGTCAGAATTTTAAGACCAGAAAAAATTAAAGAGATATTTTATCAAATAAGCAATATCAAAAGCTCCACCAGCATAGGCCAGAGTATTAAAGCGATAGATAAATCCGAGGTCTCCTGCGCCTCCTCCACCTTGCCCACCCCCTTGACCGCCGCCTTGACCTTCGCCACCTTGGCCATCATTCCCCCCGCCCTCACCGCCGCCTTGGCCGCCGGTGACTGGAGCATCTGGGGTGGCAGACTCTTCGATATTACCACTACCTCCACGATGTACTGTCACAGATACGAACACCCAACAGTTACCATTATTACCATAATCTTTCGCAGTGATACCGAGAGTGATGTTGCTACCGCCAGTACATTCACTATCTTTTATTTTTGTATGCGTTACGGATGCAGTCCCAGAAAAAGTTATAAACCATTCACTACCGTCGACATCAGAATTTAAATTAATAGGATTCCCATCCTCTCCAGTGAGAGTAAGTGCGCCGCCGACTAAATAAGTATTCCCATTTTTAAATTTCATATTAGAACCGGCTGTCGTATTCGTAAGATTATAAAATGTAATACCAGTAGTACCAGCGATATTTATATTGTTAAATAAGTTTGATGGATCCATGATTACAGTGCCAGCACTTGAAGTAAATACTCCGCCATTATTCGACAGTGCTCCGTTGATAGTGAGAGTATTTGCTTGAGTATATGTACCAGCTTTTACTTCTAAATTGTTCAGAACTAAAATGTCGTTGCTATTCGTCCAGCCACCACCAGAACCGTTGAAAACTAAATTATAAAACTTACTTGATCCATCGAGAGTTCCTGATAAGGTATTTCCTGCATCAGTGGCATTAAATGTTACTGTTCCAAAATTATTTGTGAATGTCCCACTGTTTGTATAATCACCCCCGATAGAAAATGTTGCATGCGGAGAAGAATCACTTCCTGCAGGCGCTTTCATGATACCTTTTGTCGCAATAGACACACTCCCAGGTACGACTAGGTCAATAGCTCCAGCATCAAGAGTTGTATTAAAACCATTCCCTGCATCTCCCACTGTGAGAGTGCCATTTACTGTCATAGTTTTTCCGGCTACCGTCACTGTCTGATCGCCACCAGTAGCATTACTAAATTTTAAATTATTAAATGTCCAATCAGAACCAGTGAGTGTAGTACTCCAAACAGCTGCATCATTAGCATTACCTGCAGCAGTATCTGCACCAGCAGCAACATATCTTTTATTTATGGGGTCATAAACTAAAGCGAATATAGTTTGACCAACAGAATCACTGTCCACTGTAGTAAGTGACAAAGAAGCAAGACTGCTTGAAGAATAAATCACAGCATCATTATTAGGGGAAGTTCCGTTATATCCTGCAAATACATACTTATTATTTACTCCATCATATATACTTGAAGTTATAATAACATCTGAACCAGTAGCTCTCGGAGTCCAATCAGTTAGATTCGTCGATTCCCAGACATTACTTGTAGATGCACTATTACTTCCAGCTGCAACATATTTACTATTCACTTGATCATAAATTAATGATTTTATTTTTTGCTGACCAGCTCCAGAAGCAACTGTTCTCGTAGTCCAACTTGAAAGATCTGTTGATTCCCAGACTACAGCATCTTCTGTGCCGGCGGCATTATCATAACCTGAAACCACGTACTTAGAATTTGTAGTATTGTATATGATATTTGAGGATCCTCTATAACTAGCCCCTGACGCGACTGTATGAGGAATCCAAGTTGTAAGATCTGTCGATTCCCAAGCTAATACGTAATTATTGGTATAGTCATTCCCCACTACTATGTATTTACCATTCACGCTGTCATAGATAATCCCCGTTGAAAATTCAGTTGCAGCAGTAATTGAAACACGATGATAAGTCCAAGAACTCAGATCAGTTGATTCCCAAACCCCTGCATCATAAGTTCCAGAAACATTATTGGATTCTAAAATTACATATTTAGAATTGATTGGATTATAAATAATTCCTAATCCAGTCTGTGCATCACTTGTAGCGGATATGACATGTTTGGTCCAAGACGATAAATCAGTTGATTCCCATACAATTGTATCAGAACCCCCAGCACCACCGGAATCCCTACCAATAGCTACATACTTACTATTTACGCTATCATATATCATTCCGCTTATATCTTCTTG
>CAYHIX010000012.1:0-20899 GCA_964356875.1 uncultured Candidatus Saccharibacteria bacterium
CAAACATAAGATGGACTACAACTAACGCTACTTCTTGTTTCGCTTCAGGTGGATCACTAGGATGGGCTGGTCAAAAATCTATCGGTCCTGCAGCTTTCTACACAGGAAGTCTTACAGGAGCTAGAACTTATAGTATAACTTGTAGTAACGACGCAGGCTCAAACTCTGACTTTGTAACTGTAAGTGTTCGTGGAAGAGTGCTTGGTACAACAACTGTAAAAGCTCTGCCTTCTTCTTACCTACTAGTTACTTCTTCTGTAGATCGTAACAGACCAATAGTTCCAACTCTTGATAATACAAACCCATGCCCAGGAGATGATGTAAACTATTCTATAACTTACCAAAACGTTGGTAATGCATCTCTAAAGAACTTGGTACTAAGAGTAGACCTTCCAAGAGAAGTAGACTACATAACTTCAATCCCAAATCCTTCAACTGTTTCAGGTCAAACTCTAGTATTCAACCTAGGTACACTAAACGCTAACGCTGAAGGTACAGTAAAAATACAAGTTCGCGTAAGAAACGATGCAATGCCAGGAGCAAACTTAAACTTCCCTGCTACTCTTACATACACAGATGCTACAGGAGCTATGCAATCAGTAAGTGCAAACGTGAACGCTAGTGTATGCTTACCTACAGTAGTGGTAAACAATGACAACCTAAATGCAGATGCAAACCTATCACTAGGAGCAAATGTATTCGGAGCTGGATTCTTACCAACAAGTATACTAGGATGGCTTCTACTCTTGATACTTATATTGATATTAGTATTACTTGCTAAATATCTATTTGGTCAATCATTTGAAAAGAGAACTGTAGTTATGGTAGATCAATACGGAAACGAAAGGACTACTACAACTTCAACACATTAAGAAATACTTAAGAATTTAAAAAGCCCCATCCGGGGCTTTTTAAATTTGAGGTTTCTTTTTGAAGATATAATTTTTTATAGACTTTGCGCAGGCGGACGCGCCGAGCATAGCAAAAAATCAGCAGATTTTTATGCGTGTCTAGAAAAAATTGATATCGAAAAAAGAAATGATCTTGTGTTATAGTTAATTTTATGGAAAATACATACCCGATGCGAATAAATAAATACTTGGCTCTTAAAAAGATCTCGACAAGACGAGGAGCAGACACACTTATTAATGAAAAGAAGGTTTTTATTAACGGTAAACTTGCCGTACTTGGATCTAAGGTAAACGAGACAGACAAGGTAGAAGTGAAAGGAGCACCAACCATAGAATACAAATATTATGCGTACAACAAACCCATAGGAGTAGAAACTAGTTCCCCAAAAGAAGGACTCTTCGCACTCGGCAGGCTCGATAAGGCATCTCATGGATTACTAATACTCACCAACGATGGGCGTATCACAGACCAGCTTTTATCTCCAAAATATTTTCATGAAAAGGAATACGTGGTCAAAACTAAAGAAAAACTAAGAGGAAGTTTTAAAGATAAAATGGAAAAAGGTGTAAACATAGAAGGATATGTCACCAAGCCATGTCAGGTAAAAATCGTAAATGATTTTACATTCCGAGTTATTTTAACTGAAGGAAAAAAGCATCAGATCAGACGCATGTGCTCTGCTCTCTTCCAAGAGGTAGCAGACCTCAAGCGTGAAAGAGTTATGAATATAAAACTCGGCACTTTAAAGTCCAAAGGTTTACGGGAAATAAAAGGAAAGGAACTTTCTACTTTTCTAGATCAAGTACTTCATCAATCCTAAAAATAGCTTTTTGATAAATCTTGTTTTTAAATATAAAAAATGCATAATACATAATGGTTAGTACTCCATAAGACTTGAGCGTAAAAGCCAAGCCGGATTTGAAAGGAGAAAAAAAATGATAAGACTGAAACCAGCACACTTCGCAGCATTTCAAGAAGATATTACTTATATTTGCACTGATCGTTTATTTAAATTAGCGAAAAGTGTTACTATGCCGCCGCTACTATTTCCTGTTTGGATTACAGGAGAAAGAAAACGACTATGGAGGGCTAAGGAGAAAAAAATTATACTTTCTACTCCCATGGGCTGGAAATTCGATGTATATGTCGTCTGCAACAGAGACGAAAGTATCGGAAGGAAGGAAAGGAAGCTAATAATTAGGCTTCGAATGGACTGGAAACATTCTAAAATGCCCGGATATGATCGTGATTTTTCCTGGGAAGATGAAGAGAAGGAAATTCTTAATACTCATACTTTTATGACAAATGTTGAAATTTTCCCTTTAACACCTCAACAAGCAGCTTTTGTAGGAGCCAAGAATTTAAATTCTTCCACAAATGTTGCCGTTTTCTGGGGCACGAAAGAAGATGTTTTGGAAATCCAAAATAAATTCCAAATCGCCTCTGTTATTTAACATCAAGCCGTGAGGAGTCGCGATTCGTGACACTCGCGGCTTTCTCATTTTTATATACTACTTTTCTAGATCAAGTACTTCATCAATCCTAATCTGTTCTACGAATTCAGGAACGTGAGAGACGAGGATCATCGCGCCTTTGTATTTGTCGAGTGCTTCAGCGATGACAGGCAAATGACGGAAATTTATATGGTTTGTCGGCTCATCGAGAATGAGTAGTCCGGGCTTTTGAAGGACGAGTCTCGCAAACGCTACAAGCCCTTTCTGCCCTTCGGATAGACTGCCTATCTTTGTCCGTATAAATTCTCCAGTAATTAAAAACCCAGCAGCCACAGAGCGCATATGCTCTTCATCGAGCCTATCTCCCCCTTCGGACATAGCCCGAGCTAGAGATTCGTATACTGTATCCTCAAATTTAAGAGTAGAGAAATCTTGCCTATAATACCCTATTCTTATTCCCTCTTTTACCTTTTCGCCTTCAGCGTGCCCGCTCGCCAACCTCTCAAGTAAAGTAGTCTTGCCTATCCCATTTGGTCCTTGGAGGATCAGATGGGTGTTTTTGTTAAGAGATATTTTAGCTTTATGTTTTACAATTTTCCCATTTTTCATAGTAGTAAAAGAAGAAATATTTAATATCTCTCCTATTAAGTCCGGCTGAGATGGGATGATAAAAGGTCTTATGGCTTTGTCTTCTTTCCTCACATCCACTATCTCTTCCTCGAGCTCTTCGGCTTTCTCACGCATGCGCTTGGCGACGAGACGTAGACGTCCACCCTTATATGCGAATACATTTGCTTGGTCTTTCTTAGCTTGGATTTCTTTCTGAAGCTGCGCATTTTTCATATTTTCTTTTTCCACCCTAGCAGCGATGTCTTTAACTACATTGAAATAATTCCCCACATATTGCTCGATATGTTTTGTATATACGTCGAGGTATAAAACCCCTTCAGTAAACGCGTTTAGGAATTCGGCATCGTGCGAAATCACCAAAACAGTCTTTTTGTAATTTATTAAAAATTTAGTGAGGTGAGCTATCCCTGCTTTATCTAGATTGTTCGTCGGCTCATCAAGCAGAAGAAGGTCTGGACTCTGAATCAGAGCTGAAGCCAAAAGCAGTCGAGCCTGCTGCCCACCAGAGAAAGTTTTGATGATCCTATCATGCACTTTCTCATGTCCCTTTAGGTTTACCACTTCTAGTATCTCGTCAATTTTTGGATCAATATCATAAACCTTTTTAGTAAAACACTTCTCGAAGAATTCTCGCACAGTGAGACCCAATTCTTCCTGCGGTATTACCTGCCTAGACAGTGCAATATTCACCCCATTCATAACATTTATAATCCCTGATTCTGGGGTGTTTTTACCAGTTATAAGACCAAAAATAGTGCTCTTTCCAGCCCCATTTTGCCCCATCAAAGCGAATTTGACCCCCCGACGTACAGTAAACGATACCTCCTCTAAAATAGGCTTGTTGACCCCCCATTCAAAAGAGACATTTTCAAACCGTAGTATGGTATCCCCTGATTTAGTATTTTGGTTATTATTACCCTTTGGCATTCATACAGACTAACTTATTCAAGCAAAAATAGAAAGTCTGCATTGACAATAGCTTATATTTTTGATATACTTAAAATACAAAATAGGTAGAAGAAAAGTAACATAGCGTCGATTTCTTGAGATGACCAATTTGTATTTAACAACATAAACATAAAAATCAATGACTGGTACTATAAAAAGACTCACTGATAAAGGTTTCGGCTTTATAACAGCTGAAGGGCTTGATAAGGATTTATTCTTTCACAGCAATTCACTTGTTGGCGTAACTTTTGACGAGTTAAAAGAAGGCGATACTCTATCTTTCGAGACAGAAGAATCACCAAAAGGATTGAATGCTACAAACGTACAACGCGCGTAATATTCTCTCAATAAAAAACCCTCACTAAAAGTGAGGGTTTTTTATTTGTATTTAAATTATTCTTCTTGGCTAAACTCTTCCCCTTTTGCCCATTTCTTAAATGTATCGTAGTCTGTATCGCCGCAGATGAACTTTTCAGTTTGAGTGTTGTAAAAAAATGGCACTCCACCGCACATGTCTTTATCTATCTCCAAAAGCTTCTTTTCGTTTTCTTTATTGTGCCAGACTTCAAAGCTGTCTATCTTTATCCCCTCTTCTTTTTCGAGGCGTTCTACCAACTCACGCATACTAATACAGTGCGGACATTCAGTTCCATAAAACTCGAGTAACTGAGACATTTTATTTAGTGATGCGAGACAAGCGAGCCTTCTTTCGAGCAGCGTTATTTTTCTTTATAACGCCCTTCTTGGCTGCCTTGTCTATGGCTTGAAAAGCATCTGGGAGCATCTTTGCTGCACCAGCCTTATCTGATTTAGTAAGTTTTTGAATTTTCTTTATTACCTCTTTCATGACTTTCTTACGCTGGTCATTTAAGGCCTTTTTGCGAAGAGAACCACGAACTGCTTTTTTAGCTGATTTTGTTATTGGCATGTATATAATATATCAAAAAACCCATAAAAACACAACTTTTAAAATGACCAACTAGAAATAGAAAAACCGTCCCAAATTGAGACAATTTTTCTCAATCCCTAGGGACGGTTAATTAATTAGTGGAACTTTTGTGTCGTGGGTTATCGTCCCCGATGCAACCATCGGCTCTAAAACAACCTCTTTTACCTTACCCCACATACTGCTCCGAACTAGCATTGTAGGAATTACAGTATTGTTATGCTTATCCTTAAATGTGTAGAGAGCAAGTAAAACTCTAGATTGTTCTCCGAATGTTTCAACAAACAAAGATATATCATCACCCAAAAAAGGTTCTGCATGACGACAACCTATAGACCTTCTGTGGTTTCCATTTCCTTCTTTGAAGAAGGTTTGAAAAAAAACAGCAACCGGTATCCAGGGTCGTCCATCTGGAATAGGATTATATTTTTCAATTTTATCTAAAGAAAAATTTGGTGCCAGGTCTTGCTCAACAAGGTCGGGTCTCAAAAAACTACCAAAAGACCAATCCTCTGGGATCAAAGATTTATTTGGAAGTATAATCATCATCTCACCTCACTTTTTATTTTCTGAATTTAAATAACAAAAACCCCGGATTTAAGGGTCTTCTGTATACATTATGTATATTTTTTAGAAAAAGTCAATTAGGGGTTCACATAAGTTTTTTGTTATGATGTAAACATGATAGGTAGCATACGAGGAATAGTAATACTAAAAACAGAAAAATTTTTGATAGTAGAAGCTTCTGGGGTCGGATATAAAGTCTCTGTATCCCCTGACGCTCTATCTCGAGCCCCAAAAGTGGGTGAAAATATATTCCTTTTTATACATACTCATGTACGCGAAGATTCTCTCGACTTATATGGATTCCTAGAACACAAAGAACTTGAATTTTTCGAAATGCTTATCAACGTATCCGGAATAGGACCAAAGGGGGCGCTCGGCATACTCGGCATCACCACCATAGACACACTCGTCAGGGCTATAGGCACTGGTGATACCAGCTATCTGACAAAGATATCAGGCATTGGTAAAAAGACTGCGGAAAAGATAGTCATCGAACTTCGAGATAAAATGAAAGATAAGATGAGCGGAGATGCGGGCAAGGGCTCTCTCCAGGGAGAGATGGACGCGCTCGAAGCATTAAAAACACTAGGGTATTCTCAAAATGATGCGCGAGAAGCGTTGAAAAATGTAACTCCTGATGCAGATATAAATACAAAGATCCGTGAAGCGCTCAAGGTTTTAGCCGGAAAATAAACTATAAAATTTAGAAAGCCTTCTATTTTTTCGGAAAAAAATAACTCTTGATACCTGCGCTTGTCAGACTCGCCATGTTTGCATACGCGGACATGCGAGCTGCTTTTGTCTTAAATCTATAAATATAACCGTATTCTATAAGTAGTGAGCGGACAGATGGGAGCAAGGTGCCGTTTGAACCTAAGGCTATGAGTGACTGATCAGGCACTAATCCACCCTTTTCTTCTTCATAAGTGCTGGTGATGTATTTCTTCTTGAGCTCTTTTAAAATCTTTTTACTTAGATCGGAGCTTCCTTTTGCATTTACCATCTGCTCTTCGGGAGTATAAATAGCAAAACCTTTATGAATCCCAGAGACCCAGGGTGTCTCTCGCGGATAATCGTTGAAATGCACATGGATCACCACATCCATCTTGTTTTCATTTGCCCATTTATTAAATCCATATAATTTTATAGCCACTTCTTCGCTTGCATCGTTGTGTGGTGGGTTTTCTTTTTCGACAAAGTCACCACTGTCTATGGCTACCTGCATCTCTTTCTTTGCATTTTCTTTAAAAGCTATGATAGCTTCCCTGTTATTTGTGAGATAATCTTCAAATTCTTTGGTATAGCCACCTATTTTCCTAGTTATGTGAACTTCAAATCTTTTATCCTTCTTTAGGATATTATAAATTCTGTTTGATAAGTTTAAATTCATATCCGCTTCTTTTACATATCCATATTGGGCACCCCAAACTTCATTATCATGCCCGGGTACTATGAGTATCTTTATTGGGGTAACTTTTGTGGCTGCATTTAAAAACCCTATTGGGGTAAAGAGTGCTAGAAAAAATAAGGTTGTTAATAAAAGTTTCTTCATATAGTATGATGATACCATGCCAGAGCTCCCAGAAGTAGAAAATTTAAGAATGGGATTATCTCGAGTGATCGTGAGTCAAAAAATTCGTGACATAAAGATACAAAAACCAAAGCTAGTGTCAGGTAAAAGCACAAAACGCACTATCTCTAAACAAAAGAACCTCGAATTTATAAGAGGGCTTACTGGTGAGCGTTTCCTCTCTATAGATAGACGTGCGAAGAACCTTATCTTTACACTCAGCCATGGGAAAATGATCCTAGTGCACCTCAAAATGTCTGGGCAGTTTGTCTACAAACCTAAAAAAAGGGATGTTTCCCAGCTCATAAGTGGTGGGCATCCGATCGAACTTTCTGAAACAATGCTTCCAAACAAACATTCTCATGTAATTTTTGAGCTCGAAAAAGGAACTTTGTTTTACAACGACACACGAATGTTTGGTTACCTTTTATATTATAAAGACATAAAAAATTTCGAAAAAGAAAACCATTTTGAAAAACTAGGAGTAGAGCCGTTTGATAAAAAATTCACCGTAAAATATTTCGGGCAAGAACTACAAAAATACAAAGGCAAGATAAAAGCAGTGCTCATGGAGCAAAAGATAGTCACTGGGCTCGGCAATATTTATGCTGACGAAAGCCTGTTTGAATCCCGAATACGTCCAGAGAGAAATGCTTCAACGCTGTCTACTCTTGAAGTAAATAAATTACATAAAGCTATTTTAAGAATATTAAAAAAAGCAGTGAAAGTCGGTGGGTCATCTGTAGCAACATATAGACTCCTCGATGACAGCAGAGGCAACTACGCGAGAGAACATAAAGTATACGGCAAAGATGGAGAAATGTGTGTTAACTGCAAAAGGCCACTTAAAAAAATAATAGTTGGTGGCAGAACAACGATTTTTTGCCCAAATTGTCAGAAGTAAAATACTAAATATAAAATTTAGAAAGCCTTGCGCAGGCTACCGAGCCGAGCAGTTCGCTAGGCCAGTAGGCCTAGATAGATTGCTTTATAAATTTTGATATTTTTTATTTTACAAACCAAGTATCCTAAATAAAGCCACCCCCGTAGCCACAGAGACATTGAGCGACTCCTTCTGTCCCTTCATTGGAATCTCAGCAATTATGTCGCATTTTTTAAGAATATTTTTGGGTATGCCAGTTACTTCTGTGCCGACGATGAATGCATTTTTTGCGCCTAGTTTTACTTTTTTATAATCTACGGATTTTTCATCTTGTTCTATCGCTATAATTAAAAATCCATCTTTTTTTAATTTAGTTAAAAGTGGCAAGATACTTTTCTTCTGCTCCCATTTCACAAATTCTTCTGCGCCAAGTGCAGACTTTGCTAAATCTCCCCTCTTTCGTCCAAATCTATCCATGGGTGCTGGAGTGTAACCCACTAAATAAATCTTATCTATACCTGCCGCATCAGCAGTACGAAACATAGCTCCGACATTTTCAATGCTTCGAATATCATTTAAAATTAATATATTTTGTTGATCTAGTTTTTTCATTACTTTAAGAAGTTTTTATTTCTCATATTTTTATGATAAGCAATAGCAAATCTGTGCGCCTCACTATTTGCGAGAAGAATTTTTGATTTGTATTTTATGGCTAAAGCTTCGTCGCCCATTAATGCTTTTGGTTTATGACGATCGTCTTTCACTACGGATACTACCGGAATAGACAGCTTCAAACTCTTGAGTGTCTTCATGGCGACGTTCAGCTGCGCGACACCACCATCCATCACGATCAAACTCGGATATACCCACTCGGTATGTTTGAGCCTACGTTCTAATACTTCTTTGAGTGCTCCGATGTCATTTGCATTGCTCTGGGTTCTGATTTTGAATTTCTTATATTCGTGTTTGGCGACTTGTCCGTCCTCGACTACGGTCATAACCCCCACCATGTTTTTACCACTCATATGAGCTATGTCGTAAGCTTCAATACGAAATGTGTTCCCCCCGACTTGACCTAAGTTTTCATTTTTCAAAAGTGCTATGTCGTTGATATGAGTAAGAGCAAAAATTCTTTTCTTTATTTCATCAGCACGTTCGAATTCCCTATTTTTAGCAAGTGTCATCATTTCTTTTTTAAAATTTATGACGACTTTTTTCTTTTTTCCTTCAAAAAATAGTTTCAGGTTTTTGATATTATTTTTGTAGGAAATTTTTGCCTCCTTGGTGCTCGTATCCGGCGCAAGACCTATCTGCCTATAGAATGTAGCATTATCGCGCTTTGCCGACTGCGCATCGATGTATGGGAAAATCCGGCGAATGATCTTCATCGCTTCGCGGAGTTGCATGCCGTTCGTAAATGGACCGTACTTTGCCTGAAATGGAACACCGTTTTTTTCTTCAAGTACGCTCATTTTTAAACTTCGTTCGCGTAGAACCAAAACTTTCGGAAAATCTTCCTTGGTAATACACACAAAGTTAAAACTCTTGTCGTCTTTTTCTTTGGTATTAAAGTACGGTTTATGTTTTTTTATTAAGTTTGCTTCGAGAATAAGAGCTTCGAGCACGCTATCCGTTTCCTGCCAGAGAATTTTATTCGCTCCAAATACCATCTCGACAAGCAAGCGCCCTCGAGTGACGATAAGGTCATGACCAAAATAACTTCGTACTCGACTTTTTAAAGATGTCGCTTTCCCAATATACAAAATATCCTTTCCTTTTCGGAAAAAATAAACTCCAGGCTTGTCGGGAAGTTTTATTTTTTTAAAATCTTTCAAATTCATAATTTTATTTCTTTAATATTTTTTTCAAATATTTTCCAGTGTATGACTTTGCATTGTTTGCCACTTCTTCCGGGGTTCCTTTGGCTACTAATGTCCCTCCATTTATCCCCCCTTCTGGCCCTATGTCGATGATATAGTCAGAACTCTTTACTATGTCGAGATTGTGCTCGATCAGAACCACAGTATTCCCTTTAGAAACAAGCTTATTTAGGACTTCGAGAAGTTTTTGCACATCATCATAATGCAGCCCTACGGTAGGCTCGTCGAGAAGATAGATGGTTTTTTCTGTATTAGGTCTATAAAGCTCACTACTGATTTTCACCCGCTGGGCTTCCCCGCCAGAGAGAGTAGTAGCACTCTGACCAAGCTCTAAATACCCGAGCCCTACATCCATAAGAGTCTGCAATCTATCAGACACAGCTGGAATGTCTTTGAAGAATGTAAGTCCCTCCTCTACTGTCATATGAAGTACTTCGTAAATATTTTTCTTTTTATATTTTACTGTAAGAGTTTCTTTATCAAATCTTTTACCTAAACATACATCACATGTGACATACACAGTCGGTAAGAAATGCATCTCGACTGCTATCTCTCCATTTCCTTCACAAGCTTCGCAGCGTCCACCTTTCACGTTAAAAGAGAAGCGGTTTGCTTTCCATCCTCGAAGCCTGGCTTCATCTGTAGTCGCAAAGAGATCTCTAATATGCGTAAATGCTCCTGTGTATGTAGCCAAATTCGAACGAGGAGTACGCCCTATTGGAGACTGGTCTATTAAAATAACTCTAGATAAATATTCTGTCCCAGTAAAAGATGCGCAGTTGAAAAGTTTTGCTGTGCGGTATTTTCGTTCGAGCCTAGCTTGAAGATTTTTATATAAAATCTCATACATAAAAGAACTCTTGCCAGATCCAGACACCCCGGTTATAGACGTCATAACACCCAAAGGAACTTCGGCATTCATATTTTTTATATTAAAAACTTTTCCACCTACTATTTTTATAGTACCGTGTGCTTGTTTGCGTTTCTTTGGAACTTCTATTTTTATTTCCCCCCTTAAGTACCCAAGAGTTCGAGAACCACTAGGATTTTTCTTCGCCGTTAATAAGTCATCCAGATCTCCTGAAACAATAACTTTTCCACCATGCACCCCAGCCTTTGGGCCTATATCCACTATGTAATCTGATGCATATATAGTGTCTTCATCATGTTCAACTATTAGAATAGTATTCCCTAAATCACGTAGATTTTGTAAAGTTTTTATAAGCCTGTCGTTGTCTCTCTGATGCAAACCTATAGTCGGCTCATCTAACACATATAATGCCCCGACAAGTCTAGAGCCAAGCTGTGAAGCAAGACGTATCCTCTGCGCTTCCCCACCTGAGAGGGTGTTTGCCTTTCTAGAAAGCTGGAGATAATCAAGCCCAACATCGAGCATGAACTGTAGCCTTGCCTCTATCTCCCGAACTATCGGCAAAGATATCTCACGCTCTTGTTCTGAGAGTTTTAAGTTTTTGAAAAACGCGTGAGCGTCTTGAATAGAAAGAGATGCTAGGTCTAAAATATTTACTCGTTCTTTTTTATCGAGTTTGCTTAAAAGAAATACGTTGAGCGCCTCAGGTCGCAAACGAGCACCGTTACAGTCATCGCACACTTCATCACCCATAAAATATTTCGATCCTAGGCCATTACATGTCGGACAGGCGCCATAAGGAGAATTAAAAGAGAAAAGCCTAGGCTCTACTTCAGGAAATGAAAAGCCGTCATTCTTACAAGCAAATTTAGCAGACATGATAAATTCATCTTCTCCAATTTTTATTGCCACTAAACCATCAGACTCTAAGAGAGCTCTCTCTAAGGCTTCGTTCAACCTCATGCGGCTACCTTCTTTATCATCTTTGAATTCATGGAGTCCGAAATGATCTACAAGTATATCTATGTTATGGGCTTTGTTTTTTGAAAGAGTTATCTGTTCTCGTAATTTTTTCATAGATCCATCGAGGCGAATCTCAGAAAAACCTTTACCTAATAAATCATAAAGCATTTGATAATATTCGCCTTTACGTCCACGCACAACTGGAGAGAATATGCTGATCTCTGTTTGATCCCACTCTACACCCATTACAGATTTTTTATTTTTAGTATTTTTGTTTTGTTTACTTAGGGTGTTTATCTTCTCTAGAATAAAATTCAAAATTTCTTCATTTGAAAGTTTCTTTATCTCCTCGCCACATTTTGGACAATGCGGATGCCCTATGCGGGCATACATCACACGCAAATAATCATATATCTCTGTGATAGTAGCCACTGTTGACCTAGGATTATTCGAGCGGGATTTTTGATCAATAGATATTGCAGGCGAAAGCCCCGTGATCTCATCCACGTCTGGCTTTGGCATTTGGTTTAAAAACTGCCTAGCGTAAGAAGACAAAGACTCGATATAGCGACGCTGTCCTTCGGCAAATATAGTATCAAATGCAAGTGAAGACTTCCCTGACCCAGAAACGCCAGTAATTACCACCATCTTGTTCCTTGGCATTTCAACGCTAATATTTTTCAAATTATGCGTCCGTGCCCCTTTTACCCTTATTTTGTCTACGTTTTTTTCTGTTTTCATATTATTTGGTTACTTACAACACAACCACACCCCGCCACATTCATAGGGGGTGTATATCTATATTTAACTACTTTAGTATACCAGAAAAATATAAATTTTCTACTAATCCTTTTTCTCCAAACGAGTACGCAAAACCCCTATTTCGTCTCGCAAAATAGCGGCAGTTTCAAAGTCGAGCTCTTTGACAGCTTTATTCATTTCTTTCTCTTTTAGTTTTATTATTTTTTCATACACCAAGCCCTCCCTTTCTTCATCTGACATGAGCATGTTCTTTATGGAATCTGATTCATTTTTACCTTTATTACTTTTATCTTTCGCAAATGCTTTTTTGAAAAGCTCTACGTCGAGCAGAAGCTCTGCATTCACCACTTTTCCATGTTCACTTTCTAACTCTTCAGTGATATCTTTTATTTTCTTTAAAATTGTCTTTGGGGTAATGCCGTGCTTTTTATTATAAGCCAGCTGAACATCACGGCGACGCTTTGTCTCTTTGAGCGCATAATCCATAGCATCTGTCATGCTGTCAGCATAGAGAATAACTTTTCCCTCACTGTTTCTAGCCGCACGGCCAATGGTCTGTATGAGTGAAGTTTCTGAACGCAAAAACCCTGCTTTGTCTGCATCGAGAATACCAATGAGTGCTACCTCGGGCAAGTCGAGACCTTCACGAAGGAGGTTCACACCCACCAGCACATCGTATTCCCCTTTTCGGAATTGAGTAAGAATCTTTATCCTATCCATAGTTTTTATATCACTGTGTAAGTACTCAGCTTTAATTTTCTTGTCCTTTAAATACATAGATAGATCTTCAGCCATTTTTTTAGTTAAAGTCGTCGCCAAAACTCTAAAACATTTCTTGATAGTTTTTTCTGCCTCGGATATAAAATCTTGGATTTGTCCTTTGTATGCCGCCTTCTCACTGACTGGACGAACTATAGTCTCTGGATCTACGAGCCCTGTCGGACGAATAATCTGCTCTACTATTTGCTCACTTTCAGATTTTTCTCTTTCACTTGGTGTCGCACTGGTATATATGACCTGCCCGATACGCTCTTTGAATTCATCATATTTTAGCGGTCTGTTATCTTTAGCTGAAGGCAGACGAAAACCATATTCTACAAGGGTATTTTTTCTAGAAGCGTCACCCGCATACATACCCTGCAACTGCGGCAAGGTCACATGCGACTCATCTATGATCGTCAAAAAATCTGGAACATACTCAGAGGAATATTTGCTACGACCAGCGGGTTCTTGCCCTTCCAGAACAGAGTGCGAATGACGGCGAGTATGTTCCGGATTTTTCTTATGTGGAAAATATGAAAGCAATGTCTCTGGTGGCTCCCCTTCGGCTTTACCTGATAGCTGCCTAGAATAATTTTCAATACCATTACAATACCCTACTTCTTTTATCATCGCTAAATCATAGTTTGTCCTTCTTTTTATTCTCTCAGCCTCTAAAAGTTTACCTTCTTTTTTAAATTTCTTTAGTTGAGCATCGAGCTCTTTTTTAATATTGATTATGGCTTGTTTTCTTTTTGAGTCTTCGGTAATGAAGTGTTTTGCTGGAAATATAAAAATATTCTTTTCTTCTTTAATAATCTTTGAGGAAATAGGGTCTACTTTGCTGATATTACTAATAACTCCCCCTGATATTTCTATCTTGTATGTAATGACATCTGACACGGGCATAAACTCTACCGTAGAACCAATAGACCGAAATGTTCCAGCTGTTAGGTCTGCGTTTGTCCGCTCAAAATGGATAGCAATGAGCTTTTTCATGAGAGCCATACGATCTATCTTCATACCTACCTCGAGCTTAACATTGGTTTTTTCATATTCTTCAGGAGAACCTAATCCATAAATACAAGAAACTGATGCGACAATTATCACATCCGGGCGAGTGAGCAAGGCTTGGGTGCTAGCATGCCTTAGTCTATCTATCTCTTTATTTATTGATGCATCTTTCTCAATGTATGTATCTGAGGCAGGCATGTATGCTTCTGGTTGGTAGTAGTCATAGTATGAAACAAAATAATGCACTGCAGCATCTGGAAAAAACCCTTTAAATTCTTGGGCAAGCTGGGCGGCTAAAGTTTTATTGTGAGCTATTACTAGTGTCGGCTTGTTATGCTCGGCTATTACATTTGCCATAGTAAAAGTCTTCCCTGTGCCTGTGGCACCGAGCAACGTCTGAGCTTGCATGGATTCGTCTAAGCCTTTTACCAACTTTAAAATAGCCGTTGGTTGATCCCCGGCTGGTTTCCACTCTTTTTTTAATTTAAATATACTGCTGTTGTTGTTTGGCAGCATTTTTTTAGGCATACTGAAATTTAACACAAACTAATCTCGAAATCTAATTTTGATAACCTTTATTATCCTCCTTAGATTTATCAGTTTTATCGAGCGAGCTTATCTCGTATTCTGTATCATAGCTAGAATATCCAGTGAGGACGATCTTGTAAGCTAGAAGCGAACTTATAATAGTAAACAATAGAAAACAAACTAAAGTTATATTTATTCTATGCATGTTTAAATAATATCACTTTTTTACACCTACAACCATATACTACACAGTGGAAAGGTTGATTTTCAATAGTTTTTACTATATATTTGAGTAGTTATGCGCCTATAGCTCAGCTGGTAGAGCAGATCCCTTTTAAGGATAAGGTCGTAGGTTCGATCCCTACTGGGCGCACTAGATAAATAAAAACCCTAAAAAGCTTTAAGTAAAAAACTTTCAAACACTAGCTCGGCATCCTTACCCTCTTTACGAGCCTGCGGCAAAATAAAAGAAATATTTGAAATAAAGCTCTCTAGCTGTACTTTAGATAAACTTCTAAAATTGTTTTTTAAAATCATATCTTTGGCTTTCCAGAAAAGCACCCCCGTGAGCTCTTCTAGTCCTACACCTTTATCGACTGCCTGCCTATAATGTATCCAAAGGTTTAGTTTATCTTTTCTCTCTAAGTCGTTTGCTAGTAAGAAATTGTTAAATTTTTCTTTTTTTTCTTTTGGTAATTCAAATATATTGATCTCTATCTCCCCGCCTTTTATTTTTTTAAATGCATCTAATGTGGGTTTTGAGAGTTTTCTTTCCAAGAAAACAAATTTGTTTTCAGAACTCGCAAGTAGGCTAATTTTACTCAGGATAAAGTCTCTTGTGTCTTCTTTTTCTAAAATTTCAGAAAAAATAATGGCTGTGGTTTTATAAAAAAGACTGCTTCCGGAATAAAAGCTTTCTATCTGATCAGGATTAAATTCTTTTTTGCTTATCAAAAACTTTTCAGTTGTGACGGGTAAAGTCTTTATGAATTTTTCATAATTTTGTAATTTCTTTTTTGTATCATCTCCGGAGAAAATATAGATCATATTTTAAAATCGAACTAGCTTTTTATATTCAGCATACGCTTCGCCATATTTATCAGTTAAGAATTTATCGTGTTTTGACATGAAAACAAATTTAACTATAAGAAAAGAAAGTATTGTAGACAAAATAACAAAAAATGCATTTGCGACTACTCCGAACCCGAGCATCAAAAGCGATATCCCGAGCTGGGTGGGTATCCGAGTATAATTATAAGGACCACGATGAAAATGCTCCCTCTTTACTTCTTTTACTTTCCTTAAGTCTCGCCCAGTTTTCTGAGCCCAAATTATTAAGACGGAAGCAATGATGAGTAATAAAAAGCCAATGGGTGCCATTACAGAATCCGAAAAAATCTTGATTTTAAATATAAAATCTAAAGTAACCCCTATCAAAAACATAACCAAATACACAGTATAAGAATGCGCTAAAACCCTATGTATGTTGTCTTTGCGTATATTTTGAGGATTATTATTCATATGTAAACTATATCAAAAATACTAGTAAAGGCAAAACGGTGTTATTTTACTTCGCTAAAATTATCCCCCATATGGCAGGTGACTTCGAGCGGTATGTCTGTTTTATATTTTAAATAAGACCTAACAAGGACTCCCTCCATGGCGTCTTTTATTATCTTGTTTGCTTGTTCTATGACGGGTTCTTCTACTTCGTATACTAGTTCATCGTGTATTTGAAGCACTAAGTGCACTTTATTAAGTAGTCCTGATGCTTTTAAGTCTTCGTGTGCATATCTAGTGGCGAGTTTTATAATATCTGCTGCAGTCCCCTGCACTGGTGCATTTATAGCGGTGCGCTCAGCCATATTTTTCAAAAAGGGAATCCTAGAATTTATATTTGGAAAATACCGACGCCTTCCAAATAAAGTTTCCGTATAAGAATTTTTTGTTGCCGAAACTTTCACCTCATCTAAATAATCCTTAACGCCGGAAAATTGATGAAAATAATTGTCATAAAACTTTTGGGCTTCTGCTCTCGTGCCTCCAAGATTTTTACGAAGAGCAGTGACCCCCATACCATAAATAATGCCGAAGTTGATCACCTTCGCCTGCCTTCTCATTTCCGAGTCGACTTTGTCGACTGGAACTCCAAATACAAAAGATGCCACTCCAGCATGAATATCTTTTTTATCTCTAAAAACTTGAGTCATCTTTACGTCATTAGACAGCATAGCTGCGACTCTGAGTTCTATCTGACTATAATCAAAAGCAACTAACTTATGTCCTTTATCTGCTATAAATCCTCCTCGGATTCTCTTGCCTAGCTCTGTTTTAGTAGGTAAATTTTGCAAATTTGGGTCTTGGGATGAAAACCTCCCTGTCGCCGAACCGTTTTGCAAAAATTTTGCATGCAGCCTATTGTCCTCTCCTGCCATCTGGGGTATGACATCTATGTAAGTAGATAATAATTTTTGTAATTCTCGGTAAGCCAAAATTTCTTTAATGATTGGATTTTCTTCTTCGATTTCTTCTAGTACGGAAACTTTCGTAGAAAAACCCCCACTAGCACTTTTCTTTGCTTGCTTACCTTGGTTCTTAATACCCATTTTCTCAAACAGCACCTCTCCTAGCTGTTTGGGTGAATTAATATTAAATTCTACTCCTGCCATCTTGTGTATTTTTACTACTAACTTATCAAGCTCTTTATGATATTCCTTTGATAAATCAGCAAAATACTTTTTGTCTATCATAATCCCATGATCTTCCATTTCTTTAATTATTGGCATTAATGGTTCTTCTATTTCTTTATATACTTTCTCTAGCCCCACCTGTTCACCAGGTGTGCTTTTCTCTTTTAACTTTTTGAAAATATGATCATATGCCACATCAAATGACTCTGTTTTAGCAAAGATCAACATGTCTTCCAATTGAGGGTTGGTGATTTCAGAATTTATAAGCCAAAGGGCGACACTAGCTTCTTTAAATTTTTGTGGGTCTAATTTATCATTTTCTTTTTTACTTTCTTCTATAAAACCTAGTGTATTGGTACTATTTTGACTACCACTTTTACTGAAGAATGATTTTAATCTAGAAAACAAACTTCGAAATTCATATTGTATAAAAATTTGCTCTATTTTTTTTAGATCAGCATTTTCCCAAAAAGATTGATCTGGTAAAGAAAACTTTATAGGTGCATCTCGCCTGATGGTGGCCAAGGTTTTAGAAAACATAGCTTCTTCTTCGTTAGTTTTCAAAAGCTCTATCATTCTTGGACTAATCCCTGCTTTTTTAAATACACTCTCATCTTTTTTTAATTTTTTATAAATTTCTTCTATGGTACCAAAACCCACTATCAAATTCTCAGCTGTTTTCTCGCCTACACCTTTTATGCCGATGATATTATCTGATGGATCCCCCCGGAGTCCTTTGTAGTCTGGTAAAAATTTAGGTTTGAACTTAAATCTTTCTAGGACTTTGTCTTCATCATATAAAATTGTGTCATTTATTCCTTTTTTCAACGTATAAACCTGAACCTTTTTGCCATCTACGAGCTGCATCGTATCCATATCCCCTGAAGCAATTATAATTTTAATATTTTTATTTTTTTTCTCTCCTTCCACTATAGTACCGAGTACATCATCTGCTTCAAAACCCGGAGCGTCATATATAGGTATATTAAAAGCTTCAAAAATACTGCGAGATTTTTGAAGCTGAGATATTAGGGCGTCGTCTGTCTTTTTTCGCCCAGCTTTATACGCATCGTATACTTCATGTCGAAAAGTTTTTTGTGGTAGATCGTAACAAGCCACTATATAGTCTGGTTTCAGGTCATCTATGATCTTCATGAGCATGGTGGATAGTCCATAGAGAGCCCCGGTAGGCACCCCATCTGAAGACATAAATTCGGGCAAAGCATGATAAGCCCTATGTATTATGGCGTGGGCATCAAGTAAGACTAGGGTTTTTTGTTGTGGATTTTTGGCAACCATTGTAAAAAGTATACCATTTAAGTTACAATACCATATACATATGAAGGATTTTGATGATGCGTCAGAAAATAAGCAATTAGATGAATTACACAAACTAGAAGAAGAACAACTAGTAGCTATGTTGGCGGAGTCAAAATACGACTTACCTTATATAGACTTATATAGAATAGGTATAGACAACGAGGCTTTACGTACGATACCCGAAAAGGACGCCATAGAAATGCGCGTTGCGCCTTTTAAGCTTTTTGGTAAAAACATTTACATCGCTATGCGCTCCCCTAATGATGAATTAAAATCTAAAATCACTGAACTACTAGAAAGGCAAAATTTAATACCTGTTTTCTATATGGCAAGCAGTATCAGTATAAATAAAGCCTGGGAGAGATATAAGGAAATATCCATGGCTGAGAATTCTACCATAGGAGGGCTAGACATATCTGGAGAAGTTTTAAGAGATATCGCAAAAAACATCCACCATATCCAAGACATAGAAAAACTAATCAAAGAAGCATTAGAAGGAAATAAAATTCATAAAATTTCTAGACTGCTTGAGATCATCCTCGCTGGAGCTATATCTATTAAGGCATCTGATATACATATAGAGCCAGAGAAAGAACAGTGCAGGCTTCGCCTTAGGCTAGATGGAGTTTTGCAAGATATAAACTTCTTTGATCTTGAAGTCTACCACCTATTAAATTCTAGGATCAAACTTCTCTCTCAAATGAAACTGACTTCTAAAATAGCTCAGGATGGCAGATTCAACATCATGGAAGATGGAGAAGAGATCAGCATACGTTCATCACTCATACCAGGTTCCTATGGTGAAGCCATAGTCATGCGTATCCTTGATCCTAAATCCATCCAGGTAAACCTAGACGAAATAGGTATCGAACCATATCTTTTCGGTATTATTGAAAAAGAAATAGTCAAACCAAACGGTATGATCCTAGTCACCGGACCTACTGGTTCCGGAAAAACTACTACTCTGTATGCCTTTTTAAGGAAAATCTATTCAAAAGAAATAAATATTATAACCATAGAAGACCCAGTCGAATATCACCTAGAAGGTATCACCCAAACTCAAACAGATCTAAAGAAAGGCTATAGCTTCCCAGAAGGACTTCGTTCAGCTCTTAGGCAAGACCCAGATGTGATCATGGTTGGAGAAATCCGAGACGGAGAAACAGCTGAGATTGCTGTGCAGTCTGCTTTAACTGGACACATGGTCTTTTCTACTCTACATACGAACAATGCAGCAGGAGTCATCCCCCGTCTGATCGACCTGAAGGTCAATCCTAAGATCTTAGTTTCTGCTTTATCTCTATCTATTGCCCAAAGACTAGTGCGAAAACTCTGTGCTGTATGTAAAAAAGAAACTGTCCCATCTGAGGAAGAACAAAAAACTATAACACTGGTAATGAATAGCATAAAAGAAGAAGGTAAAAGCCTCGCAAACTACAACATAAACCCTGATGCCCCTTTAAAAATGTTTACTCCCGTTGGTTGTGAAAAATGTAACATGACAGGATTTGCCGGGAGAATAGGAATATTCGAGGCAATAAAAACTGACGAAGATATCGAAAAAATAATGTCGCTTAACCCAAGTGAAAGAGAGATCAAAAAAGTAGCTCGCACTCAAGGTACCCTATCTATGCGCCAAGACGGTATTGTAAAAATATTAAATGGGGTAACTTCCATAGAAGAAGTTCGTAGTGTTGTAGATTTAAATGAAGAATAAAATTTTATTATTTTTTTTAATAATATTAGTATCGATTGGAATTCTGACTCCAGTATTAAAAATACATGCAGTAGATGATCCAGATGGAACTTGTACCTATACTGTTCCAAGAGGTGATAAGGATGAGATAAAAACTTATATTTCAAAAAAAACAGAATGTGAAAATACCACTAAAGGAACATATCTGAGGTGGGTTGAAAACACTCCAGCCCCAGAACCAAAAGGTACTTGTTATAAAAACGCAGGTGAAGTTGTGGCAACAAATGTAACTAAAACATACTGCATGGAAACCTTAAAAGGAGAAATATGGGATCCCGCAGCCCCTGTAGTGCCAATAAATTCACAAACTGATGAACAAAAATACAAATCCTGCATAGCGGAAGGAGGCTCAGATATAGATTGTAAAAATTATGTTAAATCAAGTAAAGTCGAAGATGTAAACAACAATTACGTCCTCCTCCAACCCTTAACCTGCCAAGAAGGTG
>CAYHIX010000013.1:0-20182 GCA_964356875.1 uncultured Candidatus Saccharibacteria bacterium
CTATCACTGGTGCTTGTACAGTTTCTGCGACATTTACGGCTAACCCTTCAGGAACAATTTCTGCATCTTCATGTACTATTGCAACTGGGGCATCCACATGTAACTCAACTATTACTTGGACAACTGCAAACTTAACAGCAGCAGCTACTGCAGTAACAAGAGACAATCCTGCAAATACCACAGTCTCTAACCTTACATCAGGATCTACAACAAGCGCTGTGTCTTACACAACTACAAACTTCTACCTTTATCACAATGCTGTACTCCTTGCACAAGATGCTGTTACTCCTGGAGTTGAAGTGACTTGTGCCGCAAACAGCACCTGGAACGGAAGTAACTGTGCAGCCAATAGCTACACAGTTACAGCAACTGCAGGAAGTGGAGGAACAATATCTCCAGCTTCAAGATCAGTATCACACGGTTCTACAACTACATTTACAGTAACTCCAAACTCTGGATACTCAGCTGCTGCTTCAGGATGTAGTGGAACATTAGTTGGAACTACATACACTACAGGAGCTATCACTGGTGCTTGTACAGTTTCTGCGACATTTACGGCTAACCCTTCAGGAACGCTTACAGTTAGCCCTTCTTGCGTAATTGCTATTGGTGCTTCTACATGTAATTCTTTAGTTACCTGGAGCACTTCTAATCGTATTTCTGGAGCTGATACAGCAGTAACTGCAAACAATAATAGTCGCACCATATCTACTGCTACTTCTGGAACTAACATTTCTACTCCGGTTAATTTCGGTTCAACTACTTTTTTCCTTTATCATAACGGAGTTCAATTAGATTCTGCATCTACTGATGCTACAAGTGCATCTTGTGCTACAGGTAGTAGCTGGAACGGAAGTACATGTTTAGCAACTCAATACCCAATAATTTCCGTTGGAGGTATAAATGCAAGTAACGTAGCTGTCTTAAATAAAGACTCAAACATTGCATGGTATAAGGATCTACTAGAAAATAGTATTGAAAATATCAGTAATATGATTATATCAAAACTTTACGCTGCGGGAGGACCAGTAGCAGGATCTCCACTTCAGTTATCAACTTCTATTACGAATTCGAACGTAGCTACCAGTACTACATTTACCAATAAATATTTTATAGATATAAATAATAATAATGCTTCTGCGGTGCCTGGGTCTGGCACTGGGTGGGATCTAATATTCTCTGTGCCTACATCTGGCATAGGAGCAAATGCTACGATCAATTCTATATATACAATACGAGAGAATGAACCATGGAGTCCATTAGGTTTACCGGAAGGGTCACATGGAATTGTTTTCTGTGCTGATTGGGATGGAGATATTTCAAACCCAACACAACCCCTAACAAGTCGTTGTACAAGTAAAACTATAACTTATGTTGGACCCGCTCCAATGACAGGTACTCTTACTCCAGCAACATCCACATGTACTATTGCTTCTGGAGCAAGCAGTTGTACCTCTTCTACACTTACTTGGACTACTACAAATCCAGCCGGTACTTCTTCTGTTACTAATAACGGCACAGCTACGCCAACTTCACCAAGTGGTAACAACAGTTCTTCTACATTTACTATTCCTTACAACAGTGCGATGTCTGGCATTACTACATTTTATCTTTACAATAATTCCATAGAGTTAGCAGTAGCCACGGTTACCACATCCTGTGCTTCTGGTACTGCATGGAATGGAAGTGTGTGCGCGGTACCTCCTCCAATAAATTTTGTATCTTCTTGTCCTTCTCCTGGAACCACTGCAAATCTTTCTTGGACATTGCCGATTGGCTATACGATGTCTTACTTTAGAATTATTGATAATGCTACCGGGACGTATCCAGTAGCTTGGATTCCAGAAAATGTTCCAGATACAGGACCTTCAACTTCTCTAACAACAACTCCTGGACATGACTACACTGCATGGGTTCAGACTAGGTCTGCAACCAATGAGTGGAGTACAGAGGTTTACAGTAGTTTCTATTGCCCTGTGGCAGCTGTACCTTCAGGAACAATTTCTGCATCTTCATGCACCATCGCAAGTGGAGCATCTACATGTAACTCAACAGTAACTTGGACAACTCAAAACTTAATCCCAGCAGCAGCTACAGCAGTGACAAGAAACAATCCAGACGGAACAACTATTTCAACAGCAACATCAGGATCTACAACAAGCGCTGTGTCTTACACAACTACAAACTTCTACCTTTATCACAATGGAGAATTGCTAGCTAGCGATGCTGTTACTCCTGGTATTGAAGTGAATTGTATTGAGGGAACTAGTTGGAATGGGTCTATGTGTGCAGTCAGTACAAATATGTCGGGTACTCTTACTCCGGCTTTCCCTTCTTGTGCTATAACTGATGGCCAAAGTAGCTGTAACATTAACTTCTCTTGGAATACTCAAAACCCTGTTGGCACCTCAGCAGTAACTAAAAATCCAGGTACAGTAGTAGCAAATGGAAACTCAGGAACTAATTTACCCCTTGCTGTAAAATACAATACCGAGACTTTCTATCTTTACAACAATGCTATCGAGCTAGACAGCAGCACTGTTGCCTCAACCTGTGAGCCTGGTACCCTATGGGATGGACTGAAGTGTCTGTCTATCCCAAGTAATCTTTGTCAGGATCCATCAGCGGATAATTATGGAGGAGAATTACCATGTTCTTATGGTGGTGTAGCTAGTACCACAACAGTTAATGCAAGTACCACTATTACTTCAGCTAATGTTCCAGTTACTATTACTTGGAGTGGACAAGGCTCTTGTACGTCTCCAAACTTTGATACTGGAGGAGCGTCTTCTGGAAGTATAGTAGTTCAACCTAAGAGCACTACGACTTATGTTGTTACTTGCGGTGGTCAAACTTCTGCAGTGACAGTAACTGTCAGGAAAAAACCAACATTCATAGAAGGTTAAAAATAAAATTCCCTTTAATAATTTTTTATTAAAGGGAATTTTTGGTACAATATAGTGGATGATAATAGATGAAGGACAATTTAAAAAGTTTGTCTTAGACTCCGGCCTTGTTACTAAGGAAGATTTTGAAAGTGCTGTTAAGAAGGCAATAGAAAAAAAACAAAAAATAGGAGATGTTCTTTTGTCTGATGGTAAACTTTCTGAAACCGACCTCAAAAGGATGGAGGCTTTTGTCTTGGGCATACCTTTTATCTCTTTAGCTAAAGAAAAGGTTGATTTTGCTGTGTTATCTCTCATACCTGAACCAATAGCTCGTAACTATAATATCGTTGCTTATAAGAAAACAACTACAAGCTTAGAGGTAGCCATGCTCGATGTAGATGACCTACCTGTTATTGATTTCATAAAAAAAAGATCCGGATTAAAAATACTCCCAAGACTTACTGACACGGCTTCTATAAAGGCAGTGCTTACTCAATACAGAAAAAGTCTTCAGGCAGAATTTAAAAATATAATTCAAACAGAATCAAACACCTTGTCTGATGCTGCTGAGGAAGGGGACAAGTCTTCTGAGAAATCTGAGGTTGAATTACAGAAAATGGCTGAAGATTTACCAGTAGTAAAGATCGTGGATTCTTTAATTGTTCATGCTGTTTTACAAAATGCATCTGATATCCACATAGAACCTGGTGAGAAAGAATTAACCATACGGTACAGAATAGATGGTATTTTACATGATGCCATGGTCTTAGATAAGACTGCTGGTGCTGGTATTACTGCGCGCATCAAAGTACTTGCTAACCTAAAGCTAGATGAAAAAAGACTTCCACAGGATGGAAGATTTAAAAAAGAACAAGATGGAGAAAAGATTTCTTTTCGTGTATCTACTCTGCCGACTTTCTTTGGAGAAAAAACAGTTATGAGAATACTTAAAGAAACTTCACACGGTTTCTCTTTAGAAACTTTAGGTTTTCATGGCGAGGGTTTAGAGAGAATACATAATTCCTTAAAACAAAAAACGGGGATGGTGCTCGCTACTGGTCCGACCGGATCTGGTAAGACTACTACTCTATATACAATGCTAGATATTTTAAATAAACCCGAAGTGAACATCTCTACAGTCGAAGATCCGATAGAGTATCAAATGCCTAGAGTAAATCAGACACAAGTAAAACCCGAAATAGGCTTAACTTTTGCCAATGGTCTGAGGTCACTGCTTCGTCAAGATCCAGACATAGTGATGGTGGGGGAGATAAGAGACGGAGAGACAGCAGGACTTGCTATTAATGCGTCTCTGACTGGGCACTTGGTATTGTCTACGATCCACACCAACTCAGCCGCTGGTGCTGTCCCTAGAATGATAGATATGGGTATAGAGCCATTCTTGATAACAGCTACAGTAAAAACTATTATCGCTCAGCGTCTAGTGCGTAAACTTGTGGCTAATAAAGAAAAATATTTTCTATCTGAAGCAGAAATAAAAAGCTTGGGCAAATTAGTCGAACTGGATAGAATGCTAGCTTTCTTGAAAGAAGAAAAACTAGTAGGAGCAGAAGATACCTGGGATAAGATACCTTTCTATAAACCAATAAGAGTAAATGAGTTTGAAGACGGGTACTCCAGTCGTACTGGTATTCACGAAGTTTTAAAAGTATCTTCTAGTATCAAAGAAATGATCATAAAAGGCAGTTCTCAAGATGATATAGAAATACAAGCCAAGAAGGAAGGTATGATGACTATGATAGAGGACGGCGTATACCAAGCAGTGCTAGGACTGACTACTCTCGAAGAAGTGTTCCGTGTTGTTTCTGAATAGTCTTTAAAATATTTATCCCGTACTAAATTTTTGATTAAAACAAATGACCATTATAAATAAAAACTTAAAATTTTAGTACTGGGATGCTTTTTTCATACAAAGTAAAATTAAAAAGTGGAGGAATATTCGAAGGGATTCAAGAAGCGCAGGATCGCTTTGCCTTATCTCGAGATCTACGAAGTAGAGGCGATACCCCACTTATCATCACAGAAAAGGGCGGGAGCTTTCTAGATAAATTCTCAACCTTCGAAGATATGTTTTCTGCAAAGGTGAAAATCGCCGATCAAATTATTTTTACAAAAAACCTAAGTGGGATGCTAAGGGCTGGATTGTCTCTAGCTCGCGCATTATCAGTTCTGAAAAAACAAACCAAGAACAAGACATTACTTAAAGTTTTGACTTCAATTACTAACGACATCAATGGTGGTGAGACTTTATCTTCTGGCTTGGCAAAATTCCCTGACGTATTTTCTAAACTATTTGTTTCTATGGCAAGAGCAGGGGAGGAGTCTGGGAATCTTTCTGGAGCTTTGTCTGACATAGGTGTAAATTTGGAAAAATCACACGCATTAACAAAGAAAATCCATGGGGCACTTATTTATCCTGGAGTCATCATGTCTGCTATGGTTGTGATCGGGGTTTTGATGTTTGCCTTCGTGGTGCCTACACTTGCAGGTACGTTTAAGGAGCTAGGAGTCACCTTACCTATATCCACTCGTATCATCATAGGTCTCGGAAATTTCTTTTCTAATAATTTAATTCTAACATTCATCATATTATTATCAGTTGCTTTTGGAATTTATTCACTTTTCCGAGCAAAGTTTACGGCGAAGTATATTGATTTCTTTATGGTTAAAGCTCCACTTATCAGTAATTTAGTTAAAGAGCTCAACACAGCTAGGACAGCTCGGAGTATGTCTTCTCTTTTACTCTCAGGAGTTTCTATCACCAGGGCAGTAGAGATCACCGAAGATGTTGTCCAAAATACTTATTTTAAAAAAGTTCTAAGTGAGGCCAGGGTGGCTGTAGAGAAAGGAGCTCCATTTTCAAAAGTTTTCGAAGATAATTCAAACCTTTATCCAATCATGATGTCTGAAATGATCGAAGTGGGAGAAGAGACGGGGAAATTGTCAGATATGTTGCTACAAATTGCATTATTTTATGAGGAAGAAATTGAGAATAAAACTAAAAACCTTTCTACTATCATCGAGCCTGTGCTTATGGTGGTGATAGGTGCAGGAGTTGGATTTTTCGCTATATCCATGATTTCACCACTGTACTCAATACTTGGAAGTATAGGCTAATAGATATTTATTTTATGTATAATTTTAAAAAAGGATTTGGAATTTTAGAAATCATTCTGGCCATAGCTATTGTGGTTATTCTGGCTGCTATTTCTTTACCGTCTTTTGAGAGGATGAGACAAGAGCAGGTTTTAAAAACTGCAGTAGCGGACTTAGTATCTGCCGTTGATAAAGCAAAATCACAAACTCTTTCTTCGGTAAATTCTTTAGAATACGGTGTTCATTTTGAATCAAATAAAATAGTGGTTTTTGAAGGTAATTTATACTCATCCAGCGATCCTTCTAATGAAGATATGCTAATTTCATCTCCTGTTACCATATCAGACATAAGTTTGACTGGCGGTGCGACAGAACTTTACTTTGACAAACTCTCTGGAGAACCTAGTAAGAACGGCACAGTGACAATTTCAAATTCATCTATTTCAAAAACTATCACGATCTCTCCAACTGGAGCAGTTAGCACGAATTAATTTTCAAAAATATGTTAAAATTTAAATATGAAACTCAAAGGGAATAAAAAATACAATACCCAGAGAGGCTCTCTTATGGTGGAGATAATTGTCGCGTCGGCCATAATTACTATGGTTGTCATAGCAGCTTCGGTGGTTGCTCAAAAAGCTGTCTCTCTTTCTAGGCAATCTGTACACCAAGCCCAAGCCGCTCTCTTATTAGAAGAAGGAGCTGAATCAGTTAGAATAGTAAGAGACAATGCTTGGTCTAATATTTCTAGTTTAACAGCTGCTACTGACTATTATATTTCTTTTTCTGGTGGAACTTGGGTAATATCTACAACTCCAAACCAAGTCGGCATTTTTACCAGAAAGATTACTTTTTCTCCGGCTTACAGGGATGGAAGCCAAAACCTTTCTGCGTCGGGTACTTTAGATAGTCAGACTAGTCTGGTGAGCGTTATTGTTTCTTGGACTGAGGGAGGACAAGCCGTTTCAAAAACTTTGCAATTTTATATAACAGATCTTTTTTCATAATTTATGGTAAATAATATAAAAAACAATAAAAAAGGATTTTCTCTAATTGAGATATTGTTTTACATAGCTCTTTTTGCAGTCCTGACCGTGGTGGTTATTAACGCTTTGATATACATGACAAAATCCTTTAAGGAGACTTCTGTTCATTCTGATTTAGTGCAGAGTGCCTCAATCATGGAGAAAATGTCTAGGGAAATACGGCAATCAAATAATATATTTTCCATAAGTGTAAGCGACTTAACTTTAAATACAAAAGATGAATTAGATAATAACAAGACCATAAGATTTGTCTTATCAGGATCAGATGTTCAATTTTACGAAGACGGGGTTTTGACTGGAAATTTAAATACTCCAAATATTCAAGTGACCAATCTATCTTTTACTGAGATCACTACAGCCCAAGGTAAGGCTATTAAAATATCTTTTTCTGTTAGTAGCACTAAAGATGAATCAGATAGGGTGGAAGATTTTTATAATACGGTCGTATTACGGGGTGGTTATTAATATATAAATTTGTGATTACAAAAAAGAAATATAAAAAAAATGGAGGGCAAGCAATGATAATCTCAGTAGTGTTTTTCCTATTTATTTCTTTAGCTATTATCTCTGGGCTGGTGGTGCCTTCTGTGCGTGAGTATAAGATCGCTAGTGATCTGATGAAATCTAGGCAAAGTTTGTTTTTATCTGAGTCTGCAGTGGAAGATTCATATTTCCGACTAAAGACAGGGAAAACACTCGGAGCTACTAATACTATTACATTAGGTGCTAACTCTGCGACAGCCGACATAACTGATTCTGGATATAATCAAAAAACTATTTCTGCTACAGGAGATGTATCTTCTAGGCAAAGGAAAAGCGAAATGATACTGACTACGGGTGTCGGAGCATCTTTTAGTTACGGTGTTCAAGTTGGGACTGGGGGTTTTACTATGAACAACGGATCTTCAGTAAATGGTAGTGTGTATTCTAATGGAAGCATTACTGGTTCAGGTTCTATAACAGGTACAGCGCTGTCTGCAAATTCTTCTGCCCTCGCTGCTGACCAGACGAATGGTTCTGGAGTGCCTGCATATGACGTTACATTTGGTAATGCGAACGCAACACAAGACTTTGCTCAAAGTTTTCAAGTGACTACCACTGGTCCAGTAAATAAGGTTGATGTATACATTAAAAAAATTAGCACTCCGGGCAACTTAACAGTAAGAATTGTTACAAATTCTGGCACTAGCCCTAGTACTACTACTCTTGCATCAGGAGCTTTGTCCGCATCTTTAATTTCTACTACTTATGGATGGGTGAGTGTGCCTTTTTCCACTAATCCAGAATTAACTGCAGGCACTACTTACTGGATAGTTATTGATGGGACTACAAACTCTACGAGGTACTATGTCTTTGGAGCTAATAATGCTGGATATTCAGATGGGACAGGCAAAATAGGTGCATATGCTGGAACATGGAACAATACCAGCCCTTCAGGGCTCGATGGTTTTTTTAAGCTTTACCTCGGAGGTGTGACAGGACTTATAGATGGAATCACCGTAGGTACTGGTGGTGTCGGGAACGCATATGCGCATACTGTGAATAATTCTAACATTGCAGGGACAAATTATTGCCAGACAGGAAGTGGTAACAATAAGGCTTGTAACACTACTCTTGCTGACCCTTCCCAGGTCGCTATGCCTATATCTGATCAGAATATTTTAGATTGGAAGGACGAGGCAACAGCTGGAGGTTTATATTCTGGAAATTATACAGCTGGAGCAAATTCCTCTCTAGGGCCAATAGAAATCACCGGAGACCTTAATGTATCAAACGGGGCACAGCTGACGGTGACTGGCACTATTTGGGTACATGGGAATATAAATGTGAGCAATAATGCTACAGTAAGGCTTTCTTCTTCTTACGGCACTTCAGAGGGAGTGATAGTCTCAGACGGGACGGTGAATATATCGAACAATGCAGTATTTGCAGGCTCTGGATCTGCGGGGAGTTATCTGATGCTGCTTTCTACTTCTACTTCTACTTCCGCTATTAATTTGTCTAATAATGGTGGGGCAGTGATACTGTATGCCGCGAACGGCACTGTGAATTTAGCTAACAATGCTAGTGCTAAATCCTTGAATGGTAAGTATATAAATCTTAGTAATAACGCTGTCGTGGTATACGACAGCGGGCTCGCAAATGCGAATTTCGTCAATGGTCCATCTGGAGGATGGAGTATAACTTCCTGGAAAGAGGCTAGATGAGTTATGCTATAATAATCTAATGCAAAAGAAAATAATCATAGGTAATTGGAAGATGAACCCTTCGTCTTTTAAAGAGGCAAGCAAACTATTTAGCGATATATCCAAGTCTATTTCTGGCATGAAAAAGATTGAAGTAGTAATATGTCCACCATCTTTATATATAGAAAAACTAAAAAAGATCTCTAAAAAGATCCCTCTCGGGGCGCAGAATTCTTTTGGTCTGGATGCTGGACCTTTTACGGGAGAAGTTTCTGCAGATATGCTTTACAGTGTGGGTGCTAGATATGTAATACTCGGACACTCAGAAAGAAGAGAGCTCGGAGAGACAAACTTGTTAATAAATAAAAAAATCAAAGGTGCTATCTCCAAAGGACTTACTCCTATCATGTGTGTAGGGGAGACTACTCGAGATGATAATCATGAATATTTTAATTTAGTAAAGACTCAAGTAGAAGAATGTTTAAATGGCTTGTCTAAGAATGCTATTTCACAGATCATCATTGCTTATGAGCCTGTCTGGGCTATCTCTACTACCATAGGACACAAAGACGCCACCCCAAAAGACTCCGAAGAGATGATAATTTTTATTAGGAAAGTCTTAGCGGATAAATTTGGGGCAAAGGCGCAATTGCCTAGGATCATATATGGTGGGTCTGTAAATGAAAAAGATGCGTTAGAGTTTATCAGAGATGGCGGAGCTGAGGGCCTGCTTGTGGGCAGAGCTTCTTTGAACGCTAAAAAGTTTATCCAAATAATAAAAAAATGCGAAACATTAAACAATTAAAAAACATAAAAGGTAAAAAGGTTTTAGTCAGAGTGGATTTTAATGTACCTATAAAAAAAGGCAAAGTGCTCGATGATTTTCGGATAAAGGCCTCTTTACCAACAATAGAATTTCTACAGAAAAAAGGTGCAAAGGTTATCCTCATTGCTCATTTGGGCAAAGGTGGTGAAAGCTTAGCCCCAGTATCTAAAATCTTAAGTAAATTCGTTAATACAAAGTTTGTAAAAGAAACAGTAGGACTAAAAGTAGAAAAAGCTATTTCAGAGATGAAAGATGGAGAAGTGCTTTTGCTTGAGAATCTAAGGAACAACAAAGGTGAGCAAGAGCCAAGTAAAGAATTTGCTAAACAGTTGGCACAACATGCAGATATCTATGTAAATGAAGCCTTTTCTGTGGATCATAGGAGTGACGCATCTATAGTTTTACTTCCAAAGCTTTTGCCTAGCTATGCCGGACTTCAGCTTGAGAGTGAGATAAAAAATCTTTCCCATGCTTTAAAGCCCAAGCATCCATTCTTGTTTATTTTAGGTGGAGCAAAGTTTTCTACTAAAATGCCCTTGATTAAAAAGTATTTAAAATCTGCAGACTATATATTTATCGCAGGTGCTTTGGCGAATGATTTCTTGAAAGCTGAAGGATACATGATAGGGAAGTCTTTAGTAAACGATACAGATAATGAAATGCTGAGAAAACTTATGAAGAATAAGAAAATCATCTTACCCGTTGATGTTTTAGTAAAATCTGGGAAATATATATTGAACAAGAGAATCGAAGAAGTGAGCTTAGATGAGTACATCCTAGATATAGGAGAGCAAACTGTAAAAAATTTAATTCCAGCAATAAACAACTCAAAGCTTATACTGTGGAACGGACCACTTGGTAAATATGAAGATGGTGGAGCAGAAGGTACTAAAAAAATATTGAAACTAATCTCAGGCTCAAAAGCTGAGAGCATCATCGGCGGGGGAGATACTGTGGCCCTGATATCTAAAATGAAACTCGAGAAAAAATTCTCTTTTGTCTCTACTGGCGGAGGGTCTACCTTAGGTTTCCTATCAAGTGGTACATTGCCTGGGATTAAAGCATTGAAATAGAGTTTCTGTTGACAAAATCTATAAAAGAATATATAATATAAAAAGAGTATTTCATTACCTTTTTAATTTGTCTTAGATTAAGGTAAGTATTTTGAATATAACATTTATTGTATTTAGGATACTTATCTTAATTATTAGAGAAGTTCGCGAAATTCCGAAGCGATGCTTTTTTCGGAAAAAACTTTTTACTAAGGAGGTAAAAAATGTCAGAAAAAATATACAAAAAAATCGCACAAGCATTCATGGGAAATGTCGTTTCTCAAAAACTTAACAGTATCGTGGATCAAGCCAAAAACAAAATTCAAAACGATACAGAATTATCAGCTGAAGAAAAAATTCAGCTTGGAAAAGCTGTAATTTGTCTGATGCAAGAAGAGTCGGACGCTTTTTATATAAAAGCGAACCTTCGACTTGACGGCATCGAAGTCGGGGGTGTATCCGTCACACCCAAACCATTGACAAATGACGGAATCTACTAGTTAGAATAATTTCACATAATGCTTCAGTGTGTTGTGTGAAGAACAAGAATTTAACTAGAAATACAAATCAGGTATGCTGTAAAAGGCATACCTTTTTAATTGTGTTACTTTAAAGCGCTCGGGTGATTTGAGCTGCTATTTCGTCTTTTTCTCCACCCTTGTAAGGAGTTTTACCTTTCCAGACTCCGAAACCGTCGTCAGTAAGTCGAGGGATGATATGGATATGTGAGTGAAATATTATTTGGCCAGCTGCAGGGTCGTTGTTCATGGTTACATTTATTCCGTCTGCTTTGAGGCTGTTTTTAATAGCCCCAGAAAGCTTTTTTATAACTTTCATCATATCTACCAAGATATGCTCTGGTGTTTCATATATATTTACAAAGTGTTCTTTGGGTATTACCAGAGCATGCCCCAGGTTTACTGGCTCAATGTCCAAAAAAGCGAGGATTTCATCATCCTCGTATATTTTACTTGATGGTAGTTCGCCTTTTACGATTTTACAAAAAATACAATTTTCCATAAGTATATTGTATCAGATTATGTTAAAATTTCATCCATGCAAAGATATGGGGAATTATTAAGAAGTTTGCTTGAAAAGAGAGGGATTACTGATGAGGTTCAGGCTGAAGTTTTTTTGACTCCAGATTATGAACGAGATTTGCATGACCCATTTCTAATGCGTGACATGGAGCGCGCCTGTGTACGGATCTTTGAAGCAATAGAGAACAATGAAAAAATAGTAATTTATGCAGATTATGATTGCGATGGGATACCAGGCGCAGTGATATTATGTGATCTATTCAAACTTGTTAATTACACAAACTACGAAGTGTACATACCTCAGAGAAATAGCGAAGGGTATGGGCTGAACATGGAGGCGATTGAAATCTTTGCCAAGAAAAATGTAAAACTTCTCATAACAGTAGACCTCGGTATCACTGCTATAGAAGAAGTGGTGCAAGCGGAGGTAAGTGATATCGATGTGATTATTACAGATCACCATCTACCAAAAGAAACATTGCCCAAAGCTTATGCAATATTAAATCCAAAAGTAGATGAATACCCTGAAAAGATGCTTTGCGGGGCGGGGGTAGCTTTTAAGTTGTCTCAAGGTTTTATTTCAAAGTACGGAGAATATTTTAAAATACCAAAGGGTGCAGAGAAATGGATGCTCGATATGGCCGGGCTTGCGACGCTTTCGGACATGGTGCCGCTTACAGGAGAGAACAGGGCCATAGCGTATTTTGGGGTAAAAGTTTTTAGAAAGTCACGCAGACCAGGACTCCAAAAACTTTTATCAAAAATAAAAATAGATCAAAAGACTATTTCCGAAGACGACATTGGGTTTATGGTTACCCCTAGGCTTAATGCTGCTTCTCGGATGGATGATCCGATGCGAGCTTTTGAGCTTTTATCCACTTTAGACGAAGTCGAGGCTGATACTCTCGCCAAACATTTAACAAAAATAAACGATGAACGGAAAAGCATAGTGACAGGTATCATGCGAGATGTAAATAAAAAACTTGAGAAAAGGAATGAAAACGGTATGGCCCCAGTTATAGTTATAGGAAACCCAGATTGGAAAGTAGGGATTTTAGGACTTGTGGCAGGCAAGATCATGGATGAATATAATAGGCCGGTGTTTGTGTGGGGGAAAGATGAAAATGATTGCATCAAGGGTTCTTGTAGGAGTGATGGATCAGTGTCAGTGGTGGAGCTCATGGGAGCTACGGCTGGGTCATTCCTAGAACATGGCGGCCACGAGCTAGCGGGAGGTTTTACTGTGCATGGTGAAAAAATACATTTCTTAGAAGAGGCTTTATCCGAGTCTTTTCATAAAGTAAAACGTGAAGTAGAAAAAGAAAATGTTTCTTATGACATAAAGACCACTTTAGACACAGTAAATATGAGGTCTTGGCGAGAAATAGAAAAATTGAGCCCATTTGGACTTGCAAACGAAAAACCAGTTTTTCTTTTCGAAGGTGTAAAAATAGAAAAGTTAAAAAAGTTTGGTAAAAATGGTTCGGGTGAACATCTAGAGATTACTTTTTCGGACTCAAAAGCTGATAGATATGGTAGAGTCGTGGCTATATCATTCTTTTCGAATACAGAATCTTTTACTAAAAAGATAGAAGAAGGCGGGAATGTAAACCTACTTGCTTCTTTTGATCTCTCTAGATTTAGAGGGAGAGAAGAGTTAAGATTAAGAGTAGAAGATATATACTAATATGAAAACAGATAAAATAATCATATACACAGACGGCGCGGCACGTGGGAATCCAGGTCCGGCTGGGTGGGGAACAGCCATCATGATCGGAGATAAGGTTGTAGAGCTTGGCGGTAGACTAGACCATTCTACGAACAACATCATGGAGCTCACTGCGTCTATCGAAGGACTCAAATATGTGAAAAAACATAATCTCGATATGCCTGTAGAAATATTTGCTGATTCAAAATATGTGATAAATGGAGCCACTGTATGGGTGCATAATTGGATAAAAAACAATTGGATAAATTCTGCTAAGAAAAAAGTCTTGAATAGGGAACTATGGGAAGAACTTCATGCGCTTACAGAAGAAATCAAACCCAAATGGCATTATGTCAAAGGTCATAGTGGTGACAAATGGAATGATAGAGTAGATGAAATAGCCACAACCTTTGCAGATGGTGTACCAGTGGAGCTTAGTAAGTAATTTTATGAATGAAAATTTACCTAACATAGAAAACACAAAAGCGCGGGTGGAAATAGCCACACCAGCTGATTGGCAAGAATTCAAAAACCTAACTTTAGAGGCGTATACGAGTAAAGATTCATGGAAGTTTGGGATTACGGAAAGCAATAAAGACAAGAGGCTGGAGAACGAGAATGCTATGGGCGAAATAGAGTGGGAGAAAGAGCTTTCCGGTAAAAATTTTGGAGTACTTTCTCGAGTTAAAGATGAGGCTGTTGGTATGGGGTTAGTGGAGAGGAGGGAGGATGGGCTCGGGTACTGGTTTTTTCATTCTGGTTATCTGAAAGAGAAATATCGTGGACAAGGTATAGGTCAGGAGATGTTTGTAAGGAGATTGAAAGAGATTTTAAGACGTGGTGGAGGTAAGGTAGTACTGGCGGTTAAAGCTGCAAATAAAGAGTCTATTAGCTTGGCAGAAAAGTTTGGTTTTGAAAAACCGGCAGATTACCAATCTGAAGAAGGTTTTTTTATGGAACTAAAAAACGTAAGTAACCCCGATTTAATTTCCAAAATTAATGAGGCTTTAGATGAAAGATAAAATTTTTTATGCAATTTGTTTTGGCTTTGTGTTTGGGGTCTTGGTGAGATCCCTAATAGATTTAAACATTTTTATAGTTTTATGGATAGGAGTCATGGCAACAGCCATGATTTTATTTTTTACGTTAATTTTTAAAAATAAATGGGGAATAATATTTTCTATATTTCTTTTGTCTCTATCGCTTGGTATTTTTAGGTTTCACTTGGTGGATATGGAAGCCCCAAATGTATTTGAATCCCAGGTGGGGGAAAGAAGTTCCTTTGTAGGAGAAATCATAGATGAGCCGGATATTAGAGAAAACAATCAAAAATTAACAATAGAATTAAAAGAAGGAGAAGAAAAAACAAAGGTTTTAGCCAGTGTGAACTTCGGTGAAGATTTTAAATATGGAGATGAGTTAAAAATACAAGGAAAACTTCAACCGCCCGAAAATTTTACTACTGATCAAGGGAAAGATTTTGATTATATAAATTACTTAAGAAAAGATGGGATTTTTTATGTGATGAATTATCCTAAGGTGGAAATAGTATCAAGCGGTAATGGAAACTTTATAAAGAGATGGCTTTTTGCAGTGAAAGAAAAATTTGTCAGTAAAATAAATGCGGTAGTGGCGACTCCAGAGAATTTACTTTTAGGAGGGCTCATCTTAGGGGAGAAATCTTCTTTTAACGAAGAGCTTCGAAAGGATTTTATAAATACGGGGACTATCCACATAGTGGCTCTCTCTGGGTACAATGTGACAATAATAGCTGAATGGATCATGAAAATCTTTAGGCAGATTTCTTTTATTTCAAAAAGCCTGGCCATTTATTTAGGCATATTTTCTATCATTATCTTTATAGTTATGACAGGTGCTAGCTCTACGGCTATCCGGGCAGGGGTGATGGCTGTGCTCGCTCTTGTCGCTCGGGCTACAGGGAGGAATTATGATGTCGCCCGAGCACTTATCCTCGCTGGGTTTTTCATGATTTTATTTAATCCTTTTGTGTTGGTCTACGATGTTTCTTTTCAGTTGTCTTTCATAGCTACTGTCGCCGTGATATTCTTTACCCCAAAAATTGAACCATATTTCTATTGGGTGCCGAAAAATTTACAATTGCGGGATATAATATCCGTCACCACAGCCGCATATATTTTTGTGACTCCATTTATTTTATATAAAATGGGGAATCTGTCACTCGTGGCCTTACCAGCCAATGTTTTAGTTCTACCGTTTATTCCTATCACTATGCTATTTGGTTTTCTGACAGGACTTATCGGTCTTTTGTCTCATACCTTTTCTGTCCCACTCGGGTACATATCCTACTTATTTTTACATTATGAGCTAGGCGTTATAAGCTTTTTTGCAAATATTCCTTTTGCTGCTTTTGTAATACCAAACTTCCCATTGTTTTTGACAATTTTAATTTATGCGTATTTTATCTATTTGCTTTTTGGCAGGAGTATAAAAAGTTACTTTACTGAGCCTCTTTAAAATTCTTCTCCACAGCTTCCCAATTTAGATTAAAGAAAAAATCTTCTACATAATCTTTTTTACCTCCTGGCGCGTAGTCAGATATGTATGCATGTTCCCATAGGTCTAGAGCAATGACAGGTGCGCAACCTGAAAGCTGGCCGAGTTCATGGTCGCCAACATAGGCATTTAATAGAAAGCCTTCTTTTTTATCAAAATAAAGCATCGCCCAGCCTATCCCTCTGCTCATGGCTATAGCCTTAAAACGAGCGAGCCATTTGTCAAAAGACCCCCAAGTAGCCTCTATGGCTTTATAAAGTTCTCCATCTTTATTTATTTCTTTGGCGCCGTTTGATAAGAGTTCGAAATATATTTCATGGTTGCGGATTCCATCGTATTCAAAACCAAACCTTCTCTGCACTTCAGCTAGGGCGTAAGCATTTTTCTCAGAATCTTGAGATAGATCTTCGATCTTTTGCAGTATCAAGTTTGCATTGTTTACATATCCAGCGTAGAGCTTTAGGTGGTCGGCGACATTTTCATCAGAGATGCCTTTTAGGTGTACTATATTAAAAGTTTTTATTGTGAATGTTTGCATGTTTTTATGTATTAATTGTTAATGTGTTAACATTATAGCAACAAGCGAGGAGCATAAACAAATTTATTTGTTTAATGTCCGAGCGCAGTTGCTATATGCTATGCTTATAGCATGTCTAAGCCATCTCAAATATACAGGCTTTTATTTGTAGTCGGTATACTTATTGTTGTAAACTTTTACCTGATTCACCTTGACTGGCAAGCACAAAATAAAGGTTTAACCCTTGCCATGCTAGATGTGGGGCAGGGAGATGCCATTTATGTAGAGTCTCCGACGGGCACACAGATCATGTTTGACGCTGGCCCACAGAATAAAATCATAGGCTCTCTCGCGCGGGTGATGTCACCATTTGATAAAAGTATAGATGCTATTGTCATAACAAATCCAGACGCAGACCACATAGGTGGCTTTAGAGAAATTTTGGAAAATTATGAAGTCAGCCAAGCTTTCGAAGCAGGGACTTTTAATGCTTCAAAGACTTACCACAACCTAGAAGCAGAAATTAGAGAAAAAAATATTCCTAACTTTTTATTAAAGAAAGGTATGAGGCTAGATATCGGCGGTGGAGCATACATAGATATTTTATTTCCTGATCGCGATGTGTCGACATACTCGAGCAATGATGGGTCCGTAGTGGCGAGGCTTGTTTATGGCGAGACTTCGGTTGTTTTGACAGGTGATGCGACAAGCGAGACAGAAAAAATAGTTTCAGATCAATTTTCACCAGATCAATTAAACAGTACTATTTTAAAAGTTGCTCATCATGGGTCCAAGACTTCTTCCCTTAGTCAATTTGTCGAAGCTGTCTCTCCCGAATACGCACTTATCTCAAATGGCAAAGATAATAAATACGGTCACCCTCACAGAGAAACGTTAGATACCTTAGAAGAATTTGGCGCTAGAGTTTTTCGTACAGATTTACTAGGCACTATTATCATGAGATCTGATGGTCAAAACGAGACATTTTCATTTATAAAATAACTCTGGTATACTTTTGGTATTATGCTTTGTAATAAAATGATACAAACTTGGTCCAGTTTCTCTCTAGATCTTTCTAGTCTATATTTACCAACTAACCTATAAAACATGAAAGATAAAAAAATTGAAAAACTCATAAAACTAGAAGAGAAAAGGCAAAGAGAAGGGCTCGAACTGATACCTTCCGAGAACTATGTATCCGAAGATGTGCTTACAGCAAACGGGTCTATTTTTACAAATAAATACTCTGAGGGATATCCAGGTAAAAGGTATTACGGGGGGCAGGATTTTACTGATCAAGTAGAAAGCCTAGCTATAGAGCGCGTTTGTAAACTTTTTAAGTGTAAATATGCCAATGTGCAGCCGCATTCAGGAGCGCCAGCGAACCTTGCTGTATATGCAGCCTTACTTCAGCCAGGGGACACTGTGCTCGGCATGGATCTTTCTCATGGTGGACACCTTACCCATGGACACCCGATGACTCTCCCTGCAAAGATATATAAATTCGTAACTTATAAAATGAAAAATCCAGAGACGGGGGAGATCGACTATGAGGATATGCTCAGAGTAGCCCTGGAAACTAAACCAAAATTAATCATTGCTGGTTTCTCAGCCTATCCTCGGACACTAAATTATAAAAAGTTTGTGGAGATTGCCCGTGAAGTGGGGGCTATCACTATGGCAGACATGGCGCACATAGCAGGGCTTATCGCTGCGGGCGTGCTTAGGAACCCCTTTGCTGATGGATTTGATATTATCACTTCCACTACACACAAGACTCTCCGTGGACCTCGTGGAGGGCTTATACTTACCCGCGAAAATGAAGAGATCGCAAAGAAAATAGATAAAGCCATCTTCCCTGGCATTCAGGGTGGTCCCCATATGCAGACTATAGCCGCAAAAGCTGTGGCTTTTGGGGAAGCTATGACTCCAAAGTACAAAGTCTACGCAAAACAAATATTGAAAAATGCGAAAGCCATGGAACAAGTGTTTAAGAAAAATAAAATACGCATGATAGGAGGAGGTACGGACAACCATTTGATTCTCGCAGATGTGTTTGGTTCACTTGGGGTGACAGGGAAAGAAGCGCAGACAGTACTCGATGAAGTGGGAATAACCCTAAACATGAATTCGATTGCAGGGGATACTAGAAAGCCGCTTGATCCGTCAGGGATACGCTTTGGTACTCCGGCTATAACTACTCGCGGATTTAAAGAGAAAGATTGCGCCAAAGTTGCCGAGCTCATGCTAGAAGTTCTAAAAAATAAAGATGATAAAAAAGTAAAACAAACTGTCCATAAAGAAATCCAAAAATTAGCAAAAAAGTTTCCGATACCTAAGAAGTTTGTGTAAAAAATAATAATGGCACATATTAATGAAAAATTAGATTTCTGTGTAGAAGTTTTTATTGTTCATAAAAATAAAGTACTTTTACGCATGCATGATAAATATAAAATCTGGCTTTCAGTTGGTGGGCACATTGATCCAGGAGAAGATCCAGTAGAAGCAGCACTTCGTGAAGTCAAAGAAGAAGTGGGGCTTGATGTGAAAATAATTGGAGATACACATGGCCCACTTCATGGGGCAGAGGAAAATAGGGGATATAAATACTTAATACCTCCTAGGTATATGGGACGTCATCCAGTAAACGATACGCATGAACATGTAGCTTTTGTTTATTTTGCTACTTCGGATAGTGATGTATTGTCAGAGCCCTTAAGTGATCATGAAAAAGCAGAAACTAGATGGGTGAGCCTAGAAGAATTAGAAAAAATGGACCTAATACCTAATATAAAATTTTACGCTGGAGAAGCTTTAAAAGAGTTAAGTAAGTAGTTTTTAATTTCACCCTTTTTCTGCTATATTTTCTACATGGCAAAGAAAGGCAAACTTATAGTTATAGACGGTACAGATGGCAGTGGTAAAGCTACACAAGTAGCCTTGCTTCAAAAAAGACTTTCAAAAGAAGGGCATAAAGTGAAAGTCTTAGATTTTCCTGAATACTACAAAAACTTTTTTGGGCAGTTTATAGGGCATTGTCTCTCTGAGCAATATTACAATTGGATAAATGTGCACCCAAAGATAGCTTCTATTGCATATGCTGCTGATAGATGGGAGTCTTCAGAGCAGATAAGAGAGTGGCTTAAAAAAGGACATATAGTTTTAGCAAATAGATATGTCAGCGCAAATCAAATACATCAAGGGGGCAAGATATCAAATTCTAAGAAAAGAGCAGATTTTATTAAATGGCTCGATGAGATGGAATAT
>CAYHIX010000014.1:0-18791 GCA_964356875.1 uncultured Candidatus Saccharibacteria bacterium
ATAACTTCGGTCTCCAAAACCGATGTCGGGAGTTCGATTCTCTCATCGCCCGCAGGAAGATAACGAGTAAATTTATTTGCTCGTGTGAGGAATCGAAAGACTTTTCCGTACGAGCGTAGCGAGGTGGAAAAGTACCTGGCTATGTAATAGCCGATTCTCTCATCGCCCGCCATGATCCGCAAGGATATATCGAATCTATTAAAAAAAAGAAAAACTCACAAAGATAAGCATGTGAGTTTTTTCTTTGTGAGCCTTGATTATTTTTTTGCAAAAATTTGCTCCAGTCGGTGTTGCAAAAATTCACCTTCTGTTTGAAAACGAAAAGTTGTTAAGTCGCTGTATCCTAGGTGCGAAAGTGGCACCACAGAACATTCGTCTTTACGATGTCCAAAAAATGGGGATGCGGTTCTATCCACGTTGGGTTGGCAGACAACTCGGTGCAAGCCAGATTTATATCTTCCTCCTGTTAGATGCCAGAGCATATCTCCAGCATTAATAATAATGGTTTCAAATTCACAAGTAATAGGTAACCATTTGTTATTATGCCAAAGCTGTAACCCTGGTTCTGTGGCATGAAGTAGGGTCAGATCATTAATGTCAGTGTGCATTGATGCACACATCCCGAGAGCATTGCCTCCTTGAACTGCCTTAGACACATCTTTATCCTCTACTGTCGGATTTGGGTGTGCAGGATAATGAATCCTCCGAACCATGGAATTTCCAAGTTCTTCATCAAAATGATTTTTATCTAAACCCAGAGTTACTGCAACAACTTGCATTAAACTTTGGTAAAGATTATTAAATTGTTGATAAAGTTCTTCACTTTTTTCTTTAAGCTCTGGAACTTCTTCGACAAAAATCATCCCATACTGATCTCCAAATTGAAAAAAATGCTTCCGATCTGCGACAGAAGCGAACTCACCTTTTTCTGTATCTACTGGTGTATATCCTTTTTGGTAAAAAAGTTTAGGGAAAGAATATTTCATTCTTTCGTTTAAGGTTAATTCTTGAAAGAATATTGAGTATAAACTCTCAACTTCTCTAAGAAGTTTCTCTGAAATCCCATGATTGGATAACAGGAAAAATCCAGTTGTTTCAAGAGCATTTTTTGCTGCATTGATTAAGTGGATTTCTGAATCTGATCCAATATGTCTCAAATTAATTGTTTTTATAGTATCCATTTTAATTTCTCCTTTTTTATTTATTTAGTTTTTAGGGGATATATAAAACATATCCGAACTTTTAACCATCTCAGTTATATAACTTATGAGGGTAATTGTCAAAATCTATAAAAATCAAAATTAAATAATTTATGCTATGATATATATCACATGGAACACATTTTTGATCTTACATACTTGGTCACACAGTACGGATACATAGGCATCCTTATTATTGTATTCCTCGAGTCAGGAGTATTTTTCCCACTGCCGGGTGACAGCTTGCTCTTTACTGCAGGACTGCTAGCTCCAAAGCTTGGTTACAACGTATTCCTCCTTGTGATAGCAGTCTGGATCTTCGCATTCCTTGGGGGAGTCGTAGGGTATTACATAGGTACAAAGTTAGATTTTCTATACAAGTATTCATTTTTTAGAAAAATATTTAAAAAGAAATACACAGACGAGGCACATAAATTCCTAGAAAAGCATGGACTCTCTGCGATGATACTCTCTCGTTTTATACCTGTAGTGCGAACATTTTTACCTATAGTAGCTGGGATGGTGCGTATGAAGTATTCTGATTTTATAAATTACAGCCTGATCGGTTCGTTCGTCTGGTCTGCCACATTTATCTTTGGTGGGTATTTCTTGGGTAAAGTATTCCCTCAAATCCAAAACTATCTTCACTTTGTTGTTATCATAATTGTATTACTCTCTATTCTACCTGGGCTAAAGCATTTGGTTAAAAGCAAGACCAACGAAGCCCTCGACCACGCAGCAAAATAAACCTAATTTCATAAAATAGGCACAATTTTACCCCAAACATTACTGTAAATATTTGGGGTAATAAATATTGATTTTAAACTAGAATGATTCTAGTGCTTTTTCCCGATTTTCAAAAACTTCAAAAACCGTTAATAGTTTTGTTATAGTAAGTAAATCTTTACTTTTTTGTGTTAAGTTTAGAAGTTTAAGTTGCCCTCCTTCTTTATTAACAGCAGTAAAGCTAGAGACTAGTTCACCAATACCGCTTTGATCAATATGACGAACTGATTCAAAATTTAAAATTATTTTCTTTTTGCCTTCCGTAAGTAAACGACGAATAGTATGACGAAGCAAAAGGCTTCCTTCATCAATCGTCACCCTACCATCCATTTCTAGGATGGTAACATACCCCGCTTGACCTTCAGAAATATTAAGTTCAGCCATTTCTTTCTCCTTATTAGAACAAAATTTCCCGATATATCGAGATGCGTTCTATGTATTAGATACCATAAATATACAGCTTATGTCAATTATTTTGGAAGTTGTTTCTTGATATACTCTTCAATTTTTTTAAATTGAGTAGGGGAGAACCACTTTATTTCTTTATCTCTTTTAAACCAAGTCATCTGCCTTTTGGCGTATTTTATGCTTTCAGATATCACGCTTTCTGGAGTCGGCTTGTAATATTCAAAACCAAGCTCTTTGAGCCTTTTATCTGATACTTTCATTTTCTTTAGCTTTGCTATTTCTTTAAGTAAGCCTTGCTTAAACATTTGCCCCACTCTTTTGGTGACTTTCTTTTGAAGGTCTTCTATAGGCAGAGTAAGCCCAATTTTTATAAATTTATATTTTGATTCTTCTTCTTGGATCTTTGGCACTTTTCCTAAAGCTTTAGCTATTTCAATAGCTCGCACCAGCCGCACTTTGTTTTTAGCATCTATATTTTTCCCACGATCTTTGTCTAATTTTTGTAATATTTTTAAAAGTTGTTCTGCATTTTTCTTTTCGAGCTCTTTTCTGAGTTTTGTATTTGGTGGCACTTCAGGGAAAACTACCCCTTTGGTAATAGCGTCGATGTAAAACCCAGTACCGCCGCAAATTATGGGATTCCTACCTCGAGCTATAATGTCTTCTATTTTTTCAAACGCTTGTTTCTGAAATTCTGTCACAGTAAACTTTTTATTTGGATTTGCGACATCGAGTAGATAGTGGGGCACATCCTTCATCTCTTTCTTGGTTATCTTGCCAGTCCCTATATCAAGCCCTGTATACACCTGTCTAGAATCCGCAGAGATTATCTCTCCTTTTATTTTCTTTGCTATTTTGACTGCGAGGTCGCTCTTGCCTGTAGCCGTCTGACCTAATATGACTATAATTTTTGGTTTTGCTTTCATTAGAACTCTTGATATAATTAGCACTATTAAAACTTAAGTAGTTTAACATAAATATATGAATATAGAAGGAAAAAATATACCACCATTAACTCCGGCAGAATTAGCTAAAATAAATAAAAAATATTTTGAGATGGAAGCAAAAGCAATGGAGGAAAAAACAAAAGGTGGTGAAGTAACTACTCATCCCGCTAAAGATATCCAGCCCTTAACTCCTGAACAGCTTGCAAAAATAAATAAAGAATATTTTGAGATGGAAGAAAGAGAAAAGAATAAAGAAAAATAATTATTTCAAAATCTTTATATCTGCTCCGATAGAGTTTAGGCGATGAGCTATGTCTTCATAGCCTCTATTTATCATATACACATTACGCAGTATCGAGGTCCCTGGTGCTGCCATCATAGATATGAGTATGACCATAGAAGGACGCAGCGCAGGCGGGCAGACGACTTGCGCAGCCTTAAGCGGCGTACCGCCGACTATATAGAGCCTGTGTGGGTCAGCGAGCACAATATCAGCGCCGAGGCGATTTAGTTCTGTCATATATATAGCTCTGTTCTCATAAACCCAATCATGTATCATAGTCTTGCCTTTAGCACGAATAGCGATAGGTACAAAAAAGGGGAGGTTATCTATGTTTATCCCTGGATAAGGTGTGGAGTGGAGTTTGTCGTGTAGAGCTATGAGTCTGCTTGGCAATATTTCTATATCCACTAGTTTGGTGCGTCCATTATATGAAAAATAGGTTTTAGAAATTTTATATTTTAAATTCATTCTTTTCAACTTTTCAAACTCAAGAGCCAGGAAGTCTATCGGGGCTCGAGTAATAGTAAGACGTGAATCTGTGACTATGGCCGCTGAGATAAACATCATAGATTCTATTGGGTCTTCGCTATTAGAATATTCAATATCTTTATCAATCTTAGGAACTCCATGCACAGTGAGTGTCGATGTGCCTATACCGTCGATCTTTACCCCAAGAGCTTCTAAGAAAAAGCATACTTCTTGGACCATATAGTTTGCGCTGGCAAAGCTTATGACCGTAGTACCCTTCACTTTAGCACTGGCGGTGAGTATGTTCTCGCATGCTGTGTCTCCAGATTCATACATGACTATTTGGCTTGGTTTTAATTTCTTTGCAGCCACTTCATAAGCATTGGCAGTAGTCTTGATCTTCACCCCAAGTTTTTCAAGCGCGTATATGTGCGCGGCAATGGTCCTCTTACCTAAGTTACATCCAGCAGCATGAGGTATTTTAAATGAGTTCAGTTTGTGAATTATAGGACCTATCAGCATGACCACAGAACGAGTCCTTATAGCAGACTCGACATTTATATTTTTTAAGTCAAATTTTTTCGGTGGCTTTATGGTTAGGGTGTTTTGCTTTATCCATTTTACTTTTACACCTATACTTTCTAATATTTCTATAACTCTATACACTTCTTCTATGCGAGCAATCCCATGCAGGGTAGTAGTCCCACTGTTTAAAAGAGAGGCGCACAAAAGCCCCACAGATCCATTCTTAGAAAAGTTAGTTGTGATGCTTCCATGTAATTTTTTCCCACCAACTACCTGAAAATCAATGGAGGTTGTCTTCGTTCTTTTTATTTGTTTTTTTTCCATTTTTACTCTGTACGGTATATATAAATAATTTCACTAAGAAAAATCTTAGAGTCCTTGGTTTCTAGACTGGCGAGCACGTTGAACTAATTCATCTCGAATTAGTTCAGCTACTTCGACAGAAACAGCTGGCAATCTTCCTTCAGCCCCAACTCCTATTATTCCGTAACTAGATACTGCCGCACTTGCTCCAGCAGTTTGGATATTGAGATCAGAAAGTCCTAGAATCCGAGCTAAAATGCCACGATTGATGTCGACGTTTTGAATTCGGTCGTAAGGGATAGTAACGTATTTTTTATAAATAACACCTGATTCCTTACGAAAACCAACATCTAGGAGTTCGTAACGATAATAGTGATAAGTGAGTTTAGCCCAAACAAAACAAAGAACAAGAAAGACGGGAATAATGACCCAAAACCAATGCAGATAGTCGAACGAAAACTCGCTATTGTTGTTTACGTTATCGAAAAAATTCCCCAAAAAAGCTACGCCCGAAGTACTAAAAAATATCATTGGTATGAGCGAGCGTAAAACAAAACTAAAGAAAAATAACCATACTGCTTTTGGATCAAGTTGTTTCATGTTTTATAAATTTAATTACTATTTAATAAAAAAGCCGACAGACTTTATTTGTATATAACATATCGCGATTCTTTAACTTCTCCTACTATCTGTGCCCAGGGAGAGAATCGAACTCTCATGATGTTGCCATCGATTGATTTTGAGTCAATTGCGTCTACCAATTCCGCCACCTGGGCAATCCACATATTTTACACATATTTTACCCCAAAATCAAATAAAAGGAATTTAGTAAAAAATATTTTATATGTTAAAATATTCCCATGAACGCAATTTATTCAAACTCAATTTTCTGGATTGACACAGATAAAATCAAACCAAATCCTTACCAGCCGAGACGAGACTTTGATACGGCCCGACTCCAAGACCTTTCTGACTCCATAAAACAATACGGTGTGCTCCAGCCACTGACTGTCTCTCGCGTCGAAGTAGAAAAAGAGGGCGGTGGACTCATGACAGAATACGAGCTCATCGCAGGAGAGCGCAGACTCAGAGCAGCTATGCTCGCAGGTGTATCTCAAGTCCCAGCTATCATCCGCACAGGCGACACAAGCATGATGAAGCTCGAACTCGCAATCATTGAGAACCTCCAAAGAGAAGATCTAAATGCTGTGGACAGGGCGCGAGCTTTTCACCGCCTTTCAAATGAATTTAAATTCACCCATAGTGAAATAGCAAAAAAGATGGGTAAGAGTAGGGAATATGTATCAAATTCTCTTCGTATTTTAAATCTCCCCGAAGAAATATTAAATGGTCTATCAGAGGGCAAGCTCACTGATGGACACACTCGTCCACTACTTATGCTTATAGATCATCCCGAAGAGCAGATGGTCCTTTTCAAAGAGATAGTCTACAAAAAGATCACAGTAAGAGAGGCAGAGAAACTAGCTAGGAAAATAGCTTATGATCGTATTCGCAAAAAAGAATTTATGCCTGATCCAGAGATCACAGAGTTAGAAGAAGAGTTCCAAGAAAAGCTCGGTACTCGAGTTCACATAGACAGGAAAGAACTTGGAGGGCAGATAAAAATAGACTTTTTCTCCACTGATGACTTGCGTGAAATATTAGATTTGATAAATAAAACTAAAGTGGTGACAAATGAAGCCAAGCCAGAGACAACCATGCTCGAAAACCATATAGCATCCACAGCAGTTAGCCCCGTAGACCAAAGCGGTTTGACCGCTGATACAGCCACCAGTAGTACTCTAGAAAATACAGAAAACGAATCTATCCCCGAAGTAGCTCTAGATGACAGAAGTAAAGACGAAATAGAGCGTGACGATACTGACTTGTATAATATTTCCAAATTTAGCGTGTAGAATTCTAAGAATTACCCAAGGCGCGAAGCTTGCTTAGTAAGCTATTTTTCTCTAGATAAGACCTGATGTGTTTTCGAGCCATAGTGGTTTTGACATAAGACATCCATTTAGTAGAAGGATGGGAATTTTTATTTATAGTAATATGTACTATGTCTCCGTTTTTTAGCTTAGAGAATATCTGAGACATTTTGTTGTTTATCTTTACACCTTGGATGTGGTTACCTATGTCTGAGTGTATAGCATAAGCAAAATCTATCGGGGTAGAATCCTCTGGCAAGTCTACGACGTCACCTTTTGGAGTAAATACGAAAATACGATCGTTAAAGAAGTCAGTCTTTAGATGTTCGATAAATTTCTTTGACTCTCCGGGAGAGTATTTTAGATTATTTAATTCTTCTATCCATTTAAATTGAAGCGCTGCTACGTTTGTCTTTTTAGAATTTTTGGTTGGTTCTTTGTATGCAAAGTGTGCGGCGATACCGTAGGTAGCTTCTTTGTGCATTTCTCTAGTTTTGATCTGGATCTCAGCTAATCCACCTGTTCCCGTGAGGATAGTAGTGTGGATAGATTTGTATCCATTTGGCTTTGGGAGGGCTATGTAGTCTTTGATCCTTCCTGGCAGAGGATTCCATATAGAGTGGGTGAGCCCTAGTACTCGATAACAATCTTCTACATTTTCTACAACCACGCGAAGGGCCACGACGTCATAGATCTTTGTTAGGTCCATGCCATATTTTAAAAGTTTCTTGTACAAGCTGTATTTGTGCTTAACTCGAAAATCAATGGATTCGTATTTTATATTATTGGATTCTAGCTCTTTCTTTAATCTATCACTCACTTCTTCTAAATACGATTGGTATAAATCTTTTTTCTCTTTTAGTATTTCTTCGACTTCTTTGTATTCTTTTGGATAAGCAAAAGGGAAGGCTGCGTCTTCTATCTCACCCTTTAGTTTTCCCATACCAAGTCTGTTTGCAAGTGGAGCATATACGCTGATAGACTCAAGCGCGATACGCCTCTGCTTGTCTTCACGGACGAATTCTAGAGTTTGGAGATTATGCAAACGATCTGCTAATTTTATAATCACCACGCGCAGATCATTTGCCATAGCCATAAAAAACTTACGCAATGACTCTACGTGTCTCTCATAGCCACTGTATTTAAGAGTGGATAGCTTAGTGACTCCTTTTATTAGAAATAATATATCTTCATTAAAGTCTTTTCGGATTTCTTCTTCTGTTGTATCTGTATCTTCTAAAACATCGTGAAGCAACCCCGAAGCTATAGTCTGAGCATCCATACCCAAGAGGGCGAGTGTCTTTGCAGTCTCAAATACGTGGACAAAGTACGGCTCTCCAGAATTCCTTTTCTGTCCATCATGAGCCGCCTTTGCAACATCATAAGCCTTAGATATCAAGTCTTGCTCGCTTTGAGGCATCGAAACAGGCATCGCCTCAAATATCTCTTTTATATCCATACTTGCCATAATAAATAAGTATAGCAAAAACTTACATAAAATTCACTTGCTCAATGTATGTGGATATGATACTTATGTATGTGGAGGCTAAGTTTATATGAGTAAAATTCTTGAGATGGTAGAACTACCAATTTTAATTTTTAAAGTTGGATTAGTCATAACTTTTTATATTATATACAGGGTTACAAAAACTCTGTTTAGAAGAAAAAAATTTATGGAGTTTGAAGAGTTCTCTGATTTATTTTTACCTCCCCAAAGAGAGGTCAAAAAATGATCAGAGTTACAATTTTTTTATTTATTTTTGTCTGGGGATTTTTTGGATTAGTATCTGTTGCCATATTTAAGAGGGAAAACCCGAACAAATATGAAAAGATAATATCTGATAAATTACCTCCAACCATTAAAACTTTTTTCTGGTTTTTAATAATTGTAGGTATAGTAGGACCACTTGCTTACAGATATTTAAACAGAGAAAAAAATTGACCAAAGCCAGTAGCGCCCTTTCGGGTATGCGCTGGTTTTAAACTTTTTTTAACTTATTTTATTGAGTTTGTGTGGATTATGATTTGCACAACTTTTATTAGAACAGCGCTCTGGTATAGTTTTTGTCCCTTCCATCATGAGGCTGCCACATTCTTTACAGATATTACCTGTAGGCTTGGCTTTGATAGCAAACTTACATTTTGGATAGTCTGAACAAGAGTAGAAAAGTCCAAATCTTCCACGCCTTTCTGTGATGTCTCCTTTTTTACATTCTGGGCATGTCACACCAGTCCTTTTCTTAGCATCGTCTGCCTCATCAGATTTTACAAACTTACATTTTGGATAACGAGAACAGGAAATAAATGTACCTGAGCCATCACGTCTTTCGCGGATGATGAGCTTACCTCCACCGGATTTACCTTTCTTCTCACCACAGTCAGGGCAAAGTTCACCAGTCTCTTTTGGTCCTTCAAGCTCTGTGCCGTCTAGCATGAGCGCACCATCACAATCAGGGTACTTGGAACAAGAATAAAATTTACCTGCCCTCGCCAGCTTGATGATCATGCTCGATTTACATTTAGGGCATTTCATATTGTCCGGTGCAACGCCCAAGTTTGTGGCTTTATCAAGTTTATCTTTTGATTTTACATCTTTCAAGAAGGGTCCGTAGAAATCTTTTAAGGTTTTTTCATATTCGCGCTCGCCACGAGATATCTCGTCTAGCTCGTCTTCCATCTCTGCTGTAAATGTATCTGAAATATAATTTGCAAAGTGAGCCTCGAGGAAGTCTGACACTACTTCGCCAGTATCAGTAGGGAAAAGTGTTTTACCTTCTTTGCGTACGTATCCTCTGTCTTCTATGGTGCGCATAATAGAAGCATAAGTAGACGGCCGGCCGATACCTCGACTCTCGAGCTCTTTGACCAGTCCAGCTTCGCTATATCTACCTGGTGGTTCTGTAAATTTCTCTTCGCTAATCAAATTAAGTAAATTTAATTTCTCACCCACTTTACAAATTGGTAGCTCTACGTCGTCACCTCGTGCACCGCTATCTACAGCGAGCCAACCAGGGAAAAGAAGTCTTGAGCCATTTGCTCCAAAATCAGGTAGCTCCGGATGCTCATCTATGACAGCTGTGATTTTTGTTTTGAGTAATTTAGCATCAGTCATCTGTGATGAGATGGCGCGCTCCCAAATGAGCCTGTAGAGTTTCTGCTGTTCGTCTGTACCTGCATGAAGTTTATCTATATGTGTCGGACGGATGGCTTCGTGTGCCTCTTGAGCATTTTTTGATTTAGTCTTGTATATTCTTTTCTCAGCATACTCCGCACCGTATTCTTTTTTCACAAAAGTATTTATCTGTTCTATGGCGGCGGCTCCGAGATTCGTACTATCTGTACGCATGTAGGTGATGTGCCCCGCTTCATAAAGTTTTTGTGCTATTTGCATCGTACGAGAAGGAGAGTAGCCCAGGCGTGAGCTCGCAGTTTGTTGAAGTGTCGAAGTAGTAAATGGTGCCCGCGGAGACCTCTTCTGCTCTGATTCTTTTACTCCGGTCACACTCCAAGTGCCAGACTTGCCAGCAATCATTATTTTATCGACAAGTTTTTCATCTCTAGGTTCTTCCGAGCATTCTAAGGTAAGCTTGTCCTTCTTCTGTGTATCAAAAAGTCCTCTTATCCTCCAATACTTTTCTGGGATAAATGCTCGGATCTCGCGTTCGCGTTCCATGATGATACGAAGAGCAGGGGATTGAACCCTTCCTGCTGACAAGCCGTATCGTACTTTTTTCCAAATAACTCCTGATAGGTCATACCCCACTAAGCGGTCTAGCACTCGACGTGCCTCCTGTGCTTTTCTTAGATTTGTGTCTATCTTCCTCGGATGTTTCAAAGCTTCCTCTACTGCTTCTTTGGTTATTTCGTGAAAAGCTACACGCTCTATAGGAGCTTTTACTTTTTTATCTTGTTTCAATAATTCTTCGATGTGCCAAGCTATCGCTTCTCCTTCACGATCAGGGTCCGTAGCGAGTAGTATCTCTGTAGCTTTTTTTGCCAGAGTTTGCAGTTCACTTACGACTTTTTCTTTACCTTTAGAGATTTCATAATGTGGAATAAAACCCCCTTCGATATCGATAGCTTTCTTGTTTGATTTTGGTAGATCGCGTACATGTCCGACAGATGCTCGCACAGTAAAAGCACCCTCGAGATATTTCTCAATAGTTTTTGCTTTTGATGGTGACTCAACAATTAATAATTTCATTTGTGACTAAGTATTACACGAAAGTTATTTTTTTTGCAAATTTGAATAGTTTTTATTTAAATTATTTTTCTATATAATAGGAGTTATGGAAGAAAATTTTGAAAACAATATCAAACAAAATAACAAACAAGAAAATATAGAAAAACTTGAAGAGAAAGCTGTGTCTTTCGAAGAGGGGGTAGAGCAGGCTGTCTTAAAAATTTTAAACCTTTATGAAAATTCTACAGAAAACATATATATTAAAATTAAAGGTTCTGGCACTGAAGTTGGAAAAACGTTTTTGCTTGGGAGACTAGAAACAAAGCTAAAAGAAAAGAACATACCCACAAAACATACTGATGTCAATACAAAATACTTAGAAGAAAAAAACGTTATATTCACAGTAGATGAATTTGAAAACTTTAGAAATGAAGACCTACTAATAGGTATTTACAAACCAGACAAAAAATTTGCTCTTGATAAATCTGATTTCTATCTTAAAGATCCAGATATTTTAATCCGAAACGACGAAGCGAAAAATAGATAGAGGTAATCCAAAAACACAAAAACCGCTTGAGGCAGTTTCCATGCCCGCTAAGCGGTTTAATTATTTTTCTATAAATTCATTTTTCTGATCATTAAAGAATACAATTTTCTCCTGACCATTTTTGTTTACAGAAAAAGTTAAAAAAGTTCCTTCGGGATAATTGCGGACCGAGATATGAACTGATTTATTTCCATAATATGGAAATACTACAGTTTTCCCTTTATAAGTCCATAGAATTTTTCCATCAGGTGTTTCTTTGAGGTCAATGCCCCAAACCTCCATTCGCCAAGCAGCATCATATTCCCTTAAAACTTTAAGATTTTTAAAGGTTTTTGTGCTTGGTCCACAAAGATCAAGTCCTGCAAATAAATCTAATTCATCTCTTAAATCTTTATCACGAATTTTTTCAGGATTTAATGAGCTTTTATCCCATTTCACATAACTGGGAGAATTTTGTCCTCTTATAACCCAGACCAATTTACCAGTTTGAACATGACCTTGATGCATTAATTTCACTTTCCCCCAGGAAATTAATTCTATAATTCCAATACCATCAAGAAAAAAACTGGTTTTTGGTTTCTCGGCTGTTAGTTTGACTTTCACAAAACTCAAACCCACATTAAAAGAGACGTTCTCACCCTTATTATTGTCATAACAATTGGGATCTTGATCCTGTGCTTCAACCCTAAAAAAAACACCAAACAATATAACTACTACTAGAAAAAATTTGTTCATTTTAGAACTCCTTGTAAAAGAATTTGTAGGTAGTAAAAATCACTATCCCATCTGCCTATAGATTAACACAATTTTATTAAAAAGTCAAGCTAGATTAGCCTTATTTCACCTAATTCTTCTTTTATTAGTTCTTTTATTTCCATCACAGACAGGAGGGCATTTGCTTCCGCTGTCGGCATATTCATCTCTCGAAGCAGTTCATCGCGCTCCATCGGTTCTACTAATAATTTTAAAACTATTTTTTCTTGTGGACTCGCGTCTTCAAAAAGGTTTTGTTGTTTATTCTTTTGACTCTCTTCGTCTATTTTAAATCCAAGAGCTTCAAGTATGTCTTCACTGCAAGTGATCGGCGTCGCACCTTGGCGAATGAGTTTATTTGTACCTTTTGAATATTCAGAATTTATTGACCCAGGTACGACCAAAACTTCTTTATTGTAGTCGAGCGCCATCCTAGCGGTGATGAGTGTGCCAGATTTTTCTTGAGCTTCTATAATGAGCGCTGCTTTGGAGATACCAGCTACGAGTCTGTTTCTCGCTGGAAATGTATAATACTGTGCTTTCATATTTGATTCATATTCAGAAATAACACATCCACCTTCTTCAATTATTTTTTCTGCGAGTTTTAGACTACTTGGCGGAAAAAAAACTTCAGGAGAAATTCCAGACCCCGGGAAAGCTACAGCGTATAGACCCGCCTGCAGAGCAGCTTCATGTGATAAATAATCAATGCCGACAGCCAAACCAGAGACTATGGCTATAGGATGACCTCGCAATCCATGAATCAATTTTCTTACGACATCTTTGCCATATGTAGTCGCTTTTCTAGAGCCGACGACAGCCAAGTATACAGTACCTTCTGGTGGAAGATTGCCTGCTATGTAAAGTTTTTTTGGAGGTTGAGGAATTTCTAAAAGAGAATGAGGTATAGCGTCTCCTTCTAAAGTTTTTAAATCAAATTTCATAATGTTTGATGTATTTTGTAATTATATCAGTTTTATTGTACAATACGAACTATGTTAGACATCAAATTCATTCGCGAAAATAAGGACATCGTCCAAGCTGGGGCAAAGAAAAAGCATATAGATATAGATATCGAAAAGCTTATAGCTGTAGACGATGAGAGACTCAAAATACTCAAAGAAGTCGAGGATCTGCGTTCTGAAGTCAACACTGCTTCAAACAACATTTCGCGTGATCAAGACCCAGCACTCAAAGCTCAACTCATCAAAGAGATGACGCTTGTGAAAGAAGACATAAAGTCAAAAGAAGAAAAACTAAAACAAACCACAGAAGAGTGGCAATCTCTCATGCTCCAAGTCCCAAATGTCCCAGACATGACAGTACCCGAAGGCACGAGCGATGAAGAAAACCAAGAGGTAAAAGTATGGGGTGAAAAGCCTAGTTTTGATTTTGAACCCAAAGACCACATCGAGATCATGAATGCTCTCAAGATGGTGGACTTCGAAAGAGGCACCAAAATTCATGGATTCCGTGGATATTTTTTGACAAATGATGGAGCTAGACTCTCTTTTGCTATTTGGAATTACGCTATGGACTTTTTCTCTGCTCGTGGTTTTTCTCCTGTCATCCCTCCTGTCATAGTAAAAAAGCAAAACTTATACGGCACAGGACACCTACCGGGAGATGTAGAAGATTATTATATGACTCAAGACGGTGATGCTCTAGCAGGCACAGCTGAGGTGCCACTCACGGGTATGTATTCAGGAGAAGTTTTGGACAAAAAAATCTTTCCAATTAAACTTCTTGGATTTTCTCCATGTTTTAGAAGGGAAGCAGGGAGTCATGGAAAAGATGTAAAAGGGCTGATCCGTGTACATGAATTTTATAAAATGGAACAAGTAGTGCTCTGTGAAGCAAACCACGAAACTTCTGTAAAATTTCACGAAGAGATAAATAGAAACACTGAAGAATTTATCGAGTCACTCGGCATACCTTATCATACAGTTATAAACTGCGGTGGAGACCTAGGAATGGGCCAAGTAAAGAAATACGATGTCGAGCTCTGGGTTCCAAAAGAAAACAAATACCGCGAGATATCTTCTGCTTCTTATTTCCATGATTTCCAGACAAGGCGTTTTGGTATTAGATATAAAGACGACGAAGGCAAGATGCATTATGCACACTCACTCAACTGTACTGCCATACCGACTCCTCGCATACTCGTATCAATGATAGAAAACTTTCAGCAAGCTGACGGCTCTGTAAAAATCCCTGAGGTTTTAAGGAAATACATGGGAGACAAAGAATTTATAAGTGAAAATAAAAGAACTTAGTGATTATTATTTTCCTTACTCCGACGTACGTCGGAGTGACGATTTTTATAATCACTTTGTTTTTTAAAAATCAGCCATGGACAAAAGAAATGTTTTAAGTTCTCCGCGTCTTTTGGAATTAAAGCAAAAGAAAAGGAAAATATTCATCCGAAAACTAATAATTTTTGGAGTTCTTTTTTTTATCGTCCTGATCGGACTATCATTAGCTACACGAATAAGCAGATTAAATATCAATGAAATAGAAGTCGTGGGGAATAAAGTCATTGATACCGAAAAAATACAAGAAGTGGCACGCGGTGAAATGTCTGGATACTATGCTTGGCTTTTCCCAAAAACAAATTTATTCTTATATCCAAAAACAAAAATAAAAAATAAACTCTCAGATGCGCATAAAAGACTCACGGATATAGATGTATCAGTTAGTAGGCAAAAGATGATCGTGTCCGTGTCAGAAAGATCCCCAGAATACACTTGGTGCGGTGAGGTGCCACCAGTAGAAGAAAAAGAAGAAGAATGTTTCTTCTTAGACAAAGAAGGCTATATCTTTGACGAAGCACCGTATTTCTCTGGAGAGGTTTATTTTAAATTTTATGGGATTATAGAATCAAAATCTGATAAGAAAATCGAAGAGGTCTCAGGTGGTGCACTCAGCCCCACAGGGCAATATGTAGCTTTGGGTTATTTTGAAAAACTCATAGCGTTAAAAAATGTACTGAAAGAAATAGACCTAAGCCCGATTGTCATATATATAGAAGAAGGTGAAAATCTAAAAATATTCCTATCGAGAGATCAGGTTTTGACGAATGGCCCTTATGTAACAATCAAGAAAAATTCAGATTTCCAAAAAATGGCCGAGAATCTAAAAGCGGCCATAGAGACAGACCCACTAAAATCAAAATTTAAAAATGAATACTCAAAACTAGAATACATCGACCTAAGATTTGGGAACAAGGTTTACTATAAGTTCAAATAATGTATGGAAAATTTTTGGACAAAACTTAATAAACCCTTTTTCTGCTTAGCCCCCATGTCAGATGTCACGGATATCGCTTTTCGTCATATCATAGCGAAATATAGCAAGAACAGAGAAAACAGAGACAAGCTAGTCTTTTGGACAGAATTCGTAGCAGCAGATGGATTAGCAAATAGTCTTAGTAGAAAAAGACTCAGCCATCTGCTAGTTTTTTCAAACAGCGAAAGGCCGATAGTGGCGCAGGTTTTTGGTGCGAATGAAGAGAACATGAAAAAAGCTTGTCAGTATGTGGCTAGCCTTGGCTTTGATGGTATAGATATAAACATGGGCTGTCCTGATAGATCAGTAGTGGCGCAAGGTGCTGGAGCTTGCATGATCAAAACCCCAGAACTCGCCAGGAAAATAATCAGAGCAGCACACGAAGGTATAAAAGCTGCTGGTTCAAATATCCCCGTATCTGTAAAAACTAGAATTGGTTTTAATAAAGAAGACATAGATAACTGGATTCCTGAATTATTAAAAGAAGATATATCTGCACTTACAATACATTTACGTACTGCAAAAGAACTTTCACTCGTCCCTGCACATTGGGAACATATTGGGAAAATCAAAAAACTTATTGAAAAAAGTGGTAAAGATATTCTACTCATAGGCAATGGAGACGTCACAAGCATAAAAGATGGTGAGGAAAGAATGCAAAAATATGGCTGTGATGGAGTGATGATCGGGCGGGGAATATTCGGCAATCCATGGTTCTTTTTATTTGATGAAAATTTCGAAGTTACTTTAGAAGAAAAATTAAGGGTCTTGATAGAGCATACAAATCTTTTTGAGAAAACATTATCAAAGCCTAAGTATAAAAACTTTGCAGTTATGAAAAAACATTTTAAAGCTTATATAAATGGTTTTGATGGAGCAAAAGAACTCCGCATAAAATTAATGGAAACAAATTCTGCTAAGGAAGTAGAAAATACCATTAATGATTTTTTGGAAACTCACCAAAAAGCATCCTAATTTCTAACCTTTTGTATTTATATCAATATGTTAAAATATGAATATGGAAGAGAATCCATTAAAACCAAATAAGGAAAAGCGGGTGGAGGAAACTGATCCAAAAAAAGTAAAAATCTCAGAAGAGGATTTTACTTCTCTTTTTAATTCAGAATTTGATTTTGACGATGAAGATGATCTAGACCTAGGTGCTGGTTATGAACTTTATAAAAATCAAAAAATAGAAGAAACTCGTGAAAAACTTTCTCCGACTGGTAAAGAATGGCAAGAACGCGTAGAAAACAGACGGCTTGAAGATGAGGATGATATTCTATTTCAAGAAGAATCTATCTTTGGAGCAAACCTATTAATGAGGTTTCAGAAAAAAAATAAAAGTGACGAAGAAATTAAAAAAAGAGGTGACGATAAAATAGCCCTTTTTACACATAAAACTTATGTTGATTTATTTAATACTAAGTTAACTAAATTTCAAAACGAATTAGTAGAACTAGCAAAGAAAAGACCTAGCAGCTTTAACTCGCTATTGAGCTATCATTTCAACAAAAATGGAGGTATTGCTGATTTAGCAAAAAAATATAGTTATGATCTAAAATCAGACAAAAAAGAATGTAATGAATTTATAATACAAAATCGCAAGAAAAATGATTTATTTTTTCAAGAAATAGAAAAGAAAACACTAGAACAGCAATTTTATTCACACAAAATAGCAAATACAATACGATTAAAATACTTAAATAATGAAAAAGTTTTAGAAGAAGATCTTTTAATGAAAATAATAGAAACTCATCATGATAAACTATCTAAAATTGAAGAAATAATTAGAGATAACATAATTGAATATAAGGCAAAATTTTTACCATTATTAAATAAAGCTATAGAAAATGGTGAAATACCCATAGACTCACAACTCGCCAAAGAAAGGATAGACTCAATCGAATATAAAGTAATAGACGATATTGTTGCAAAGCTTACTGAAAGATGGGGAGATTATAGTGAAATGAATCATAGAATTAGGTTTTCCAGTGGACTACCTTATAATAGATTTTTTGCTGTCTTTGTCCATGAAATTTTCCATGCATTATCGGGTCAAATCGAGGCTATATATACTGCTCGGGAAAAGTTTGAAGTTGAGCCTGATTATGTAAATAATTATTCATTAAAAGTCGGGTTGGGGTTTAATAAACCTAGCAACACTGCCCCTGAACTTAGCCCTGAAACTCTTGATATGTGGTGGCTCAATGAAGCCTTAACAGATCAAGCCATGATAGACCTTACAAAAGAAAAGGATCCATGTGCATATGGAAATGAACGAAAATTATTAAAAAAATTAATTGATATGGGTATACCAAAAGATAAGTTTTATGCTGCATATTATGAAAATTTTAACACTGCGAAAAACACAGAAGAGGAAAAAGTTGAACATAGGTTGCCCAACACTAGAGAGCTTTTTAAATTCACAAATGAAAAATTTGGTCCAGGGTTTTTATTAAAATTGGATAAATTTATCGCTTCTTATGAAAAAGAAAAGAAACATTCTGGATCAGAAATGGCATTAAAGGCCTGGGAAGAACATGGGGAGGATTTCCCACAATTTTTGAATAATTTTATTGCTGAGAAAAAATTAGAGACGAAATAGGATGATTTAAAATTTATTTTGAAAAAAACCTTCTTCAAGGTACAATATCCGCATGCATGATTTAGCTTTATATCGTAAATACCGGCCGAAAAAGTTTAAAGAGGTGATAGGGCAAGACCACATAGTCAGAGTCCTTGAAAGCTCTATAGAGACGAATAAGGTATCCCACGCATACCTCTTTGTGGGTTCTCGTGGTACGGGCAAGACTTCTGTAGCTCGGATATTTGCTGATAGTATCGGCGTATCTACAAACGACCTTTATGAGATAGACGCAGCAAGCAATAGAGGCATAGACGACATAAAAGAACTTCGCGACGGCACTCGAGTCCTGCCTTTTGATTCCAAATACAAAATTTACATAATAGATGAAGTGCACATGCTTTCCAAGGATGCTTGGGGCGCACTTTTAAAAACTCTCGAGGAGCCACCAAAGCATGTCATCTTTATACTCGCCACTACTGAGCTGCAAAAAGTCCCAGAAACTATCATATCTCGTTGCCAAGTTTTTACATTTAGAAAAGCGACAGATGTGGCTACGAGGAAGATGCTCGCTAGCGTA
>CAYHIX010000015.1:0-16660 GCA_964356875.1 uncultured Candidatus Saccharibacteria bacterium
ATTTTCGCAGCCCGCCCCTCGTGGTTTTGCCTACTGACAAAACAGCACTGCGGTCGGCACAAAACTAAGAAAACAAAAGCAGTTTTGTTTTCTTAGTTTTGTGCCCTCGGGAGGAATCGAACCTCCAATAGCGGCGTAGATGTCCGCAGTTATATCCATTTAACTACAAGGGCATTGGCTTGTATTTGCATATTCAATATACTACAAAGAGTATGTTTTGCCAAAGGAAGATATTATGTACGCCATAGTGATTTATGTGTTTTATAAACTAAAACAAAAATACCTATAAATCCAAAAATTAAAATAATGGGTAAAAATTCAGCCAAAAACCCTACACCAAAAATAATCATAAGTGTATTTATGCCAACAACAGCCAATCTAGTCTCTGTCGGACCAATTCCTAAATAAGCTATCTTGAATTTATTTGTAGCACCAAAATCCAGAAAAGTGATCACCATCATTGAGCTAAAAATAATAAATGCTAAAAATAATTTTAGGTCAAACCCAGAAGGCAGAAGAAAGCCATAACCTATAATAATGGAACAGAAAAAAATATAATCTAAAAAATGATCCATGAAAAATCCCCACTTTAACAAGCCTTCACCTCGACGCCTCCCTACTTCTCCATCCATTAAGTCAGTAAAATACTGAAGGAGGAGCATAGCTGAGACTACCCATAGCCACTTTATTTCATAAACTGATAGATAACTAAAAAGTATCACTCCTGCACTCCATAGCACAGTAGAGTATGTGAGATGGTGAGATTTTATCCATATTGGTATTTTAGTGACAAAGCGTTCCCTAAAACGAACTTCATATGGACCAAGAAACCCGAGTGTGGCTATGTCTTTTTTATCTCCATTAAATGTTTGTTCTGTCATTTATATATTATATCCTAAAAAATTAAATCTCTAACTCAGCCACCAATGGCAGATGATCAGAGCCTTTCATTTTAAGGACTTCAGCTTTTTGTATTTTCATATTTTTCACAAAGATATAATCTAAGCGCTGAAACAAAAGAAAAGTCGGGGTGCTTTTAGGGTAAGCATTTTTAAAACCACTACCTAAAATATCTAAAATTTTCTTTTCTTGCTTCTTAGACAATGCCTCTGCTCCTATTGTATTAAAATCTCCACAGATAATCTCTTGTTTTATGCGTGTACTATCTTTTAAATACAACATTAATGCTCTGATTTGCTTTTCTCTATGTAGGAATTGCCCATGACAATCCAGGTGAACATTTATTATGCGTAATAATTTACCATTTATCTTGAAAGTGCCTATAAGAGCACCTCTGTCTATTGGCTTTTTTATTCTTTTCACAAGCACGCGAATATTTAATTTAGGAATTTTAGGAAGGACTAATTTCTCTATTTTTTTATTTTTCAAGACACTCTTTTTCCAGATAAAACAAAGCCCAAAATTATAACTATCAGGCTCTATGAACTTTTCATATTCCCACTCATCTCCTAAAGCTTCCAGGTAAGCATTTAATGTCGAGATTTTTTTACTAAACTCCCTAACTTCCTGCAAGCAAAATACACTCACCCCGTCCTTAGAAAGTTTCTGTATGTTTTCGACAATCTTTTTTTGATTAATTCCGTGATGGATATTATAAGTTGCAATCTTTAAAGTCATATTTTGGATTACTAACTAAAATACCTAGTAATTTACTATTTTGTGCGCGGTGCAGGACTCGAACCTGCGACATCTTCAGTGTAAATGAAGCGCTCTACCAACTGAGCTAACCGCGCTCGTAGTTACAAATTAGCATTTTTAAAGAGATGGGTCAATAATCGAATTCGTAGAATTCAATATCTCTAGAGACCTTTTCTCCTTCACGCTAAAAGCATCTAGCGCTTTTTGGATTCTTTCTTTTTCTACTGGGGATTTGCGTTTTGTATTTTCTAGATAAGATTGCGACTCTTCTTTGGTAAGATTAAACATATGGTATCCAAAAGCAAACGAAGCAGCTATCAACACAAAAACTGAGAACATTATTATCTTCCAATAGAAATTAGGATCTGGTGATGTAGATCTTTTCTTGAAACTTTTTTTAATTTTAAAAAAATTTATTTGCATTTTGATTTATGGGACAAAGCTTAATAGTTTTAATGTAAATAGCGCCTGCCATTTTGGCTCTACGACAGGAGCAGGCTCTACCCCCTCGATACCACTCTCATCACTGACCACTGCACTTGGTTCCTTTTGTAAATTCAATCCAGATACATCGAGCTCATAGGGAGAGTTTTCCAAAAGAAGCAAGAATTTATAGATATTATTGAAAGTACCAGAACTGCTGACTTTTACCAAGAGTCCACTCTTATCTTTTAATACATCTACCGAAGAAATCTCTGCTTTTACACCTGACTTTCTAGCAATTGACTCAATGGTATTCAGGAAAGGCACTATATCTGAGCCTTGAGCAAAATGTGTCGCGAGTAGATCCCTGTCTTGTTTAATTGAAGTAATTGATTTATTTAATAAAGCTACTTCTTCCCTTCTTAAAATCTCATTATCTATATCCACCATAGACTGGGCGGCGTTTTGATTATTTAGGTTGATTTGCCTGTAAAGGAAATAAAAAACTCCCACTAAGAATATAAATAGTGCGATGGATATAAGTAAGCTTATGTGTTTTAGTAAGTTTCTTGTCATAATTTTACGCAGGGATCAAGGTTAAGTAAAATTGGATATTTGACCCTTTCACAAAGTTTGAGATCGGCAAATCAACACTCTTAAACATAGAGCTATCTTCTAGAGATTTGCGAAATGATAATAAAACGTCTCTAGATAAAGCTACTCCACTAATACTAATCTTTTTACCAGCTGTTGGGTGGTCGTCATAAGACACTTGAGTAATTTGTATGTTTTGAGGTTTTTTCAATAAGATATTTTGGATTATTTTTTCAGAAATAAGAAATTTACTTTTGTTAGATTTTTCAAGAATGTTCATTTTATTATTTATTTCTTCTATAATAGCCGAAGCCTCTTTATTAAACGTAGGTATTTCTCCACTGTTTTGCATGTCTAATTTATCCTTGGCAGTATTGTTTTTATAACTAGAAAAAAAATATGAAGGTAAAAGCAAAAGACTCGCCAAGAATATACAAGAAGAAAGCATGATAAAACACAGAGAAAGAAGTCGGACATAGAAATCCTTCGTCATCTTTTTCTTTTCTTGATTTGGAATTAAATTTATCATAGATAATTTATCTTAACTCTTATCGAAATCACCCAAAGCTAAGCCCAGCGCCGTAGAAAAAGAAAGAGATTGCCTAAAATTTATCTCCGGTGTGTAGTCTTTTGTATTTACTATGTTCGACCACACGTTTGCCATCTCAACTTGATTTTTCATGCTCACAGACAGATAATCTGCCAAACCTATCAGGTTTGAATCTCCTCCACAAAGGATAACCTTTTTAATAGGAGGATTATCATCCCCCTCTTCATTTTTGTGTGTATGCCAATATAGGAAATGTTTCACTATTTCATCTCGAAGCACAGAAACACTGTTTAGCAGTACCGCAAATATTTCTTTATTTTCTACGTTGCGTTGTAGCCCATACATTTGTTTCATTTTTTTGGCCTCTTCGAGGCTGATCTTGAAGTTTTTAGCAATAACACTGTTCAGCATTCCTCCTCCCACATCAAGAGTAGAAGTAAAAGTCACTGAACCTTTAGATATGATAAATATCCCTGTACGTGTCTGCCCAAAATCAACTATCATATAGGTATCCATGTCTCCCTTCTTTATGATAGCTCTAGAGATAGCCTGAGCCTCAAGCTCAAAGGACTGAACTGATATAAAAGAATCTTGGAAAACAAGCAGATAATCTTCGATCACATTCTTAGGTATTGCAGCGACTTGCAATTCAAGATTTTGGTCAGTTTCGCTCAACAGTTCATAGTCAAAAATAGCATCAGGTGCTGAGATCGGTATGTGTTCTTCTAGGGAAAGCTCTATGGCCTCCCTTACATTTGTAAGTCCGGCCTTATCTAGTTTTATTTTAAATAAATATACTTGTTCTTCAGGTAAAGAAACTCGCACAGACTTGACCCCTTCTTCTTTGCGGAGTGAAGTTAAGATATCTTTCATTTTTTGTGGATCTTTTATCTTTCCGGACTCTATGACACCAGTCGGTATCTTGCGTTCCCCATACCTGCTGATTATTATTTTATTTTGACTACTTACTAATTCTACAAACTTGAGTGATTCATCTGAAATATCTAGCCCGAAAGAAGGTGCTACGAAAAACTTTGGTACAGGAAAAAACCTGAAAAAAAGTTTATCGAATGAATCCTTAAACATTCTTTTATTATATCAATAAAATACAAGCACTCACAAGCTTTTTTAGGTCTATTTTTGCTTCTTGCCCGCTTGTAAATTCTTTTTATCTAAATACCGCTGCAAGATAAGCGCCGCCGCAGAAGCGTCTATTCGCCCACTCTTGATTTGTTTTACTTTTGAGTGTGATTGAGATGAATTTAAACTTTTTTTACTAGTACCAGCTTTTCTGGCTTCGACAGAAGTGAGGAACTCCACCTGCTTATGGATAGGTAGATCAAATTTTTCTTTAAGTTCTAGTATGAATACTTCTATGCGAGCAGATAGAGCATTTAATTGACCAGAGAAATCTACTGACTCTCCTACTACGATCTCGCCTATCTTTTCTTTTTCTATTATTTCGCCTAGTTTTTGCAATATCTTAGAATCATTTAAAATGATCTCTTTTGGGAAAGCCAGGGTGTTGTTCTCGTCTGTTGTGGCTATGCCTATTCTCTTTGTACCGTAATCAATGCCTAATGTTCTCATGCCCTGATACTAGCATAAAAAAGCGTTTTCTGATATGATTTTTCTATGACTATTTTTAAAATATTGTTAGTATTAATAGCTCTTTGGTCACTTCCATGGAAGGTTTATGCTGTGTGGCTAGCATGCAAGCACGACCACAGAAAATGGTTTTTAGTATTACTTTTGCTAAATACTGTGAGTATATTAGAGCTTATTTATGTTTTCTATGTTCTAAAAAAGTCATGGGCGGAAATAAAACAAGATTGCAAAGATGGCTGGGTACTCTTCAAGCAAGAGTTCAAGAGACATAAAGAAGAAATCTTGTAAAAGAGGGGTTTTAAAAAATTAATATCACACGGAGGTGTCGCATAGAGGCTTAGTGCACCTGTCTTGAAAACAGGAGTACCGCAAGGTACCGTGAGTTCGAATCTCACCACCTCCGCAAATGAAGTTGATATCAATTAATATTGAATTAAATAAACATTACACTACTGTTTTTGATTTTATTAAAAAAGAAAACCCCGATGTAATATGCTTACAAGAGGTGTTGGAAGAAGATTTTGATCGTTTTAAAACAGATCTATCTATGCAGGGTATTTTTAAAGCACGTAGGTATTTTGCTGGAAACCCACACTACGAAGGGGTTGCAGGCAAAAGAGAAGGTGTAGCAATATTTTCAAAAAATATTATAAACTCTGGTGCTATCTTCTACGAAGGTAGTGAAGAAAATGTCGCGAAAAGCTTCGACGAGTATATGTCTGATGAAAAAAATAAAAAAAATTCAGTACTTGTATGGACTGAAATAAAAGATAGTGATGGAAAAATATATAAATATATCACCACCCACCTTCCTGTAACCAAAGATGGTGAATCTACTCCATACCAACTCGAAGTAGTTGATATATTATTAAATACGCTCTCTAATCTAGGTGAATTTGTCATATGTGGTGACATGAATGCACCCAGGGGTAATGAAACTTTTACTCGTTTAGCGAAAAAATACAAAGACAATATACCAGAAAAATACAAAAATAGTATCGACCAAAACTTACACAGAGTTAAAAATCTACAGCACATGGTAGATGGGTTATTTACGACACCTACCTATATGGCGTCCGAGGTAAAATTAGTAGATGGCGTCAGTGATCATATGGCTATTATAGCTGAAATTGAGAAGAATTAACCCTTATTTATCAACAAACTGGTTCCAACTACGCACCAAACTACCCGTTTTAATAAAATATAGTATGCCTGGGTGGTATACTATACTAATGATTACAATATTTCTCGTTGTCCTCGCCTCTTTGCTTGCAATTTTTGGCAACATTCCATATCTAAGAGATGTCATAAAAGGTAGAGTGGTGCCTCACCCTTATACTTGGCTAGTCTGGAGTATAGTCTCCTGTGTAGTTTTCTTTGGGCAGCTGGCTAAAGGAGCGGGGTTAGCTGCTATACCTACAGCAGTTTCAGAAATTTTTACCTTAATTATATTTCTATTTTCCTTAAAATATGGATTTAAAAACCCTCCGAGAGTCGATAAATATTTTTTGGGTATTGCTCTACTCGGTTTAATACCATGGTTTATCACCAAAGACCCAACAATATCAGTCATTACTGTAGTATGCATAGATCTCGTAGCTTTCATACCAACACTCAGGAAAACATATTGTTATCCTAAAAGCGAAACTCCAATATTGTATGGCAGTAATGTACTGAGGCATTCTTTAATTCTATCTACACTTGGAGCTTACAACATAGCCACGATGCTCCACTCTATATCTATGATCATTACCAACTCTATTATGGTAATTTTTATAAAAACCTGTAAAGAAAAGAAGGTTTAATTTTTTTATTTTTCTATCAAAATAGCCCTAGCTGGTGAGCCTTCTATGCCTTGGAAGTTTAAAGGTAAGCAATAAAGCTCATAACTCATCTCACTTACCTCTGATAAGTCCAAGCCTTCTATTATCGGGATATTTTTTTCAAGCAGTGCAGTGTGTGGGCGCACATCAGATCCACCTCTTTTTTTTATAGATAGGGAGTCTATGCCCACTACTAAAATATTTATACTAGCGAGGTACTCTGCCCCTTCCCCATCTAGATATACATAGTCATCATAAAATTCTTTAAAACCCGTAAGTGAATTCTTAGTTTTTAATAAAATACGTTCGCCTTCTTTTATATTTTTACTTTTTAAAAATTCTAAAGTTACTGCCTCTCCCGATTCATTTGAAAAGTCTAATACCCGACACGGACCTACAAAATTCACAAGCGGAATCTGGTCCAAGCTTTTACCATGAGCTACAGCATGACTTGGCGCATCTATGTGAGTGCCCGTATGAGAACCAAAAGTGATAGAAGATAAATGCGTAGCATGCTCTGGCATAGAGTGATGTATGCTTATGGAAAGTGGCACATTTCCTGGGTATATTACCGTTTCATTATCTAGTGGTATCGAGATGTCTATAATTTTCATAGCTTACAATACTTCTGGTTCATCATCTCCTCTTTTTACCATATGCTGACCAAACTCTCCTCGCATTGTAGAAATGATTTTAGCTTGATAGCTAGGATTTTGCTGAGAGGCTTCACGCACGTCGAGAGCAGCTTGAATGCTCGGCATAAAAATGTTATCCCTTGCTGCTGCTTCGAGTGTCCACTTACCTTCTCCAGAAGAAGACGCCTTGCCCGAAATTTCATTTAAATCTTTGCCGTATTTTTTGTATCCATCACTCATCCATGATATTAAATTAGAAGCAATCACACTACCATGCGAATAAACATCTATGACCTTACTCAGGTCTAAGTCAAACTCTTTTGAATGTCGAAGTAGGTCAAACCCCTCCGCGATGGACTGCATCATCCCATATTCGATACCATTGTGGATCATTTTCACAAAATGCCCTGCCCCAGAAGGCCCCATATATCCATAACCATCAGGTAGACAAGTAGCTTTAAAAAAATACGATCCTTCAAGTACATCATATAATTCTCTTTTTCCCCCCACCATCATACATGCACCATTTAAAGCTCCCCCAGGGCCGCCAGACACTCCGACATCTACAAAGCTAAGCCCTTTTTGCTCTAGCTCCATCCCCCGCCTGATTGTCTCCTGATAGGCAGAGTTCCCTCCATCTATTACCATATCTCCTTTTTCTAAAAGAGGAGTGAGTTCATTTAAAACTTCGTCCACAGCCTGGTGCGCAACCATAATAAAAATGATTCTTGGAGCAGAAAGTTTTGAAACCATTTCTTTTAAACTTGCTGTCGCCATGGCTCCTTTTAAGGCTACTTCCTTAGTGGTATCAGCAGTCCTATTGTAGGCGACCACGCTCCAGCCACTCCCTAGTAAACGAAAAACCATGCTCTTCCCCATCTTACCTAGACCTATATAACCAATTTCTTTTTTCATATAATTATTTTATTATCTGATATCTTTTGGATTAGACCCATCTTTATAAATTATAAGTGGCATATCTTTCCACTTTTCTAAAAGCTCATCTGCTAGTCTCCATTGTGACACAATTTCATCCATACTTACAAATAAATCTTGGTTTCCATTAATTGCGTCAGCGTAAACCTTTTCATAGGAATCATAGGAAGTCCCAGGTAAAGGCTGGATTTTAAATTCTTCCATTCTCCCGTTATCCAAATATACGTTTATAGAGACAGTAGTGCTTGTTATATTTGAGCCAAGGTCCACAAGCCCTTTACCACTTTCGAGTTCAAAAATTGCATCGGTAAAACGCGGATCATGTGATTTTAAAAATATCCGAAAAAATGTCTCTGTTTTAGAGTTTGACTCTACCCCCGGACTTAGAAGATAGCTTGCATACTGTCCTTTTATCATAGGTTGCGTGTCGTCGACATATAATTTATTTAAAACGCTCGCTCGAGCTTTTCTCGAAATCTCACCTTCTTCACTTTCTTTTTTATCCATTAGCACCAGCGCAAGCATTTCGAGCATGTGATTTTCACCCACGTCACGGAAAGCACCCACCGTATCATAAAAAGATCCTCTAGATCCAACTACGTTACTCTCATGGAAAATTATTTTTACTTTTGAAACATTTTCAGGGATCCATAAGTCTGTTTTGTTATTCCCAAACCTCACCTCTGGTATCCGCCGCACCGTTTCTTTTGCTAGGTAATGATCTATGTTGTATATCTGCTCCTCACCTAGAAAAGAAGCTAACAATTCTTGGAGTTTTTTTGCATCCACTTCATCTTTACCAAAAGGTTTCTCGATCATTAATCTTATATCTCTACCCATGTCATATAAGAGAGAGTCTTTTATGTTTTCAAAGATTTTTTGATACAAAAAAGAAGGAGTGGCTAAATGAAACATAGTAAGATCCGCTTCTTTGGTAGATAAATAATTTTTTAAATTTATAAAATCATCCTTACTCGTAAGTTCACCTTGAAAGTATTCGATATGAGATAAAAAATCCTCTAAAACATCTGGGCTCACCTCTCCCTTCTTTAAAATATATTCTTTCGTTAAAGCTCTGAAGTTCAAAGTACCTATATCTCGCCTAGCAAAAGCAATAATCTTAAAATCTTTTGGTAGAGAATCTCCTTCTTCGAATAATAAAAACAAAGCCCTGGCAAGCTTATCTGCATACAAGTTCCCAGTAGCTCCAAATATAACTATTTGCAATGATTCTTCTTTTTTCACACAGATAGTATAGCAAAGTTTTGCGTTTACATGTTAAAATATAAATATGGAAAATCTAACCTGGTCTGCGTTAGAATATGAAGAAAAAGATCGTAGTAACGATTGGTTTTGGGCACTTGGTATCATAGTATTTACCGCTAGTGCTGCGGCGATAATATATGAAAATTATTTCTTTGCTGCACTTATTATAATCAGTGGAGCACTCTTAGGATTTCTAGCAACCAAAAAGCCAGAGCTAGTATATTACGAACTCAATCAAAAAGGATTTCTAGTTCACAACAACCTTTACCCATATGAGAGGATAAAAGCTTTCTGGGTACAGAGAGAAGCGTTTGACGGTAAAGAATATTTAAAGCCTCTACTTTTTGTAAAGTCAGAGCGTATCTTTATGCCTATCATATTGTCTCCGATAGACAACGAAATGGCTGAAGATCTCCGGGATTTTTTACTAGATAAGAATGTCCCCGAAGAAGAGATGAAGGAAACTTTTTCAGAAAGAATAATGGAAGCACTCGGTTTCTAGCCTAGATTTTTATAACTAAAATTGCTAAGGTGTATCTATCCTCTCGTCGTTCAATGGATAGGACGTAACTTTGCGGAAGTTATGATGTAGGTTCGATTCCTACCGAGAGGACACTAAAATTTTAAATTTATGTATTTCATTTGGACACTAGATAAAGTAATAAAAGAGGCACGTGTAATACAATCTAAAAATATTGATATCTCTATCTCCTTCTTGCCGGTGGAGACAAAAACCAAAGAGGATGTTTTAAAAAATACGAAGACATATATAGAAATATTAGAGCGTATCAAAGCCGAAGGCATCAAGGGCGAAGCTACTTTAAAACTCCATCAGTTTGGGGTCTATAAATATAAAGACCTTATGCAAGAACAAGTAGATAAAGTCGTCGCTCATGCAGACAAGCTCGGACTTTTCATCTGGGTAGACATGGAGCGAATGGAGACAGTAGACGCAACCATAGAACTTTTTAATGACCTCATAAAAAGATACACAAATGTAGGTATATGCTTACAAACTTGCCTAAGAAGGACAGAAAAGGACATGCACACTCTTCTGGTGAACAGAGTCCCGACGAGACTGGTCAAGGGTGGATTTTATTATCCATACGACATCACTGACTGGAGTGAAGTCACCGACAACTTTTCAAAACTTATGGAGTACATGCTCGAGCATAGCGACAGACCATGCATCGCCACCCACGATACAGCCCTGATAGAAAAAGGTAAGCAAATAATTAAAGAGAAAAATATCCAAAATGCTGAATTTCATTTTTTCTACGGAGTAAAGAACGAAATAGCAGAAGAGCTAGTATCAGAAGGGTTCAAGGCTTCTATCTATATCCCCTACGGAAATCTTTTTTCATATATCTGGCACGGATTTCGTACTTTCGACAATCTCCGTAACATACAAAGAGTACTCAGATTTAAAAAAATAAAATAAAATATTAGAAAATACTCAAGCTGGACTTTTTGGTAAAAAAGTCCAGCTTTTTAAGCACGCTTACCAGCCATTGACTTTTGTATTTAAGTGTGATAGAATATAAGGTAGATAAGAACTACAGGTGCGTAATTTCGTGCACCAAGATGTTCTTTCAAAATTCAATAATTAGGAGAAAGAAATGAAACAATTTTGTGCTTTTGCACTTATTTTCGCAATTTTTTACGGGTCTTTGCCTTTAGCAGCATTGGCTCAAACCCAAACAAGAACCACGTCAACCTTGCCGCAAGGTTGCCAAGCTGGCGACAAATTCAGTCGCACCACAGGGCTTCCTTGCGAAATTAAGCAAGAAGTTGCCCTTCCTGAGGGTTGCCAACCTGGCGACACTTTTAGTGCCACAACGGGATTGGCATGTGACTCTAAAGTCACGACGACGACACATTCATCTTCGACCCAAACTGAAAATGAAACTTCAAATTCAAGTTCTGGTGTGAAGATGGACCACTTTGCCTCAGCCGAAGCAGCGCGAGCTGCCTTCAAGGCAAACGAATTCGTTTGCTACCTTCCGACACGGTTGGCAAAAACACGCAATCTCTCCTCAAACGAGAGGGTGCGGGGGTTGCCAAATTACACCATCGTTGACGGTGTAACCCGAGACAGACAGGGTCTAGCTGGCGAAAACAGGAACTTCGTGATTTTGTGTCCCGGTTTTGAGGTCGTATACCAATACGATCCAAAAACTAAGACCTTTGGACCAATGTCGCGGATGAAAATCTGTGATAATGATATTTACTCCTCAGAGGAAATATCATTGCAAAGTTACAAAAAAACCACAACCAACAACACCACGACAAATAATACCTACAATCAATACAGTATTGATTGTAAAGACACGAAAAACAGTGACGGAACTACCACACTAGAGTGTGGTAAAGCCAAACTTGTGATTCGTGATGGAATTGATGGGTCAAGTTGTCGAGGCGTAGTCAACGCCGACAACACCTTAACAATTTCATGTGATAATTCCGAGCCATTCACTGTCAGAAACGGCAAAGATGGTAAGGATGGATGGTGCGCCGGGCTCGGCTGCAAAATCGTAGTGGTAATCATTATTTTAGTGGTTGCTCTATTAGTTTTCCGATGCCTTGTGCAGAAAAAGTGCGGCGGTTTGGTGGAAAAAATGGTTCCGCCTAAAGTTGAAACACTGCGTATAGGTCCTGGAGTTGTTACGAAAATAGCTACGGACTGAGTTCTTCTCCTGATTATTATCATGTGGAGAAGGGAGAGCTTGGAAAGGCTCCCCTTCTCCACTCTTCAAAGTTATGAACTTTATTTCATCTTGTTCATGATTTTGAAGAGTAAACTATAAAAATACTGACCAGTTTCCTATCGGACATGTAGTAATGTCCGATAGGAAACCTTTATTTTTCATCATTATATCCAACTGCCGGAGAGGAGTATGCTCCTCTCCGGCAGTTTCAGTATCCTTCAAGGTTGTGAACTTTGCTTCATGTTGTTCATGGCTTTGAAAAGTAAGTTATTAGTACGCATATCTAGAAGACGTGAAATATTATGCTTAGATCTGCGTCATATGCACTAGGCATAGTACTCAAATACCCTGCGCGAGAGTTAAGCTAGGGTTGACAAAGCAACCTCGATATGATAGAAGGAAGTATTACTAAAAATCCTGTGGGGGCTCCCGTTCAGGTAAAATTATAAGAAGTTTACTCAACTTGACAAAGTGGGGTAAATATGATACAATATTAATATGAAAAAATTAAAAACAAGTGTGAATATAGGTTTCTTTTTACTAAGTGCGTTCGCGTTCGTGGGTCTTTTGGCTTTACCTTTCGTGGGAGTCAATACAGCTTCTGCGCAATATGCAACTCCGTCTTGTACCTCTGCTACCCTAAACGGTAGTGTCACACCAAACGGTGCACCTACACAAGTATGGTTTGAATGGGGTGCTGGTAGTTCACTATCAAACACAACTTCAAAACAGACTTTCTCAAGTAACTCAAACTTTTCACAATACATAAGTGGCCTTACTGAAAATACTACTTACTCTTACCGAGCAATGGCTTCTAATGTAAATGGTACTGCTACTGGTCAGACTTTGACTTTCAAGACTAATACTTGTACTCCTGTCGTTCAAGCCCCTACAGTAAACCTAACAGCTGATTCATCTTCTGTTTCATACAACGGTACTACTACAGTACGATGGACATCTCAAAACGCTACTTCTTGTGTTGCTTCAAGTGGAGTAAACGGATGGAGTGGTAGTAAAGCTACTTCTGGAAATTTCTACACTGGTAATTTAACAAATACAACTACTTACAACATTACATGTTCTAATTCTGCTGGTTCTGCTAGTGATAGTGTGACTGTAAGTGTGGGTTCACAACCTGTTTACAATCCTACAGTAAACGGAAACAACGCATACAATACTACTTGTACCTCTGCTACCCTAAACGGTAGTGTCACACCAAACGGTGCACCTACACAAGTATGGTTTGAATGGGGTGCTGGTAGTTCACTATCAAACACAACTTCAAAACAGACTTTCTCAAGTAACTCAAACTTTTCACAATACATAAGTGGCCTTACTGAAAATACTACTTACTCTTACCGAGCAATGGCTTCTAATGTAAATGGTACTGCTACTGGTCAGACTTTGACTTTCAAGACTAATACTTGTGTAACACCCCCACCACAAACTTGTCAGGATTACAATGCTACTAACTACAAAGTTTCATACCCTTGTTCGTACGTAGTAAAAAGTCCTGTTGTTACTCTAACAGCTGACAACACAAACTTAAACTTTAACGGTAACACTACAGTAAGATGGACATCTAGCTATGCTACTTCTTGTTTTGCAAATGGTGGCAGTAATGGATGGACTGGAGCAAGAATGCTTTCAGGTAATTTCTACACAGGAGCACTAACATCAGATACTACTTACAACATCACATGTACTAACAGCGCTGGATCTGACACAAAATCAATCACTGTTTATGTAGCTGAAAAACCAGTACCACTATCACCTACTGTAAACTTAACAGCTGATAACTCAAACTTGGCTTATAACGGAGCTACTACAGTAAGATGGACTTCAACAAATGCAACTACTTGTACTACAAATGGTGGTGTAAACGGCTGGGCTGGAAGTAAAGGATTATCTGGTGCTTTCTACACAGGATCTCTAGTAAATACAATTACTTACAACATCACATGTTATAACTCTGTCGCTTCGGCATCTGATTCCGTAACAGTAACAGTGGGAACTCAGCCAATACTTACTTGTAAAGACATAAAAGCTACAAATTATGGTGGAGTACTTCCTTGTAAATACGCTCCAGTTATAAAAATCCCAACAGTTGCTATCACTGCAGATGATCTAGTATTAGAATACGGTGATAATACAAATGTAAGATGGACTTCGACAAACGCAGTTTCTTGTACAGCTGATGCAGGTACATATGGATGGACAGGACTAAAAAATACTTCTGGAGTATTTTATACAGGTGCACTAAAATCTACTACTACTTACAACATCACATGTAAAAGTTCTACAGGACACTTAGCAAATGCAACAGTAAAAGTAACTGTGAACCCTCAAAAAGCTCCTACTGTAGGTCTATTCGTAGACAAATCAACTGTACCTTATAACGGTGCTACAAACGTACGATGGACTTCTGAAAATGCAACTGTATGTATTACAAACGGTGGTGCAAACGGATGGACAAATCCAAAAGAACTATCTGGTATCTTCTACACAGGAGCACTAACATCAGATACTACTTACAACATCACATGTAAAAATGCTGTAGGCCAATTTGCAACAGCTTCTGAAACAATAAACGTAGGTACAGTCACAGTAGCAGATCCAACAGTTGATATCTTTGTTGATGATGCAAACATCATACACGGTGGTTCTACAAACGTAAGATGGGTATCTGAAAACGCTACATCATGTACAGGAAACGGTGGATCTAACGGATGGACAAATTCTAAAGCTCTATCTGGTATCTTCTACACAGGAAATCTAACTATCACAACTACTTACAACATCACATGTAAAAATGCTGTAGGTAAAATAGTTACTGGTTCAGTAAAAGTAAATGTAGACGGTATGCCTAATTCAAATCCTGCAGTAGTAATATTTGCAGATCAAATGAACTTAGCTTCAGGTGAGTCTACAAATGTAAGATTTAACTCAACAAACGCAGTATCATGTTATGCAAATGCTGGAAGTAACGGTTGGGCTGGAAGCAAAGGCCTATCTGGTATATTCTACACAGGAACACTAACAAAAAACACAACATTCAACATCACATGTAATGGTAGTACTGGAGCATCTGCTAGCGCATCAGTCACTATCTATGTCCAAGCTCCAACTCCTACTGTAACCATAACTGCAAACCCTAATATGGTAGTCTTAAATGGATCAAGTACAGTATCCTGGACTTCAACAAATGCAACTTCATGTAGTGCTTCAAATGGTACAAATAACTGGTCAGGTAATAAAAATCTTTCTGGAAGCTTCTTCACTGGTTCCCTATCAGGTGCGACAACATTCACAATAGATTGTAGTAATGGTACAGGATCTGCGACAAGTTCAGTAACAATAAGCATAAAACCAAAGCTTACGATTATAACATTATAAATTAAGATTATATCTTATCTTGACAAATAGAGATAAATATGATACAATATCAACTATGAAAACAACAATAAAATTAATTATAATCGGTACAATGGTCTTGTCTTTAATGCTTACTGGTACAGCTAAAACAGAAGCTGCTACTATCACTACTACTTGTAACGGTGGTACTACTACTAGTACAATAAACGGCCGAGTTCTACTAAACGGTAGTTCAACTGCAAGTGTATGGTTTGAATGGGGTCCTACAACTGGTCTCGGAAATACAACTTCAAGACAGACATTTTCTGTAGACTCAAACTTTAGCCAACCAATATCTGGTCTTCGTGAGAATACTACATATTACTACCGAGCACTTGGTTCAAATGATTCTGGAAACGAAACTGGAGATATCTTATCTTTCACTACAGTATGTACAAATACTCAAGAACTACCAACTGTAGACTTACGAGCTGATGATACTACTTTAGATTCTGGAGACAGTACAAATGTCAGATGGACTTCAAGTAATGCTGACACATGTAGAGGAACAGACGGACGAAATGGTTGGTCTGGTAATAAAAACCTTTCTGGTACTTTCTACACAGGGAGTCTAACTACTGATACTACATACCGTATAACTTGTACAAATGAAGACGGTTCTGTTGATGACACTATAACAATCCGAGTAAATGACGAGGAAGAAGATAGACCAACTGTAAACATCTACGCTAGTCCTTCTTCTGTAAACTACAATGGTTCAAGTACTGTAACTTGGAATTCTAGTAATGCGGACTCTTGTACAGCAAACAGTGGAGTAAATGGCTGGTCTGGAAGCAAAGGTCTATCTGGAAGTTTCTACACAGGAAACCTAACAACAACTACAACATTTAATATCACATGTAGAAATGACGCTGGAAGTTCAACTGATTCAACTACAATAGGAGTCATCAGTACACCTGTAGTAGTAAACAACTTACCTACTGTCGCTATATACGCAGACAACACAAACTTGGCTTACAATGGTGCTACAAACATAAGATGGACTACAACTAACGCTACTTCTTGTTTCGCTTCAGGTGGATC
>CAYHIX010000016.1:0-15941 GCA_964356875.1 uncultured Candidatus Saccharibacteria bacterium
TTGCCCAATAACAAACGTATATCTATATGAAAATTCTTGAGCCATACCTACCATAGAATCATACACAGCAGTGTCTCCATGAGGGTGGTATTTACCGAGTACATCTCCGACTATCGCTGCTGACTTACGAAAACGTGAAGAAGAGGTGAGCCCCATTTCATTCATCGCAAAGATTATCCTCCTATGCACTGGCTTGAGTCCATCTCTTACATCTGGAAGTGCACGTGAAGTAATGACAGACATAGCGTATGCCAAATACGACTCTTTCATCTCAGCCACTACGTCTATGGGAATAACGATATTCCCAGCTTTTTTCTCTTCTTCATTGTCTTTTGCTATTTTCTTTACCATAGTGCAGGGAAATTATCTTTTAACACAGCAAAAGGCTTGAATCCTTCTTTGACTTTGACCTGGGTGTCTTCGTTTGTAAAGTTTGAACCTAAAGAATAAACCCACAATGACAACAGAATCACTCCGCAAACTAGGGTAAGGAAATGAAGCATATGCTTCCTGGTTTCTTCTGGTTGGCGTCTAATATGATGTAAAATTTTCTTCATATAAAATAAATTAAATATTAAACTTCTTTAAATACTACAACCTCACCTGCTTTGTTGTCTAGATCTTTTAATTTGAGAGTCATCTTATCTACCACCTCAGCTTTTTCTTCTCCTGATTCTTTTAGGAAAGATTTTAATGTAGTCGTGTCATAATCCATAGGTATTATCATCTTAGGCTCAAGAGAGGACGCGAGCTTGGCAGCAGATTTTGCATCCAAAAGTCCTTCTCCACCTATTGGAACAAATAAAATATCTGGATTGTTTATCGCCTCACGAGCTTCTTTGGAAATATCTGCGCTTGCAAGTGCTCCTAGAAAAACAATATTTATATTGTCGACTGAAAGACTATAGATAGTATTTATATAATCTTTACCGGCTATAGAAGCGTTCGATAGTGCTCCTTTTATGAAAATATCTTTTACTTCGTAATCTCCAGGGCCATTCACTATAAACGGAGACCTTTCACCAAAAGACAACTGCTCGAGACCATTGTAGTCAGGATGGTTTGTAGTTATAAAGGCAATATCTGCGCCAAATTTTGCATTGATGCCAGTTTTAGAATTCTTAGAAACAGGATTAAAAGCAAGGACCATTTTCCCCTGCTCTATTTTGAAGAATTGTTTTCCGTAATATGTGATAATCATTAGTTGCATAATAACATATTTTCTGGTAGATTAAAAGTATTAAAAGCATGGATTTAGGGTAACCCTTTTGAGCGTGACAAGTGTAAAAACTGCCTCATCAGAACCTAAGCCTTATATCCGCTTGATGGCGGATTTTTTAATTTAATTATGAATAAAGAAGAAGAACAAGAGAATTTAGTATTAAAATCTATAGTTACTAGAAGTGGCACTAAGCCTCAAGTAGACTCTATAGTAGAAGGAATGGTGATACTTGTAAAAAAGTCATCAGTCTTTATCGACCTTGCCCCATTTGGGACAGGTATCATATATGGTCGCGAATTTATCAACGCCAAAGACATAATCAAGAAGATCAGTATAGGCGACATGATAAAGGCGAAAGTCGTCGAACTGGAAAATGAAGAAGGTTATGTAGAACTATCACTTAAAGAAGCAAAACAAGCTGTAACTTGGAATGATGCCGAGAAAGCTATAAAAGCTAAGACTGTGATGAATCTAGAGATAAAGGACGCCAACAAGGGTGGACTTATCCTAGAATGGCAAGGAATCCAAGGGTTCTTGCCAGCTTCTCAACTAAAAGCTGAACACTACCCACGAGTACTAGACTCAGATAAAGATAAAATCTTGAAAGAATTAAAGAAACTAGTAGGACAGACCATCCCTGTGATGATCATCTCTACATTACCAGCAGAAGGTAAACTTATCTTCTCTGAAAAAGATGGTGAGACTGAAGACAAGAAAGAAATCTTGCAAAAGTACACTGTAGGAGATGACCTAAACTGTACTGTAGCTGGGATTGTAGACTTCGGAGTATTCTTAAAACTCGAAGATGGACTAGAAGGTCTAGTGCACATATCTGAGCTCGACTGGGGGCTTGTAGAAGATCCTAGGAGTATGTTTAAGATGGGAGACCAAGTGAAGGCAAAAGTCATAGAAATCAAAGATGGTAAAATATCCCTTTCTATAAAGGCTTTAAAGGAAAATCCTTGGAAGGAATTCGAGAAGAAATTGAAAAAAGGAGATATCATCAAGGGAGTTGTTATCAAATACAACAAACACGGTGCGCTCATCTCTATCAAAGAAGGAGTAGCTGGACTCGTCCACAACTCAACCTTTGCATCAGAAGCTGAACTACATCAAAAACTTGAGCTTGGAAAAACTTATAATTTCCAGATCACTCTTTTTGAACCAAAGGATCAAAAGATGACACTTATATATCTAGAATAATAAATTCTGATATTTGGAAAATGCAAAAGAGCCGCCCTACTGGGCGGCTCTTTTGATTGTATTTATTTTATTTATGTAGTTACTTTATTTTTAACTAACTTTTTAGATTTGAGTATAAGATCTTCACCTCCAATGTTTTCCATGATCTTTATCACCTCACTTGCATAAGTAGGAACTATAGAAGGCGGGTTGTACTTTTCAAGTACTTCTCTTATGGTTTTTGAACCACCATAATACCTAGCTGTATTAGGGTTATTACCCCCTAGGTTTTTAGCTAGAATGGTTATCGCGTCATCATAAGACTTGAAACCTATCCTACAAGAGCCCCATCCAAAAGGGTTAAACTTTACCCTTTTACATGCTTGTTTACCACCGGTAGACTCTCTCACAGCAATAGCTGCAATAAGCCTGTAGTCGAGGTCATTCTTATGAGCCTCTTCTACCATCTTTGCACCAAAACCCTTAAGTGGCATGTTACGAGCCTCAAAATAAGAGTCGATGGCACGAGCTTGCTCAGTAAGTGTGATTTTTTCTTGAGCTTCATCTTCTTCAGCTTGGTTAAGAGCGGTAAGACGATTAGACTCAGTATTTAGTTTTTGGGATAATACGATCTTGGGAGATATCTCGCTAACCTCGGTCTTCAAGTTTGGAAGACCACTAGTCGGCATAGATACTGTAATTACTGGAAGTAAAACAAAGGACTCCAGAAACCGTATTAAGCTTTTATTTTTCATATTGAAGCGGTTGCGCTCCGCCAAACTCCAAGCACTCAGTACAAGTTAAAACTTAAAAATCTTTATTAAAGTAGCTGTTTATAAATGCGAGCTACCCAATAAAGACTTATGAATATACTATCACTTTATAAGCTAAAAGTCAATAGTTATACAACAAATTTACCATGTGTCAAATCGAAAATACCTTGTAAAATAAGGTTATTTTAGAATCATGCTATTGACTAATTATCCTAAAAATAGCATAATATTAAAGTGTGGATAATACCCTAGATGGTAAGGAAGACTTTGTCGGCAACCTTGTACGCCTCCCCTGCTCCCATCGTCACAAATACATCATTTTCACCAAATTTTAAAGTGTTTATGTGGGCTTCTGCGTCTTTAAAAGTACTAAATGCCTGAACTTTGTCGCCATTTTGAGTTATAGCCTCAGCTAATTTCTCACTTGAGATGCTATCATCTTTGTCTTCCCTCGCAAAATAGATCGGCAATAGTAATACCTGGTCTGCCCCACTGAAACTTTGGGCAAAATCTTCGAAAAGTGCTTTGGTGCGGCTATAGAGATGCGGCTGGAAAAGCACTGTGATTTTCTTCTCCCCTTTTGGGTATATCTCTCTTAGTGCCTGCAAACTCGCCTTTATCTCAGTCGGATGATGAGCATAATCATCGTAAATGATTACTCCTTCTTTTGTTTCGCCTATTTTTTCTAATCTACGCCAAGTACCCTTGAATTCAGCTAGTGACTTTTGGGCTACTGTTTTATCAATTCCTAAAATATCAGCTATTGCTAGCGCAACAGAAGCATTTTGCCTATTGTGTTCGCCTGGGACAGACAGCTTTGGAACTTTATCTAAATATTTAGAATAATCTAAAATCTTATGTTCACTTTGTGAAATAAATATATCAAAAGCACTTTGGATATCAGCTAAGTCTTTATAGCAGTCCAGATGGTCAGCTTCAACATTGGTAATAGCTCCAATAAAAGGATGAAGTTGCAACATGTGCCTATTGTATTCATCTGCTTCAACGACAAGATACGGCCCCTTGCCGAGTCGAAAATTACTATCGAATCTTTTTACAAATGACCCTACCACCACTGTAGGATCAAGCCCCGCATCAATGAGCATGCCGGCAACCATGGCGGTAGTGGTAGTTTTACCATGAGTACCCGAAATTGCTATGACTTTATATTCCTTTGCAAACACACCAAGTGCTTCAAAATAATTCATGACTGGCTTGCCAGTATCTCTAGCGTTCTTTAATATCTCTGGACCTCGATGAATCCACGCGTCACTATACACATACAGATCAGCCTCAGGCAGTGCGAGCTTGTCTTTATGAAACGTTATGTTCACTCCAGCTGATACGAGTGGGTCTAATGTCTTTGGGCTTTCATCGTCATTTACTCCAGCTACTTCTATGCCTCGAGACAAAGCCATCTTTGCCAAGGCCGAAATACCTATACCACCGATACCTATGAAAAATATTTTTTTAATTTTTGATAAATCTAGATCCATATATTTATTCCTCTAAAAAATACCGTAATTTTTCTAATGCTATTTTATGGCTACGGAGCGGGATGACTTCCTCTACTGTCATTTCACCATAAGTTTTTTCATGGCCACTAGGTATGAAGATCGGATCCCAGCCCCACCCTTTGTCTCCCCTTGGTTCGCTAGGTATAGTTCCAAAAACCTCACCTCGAAAATGCCTAACTTCTATGCCATCATAGTATGTAATTATAATTTCAGTACGTATCTCATAGTCATTAAAAGTTTCTGCTATCTTGCAAATTTTCAGAAGAGTGACAGACTCCCAAAACCATTTTATTAGCGGACCAGGAAAATCATTAAGGCATTTTATATATAAAGACTGATCAAGTACAAAGAGAGGCTTACCTATTTTATCCCAGGCTTGATGTACCTTGTGGTCTGCAATACCAATAGGGTCTAACCCTTGGAGTTCATCCAAATCTATATGTACATGCTCGAGAGCAACACCAAGTATGCGTTCTGCTTCTCTAACTTTATTAATATTACCTGTTACAAATGCTACATTTTTCATAATTTACTTTAATTTCTTAGCCAACTTTACAAATTGATCCCCCCTGTCATATTCGTTACTAAAATACTTTCCAAAAGAAGAAAAGGCTGGGCTGTATAATATTGTTTCACCTTTTTTGGCAACACTGAAAGCTCTTTTTACTGTATCATGGAGACCTTCTTCTTCATAAACTTCTATCCCTTTTTTATTTAGTGTAAATATTTTTCCTTTTATTAAGTCCGTACCCCTCTCTTTAAACAACACGACTTTGGAGCAGAATTTTGGGATTTCTTTGATTAGCTCAGACATATCGAGAAATTTGTTATCACCTCCCATTATCAATACCACGCTTCTTTTCTTCGTATTACCGACGGCACGCAAGGCTGCTATTGTAGCTTCGGGTGTTGTCGAATTGTTATCATTGTATATTTTTACACCCTTTACGGTAGTTAAATACTCAAGCCTGCCCGAAACTGGAGCAAAATTTTTAAGTGCCTTTTTTATTTTAGAATCTGGAATACCTAAAGTGCGAGCCACCTCTACTGCCAACATTGCATTATATTCATTATGAGCCCCAGGTAAGTTTATCTTCCAACCTTTTGGCAAAGTTGTGTCAGGCACTATTGTATTATTTTTTATTTTACCTGAAAACTTTTTTAAGGATCCTAGGGCTTGCTGTCCGATTATAAATAAATCGTCTTCTGTCTGATGTTTAAAGATATGTGATTTATCAGAAAAATATTGCTTTATATCACCTTTATAGTAACCCATGTGGTCATCGTAAAAAGTAGTGAACACAGCAATATTTGGTGACACTAAACTCTCACCAAAACCTTGGAGTTGCCATGAGTCTAATTCAAGTACGACGATGTCGCTGTTTGAAATCTTTTTTAATAACTGCAGATTTGAAACACCACGAACATTACCGCCCAATACTACCTTTTTACCTGCTTGTGTCAGGATATGATTTATCAAATGCACTACTGTGGATTTCCCGCGAGTGCCTGTGACTCCTATGACAGGTAGGCATGCGAGCTTAGCCAAAAGTGAGGCACTCATCTCTATAGGCACATTATTCTTTACTGCTTCTTTTATATATACAGAATCAAGCGGCACACCGGCAGCTTTGAGTATAAAATCTGCGTTTCTAAAATCTTCAAGTTTGTGTTCACCTAATGTGTATTTTATATCTTTAAATTTCTTTAGTTTATCGAGTGATGTTTTAAGTTGTTCTTTCGTCTTTAGGTCTGTTATTGTAAGCTTGGCACCACACTCAGCTAAAAACATAGCGTCACCAATACCCCGCCCGAGAAGCCCGAGCCCCATGACTGTTATTTTTTTATCTTTAAAAATTTTTCTATATTCTGTAATTTTATTTGGCATATGCTTTTTTAAATTCTTCCATATCATCAAAATGTGTCTTGACCCCTTTTATCTCCTGGTAGTCTTCATGGCCCTTGCCAGCGCATAGAATGATATCGCCTCTTTTAGCTATCTTTACTGATTCTAAAATTGCTTCCCTCCTATTTGGTATAGTTAAAACTTTATGTGAATCTCCTTCTGGTAGGTTTCTCTTCATATCATCAATTATTTTATTTGGATATTCGTTTCTTGGATTATCAGAAGTAAATATCGCTGTATCTGACAGGCGCGCACCTATCTGCCCCATGACCGGCCTTTTGGCGGGATCTCTATCTCCACCACACCCAAACACAGATATGACTTTACTGTATTGGTTCTTAATTTCATTTATTGTCTCTAAAACTTTTAGAAGGGCATCAGGAGTATGGGCATAATCAACGATAACTAAAACTCCACTCTCTGAGGTGAAGTGTTCAAACCTGCCTTTGGGTGGCTCTATTTTTGCTAATATTTTACTAACCTTCTCCATATCAAACTCTAGTAATTTGCTGGCAGCCCATACAGAGAGTAAATTATAAGCGTTGAATTTACCCAAAAGCTTGGATTTAATGTGTTCGCCGCTAAGACTCAAGTCTAGACCATCGAAATCTAATTTTAAAATCTCTCCCCTAAAGTCTGGGAATTCATTCAATCCGTATGAGAATTTTCTAGCATGTATATTTTCTAGCATTCGTGTGCCGTATTCATCATCAGTGTTAGAAAGCGCAAATGCATTTTCACCTAACATATTAAAGAACTTCTTTTTGGCTCCAAAATAATTCTCTATTGTTTTATGGTAGTCTAAGTGATCATGAGTAAGATTTGTAAAAATCCCACCGACAAAAGTAAGCCCAGCGACTCTGTCTTGATCGAGCGCATGTGAGGTAACTTCCATAAAAACATATTCGCACTTTTCTTTGACCATTTTATTTAAAAGCTTATGTAAGAAGATCGGATCAGGTGTGGTAGAGGGTGCATTATAATCCGCAGACATTTTTTCCCCATCTATCAAATTCTCAACAGTGCTGATAAGCCCTACTTTATAACCAAGCTCTTTAGCTACTCTGTATAAAATTGTGGCTGTAGTCGTCTTGCCATTTGTGCCAGTGACGCCTACCAGCTTGAGCTTGGCTGATGGATTACCAAAAAAATGCATCCCTGCCAAAAAAGCTATACCTCGTCTTTTTAATTTTAAATTTTTAAGAATTTTTTTCATAAATTATTTATCGTCTCCTCTAGTTTACTAAATTCTGAAATATTTGCATCGGCGTCCTGCCGTATTTTTTTATTATAATTTATAGCTTTCATGCCAGCAGCGTGAGCAGAAATTATATCAGTTGCAGAATCTCCAACATATACACACTCCGAAGGATCTATGTTTAATCTTTTTGCAGCAAGCAAAAGAGGTTCGGGGTGAGGTTTATGATTGTCTGTATCACCATACAAAACTTCAGTTTTGAAATATTTAGAAAGTGGTGTTAAACCAGAAATATCTTCTATGGGACTAAGGGTCCTACTTGTAGCAATCCCTAAAGTATATTTCTTACTTAATTCCTCTATGGTTTCAAATAAGCTTTTAGGAAAATCCAATAGTTCGTCCGGATAAGGTACCTCTCTATCTTTACTAGATTTCCAGATTTTATAAATCTCATCCTCGTCTGTCGACTTAGTAGTATGTCGAACAAGTTCTTTTGTCGGTAAATGAAAATAATTTTCGTACTCTTCTTTAGACATAAAATCATAATCAAATTTTTTAAAAAGCTCGCCAAAAAATTTATGATTCGCTTCGAAAGAATGTATTAAAACTCCGTCTATATCAAAAAGGATTGCTTTTATCATTTTATATTTAATAAAAAATCTTTTACTTGTATAAATGCTTTGCCCCGGTGAGAAATTGCATTTTCCTCATCTATCGTCATCTCTGCCCAAGTTTTATCATACCCATTTGGTTGAAAAAGCGGACTATATGGCATACTCGGCTGCGGTTCTATTCTTGGCTGCTCGAGTAATATTCCATCAGCTCTACCACTGAATACATACTTTTCACCCTCCGGAGAAACAAGTACAGCAACTGTCTCAAAATATGCACTACGATCCAGAGAACCCTCAAGGTTTTTCAAGGTAAAATTCATAATATCTAAAGTCGTTGCATTTTCTCCAGCCCAACGTGCTGCCTTGATACCAGGTGCACCCTCAAGTGCATTTATAAATATCCCTGTATCGTCGGCCATAACCCACTCGCCTTTTGCTTTTTCATAAGCAAACATAGCTTTCTTTGTAGCATTTTCCTCGAGAGTATTACCATCTTCAATCACTTCACCTTCTATGCCGGCTTCGGTCAGTGTAATTATCTCAAATCTATCATCATGAAAAACCCCTTTGATCTGGTCAGCCTTACTTGGATTTCTTGTTGAAAGTATTATTTTCATATCTTTATCTTACTATACTCCCAGGTGGGACTTCGGTTTCTGGATAAATAAGCACTGGTCGATCCACACCACTAGCTGCCAAAATCATACCCTGGCTTTCGTAGCCGCGTAGCTTGCGAGTTTCAAGGTTCGTAATAAAAGGCATCTGCCTACCCACAAGTACGTTCGGCTCAGGGAAAAACTCAGCAATACCTGACATGATTTGTCTTTGCTCGCTTCCAAAATCCACCACCAATTTTAAAAGCTTATCACCTTCAGGAATTTTTTCCGCAGAAATAACTTTCCCAATTTTTATCTCTAGTTTTGCAAAATCTTCGATAGTAGCCATAATTTTTATTCTCCTATATATTCAAATCTTGGAACTTTTTTTTCACCCACTTGAACTTCTTCTATAAAAGAAGCATACGGTCTAACAAAATAAGAATAGTCATCATACATCTTTTGGTATAAAACCAAGTCTTCCCCTGTCTCAGAATGTTTTGCAATACCCACAACGTGATACTCTTTCCCTTCTTTGAAATGTTTGTATTTACCTATTTTTATTTTATTGTGCATAAATTATCTAATTAATTTATTAATGATTTTCTATGCTGTGGTGCATTCACCATCCCACATTTCTTCCATTTGTACACTTCGCCCGTAGCTGGATTTATCGCTCCGCATGGACATGGATCATTTCGGCCTACATTGAAGTCTGAATTTGCAGTTTGCGCACCCTCAGTATTTGAATCTTGTTGATTTGTAACTAAATGACTATGATCATGACCTTCGTGTGAATCTTCTTTGGCTGGTTCGGTAATATTCGCTACTAAGGAAGAGACTTGTTCCTTGAATGACTCTTCCATTTCTTTAAACATCTGAAGTCCATCTTTTTTGTATTCCACTATTGGCTCTCTCTGCCCATAAGCTCGCAAGTTCACAGAGCTACGCAAATAATCCATAGATTCTAGATGTTCCATCCATAATGCATCAGTCGCATACAAAGCAATCCTACGAACTGTCTCATAAAAACCTTCCTCGCCAAGCTTTGATCTCTTTTCTTCAAGAATTTTCTCAAAATCAGGCCTGTCTGCCTTCACAGTTTCTAGTAGATCTTCGATACCTTCCTTATCAGCACGAAGCATCTTTTGCCTTCTCTCGTAGATGATCTTTCTTTGGTGGTTCATGACGTCGTCGTATTCCAGTGTATGCTTACGAGCATCAAAGTGAAAACCTTCTATCTTGGCTTGAGCTCCTTCTAAAGTCCTACCAATAAATCTATTCTCGATAGGTTGATCTTCGGGTATACCAAAACGCCCCATCATGCCTTTTATTCTATCGGATCCGAAAACTCGCATTAGATCATCTTCAAGTGACACATAAAACTGTGTAGTACCTGGATCTCCCTGTCTACCTGCGCGACCTCGAAGCTGGTTGTCTATTCTGCGAGCCTCATGTCTCTCAGTACCTAAGACAAAAAGTCCGCCGGCATTTTTCACAAATTCATATTCTTCTTTGACGCTTGGGTTACCGCCAAGTTTGATGTCGATACCACGGCCAGCCATGTTTGTAGCTATAGTCACAGCGCCGCGCTTGCCGGCTTGAGCAATTATCTCACCTTCCTTTTCATGATTTTTTGCGTTCAATATAGTATGCTGCACACCTTCGGCTTTTAGGTAAGCAGAAAGAAGCTCGTTTTTCTCAATAGATATAGTACCGATGAGTACTGGCTGTCCGGTTTGATTTAATTCTTTAATCCTTTTCGCTATCGCTTGAAATTTTCCTTTTTCATTTTGAAATATAAGATCTGGATAATCGGTACGCACTATCGGGCGATTCGTAGGGATGACTACCACATCTAGACCATAAACTTTTATAAATTCCTCTGCTGAAGTCTCTGCTGTACCTGTCATACCTGAAAGCTTTTTGTAAAATCTAAAGTAATTTTGGAAGGTGATAGAACCTGAAGACCTTGTCTCCTTTTCTATTTTGACTCCTTCTTTGGCTTCGATAGCTTGGTGAATACCTTCACTCCAACGACGGCCCGGCTGAAGCCTACCTGTAGATGGATCGACGATGATCACCTCGCCTTCTTTTACTACATAGTCTTTGTCTTTTAAGAATATAGCTTGGGCTTTCACTGCTGTCTCTAGGTGATGCACATACTTGATACCTTTTTCGGTATAGATATTATCTACACCCAAGAGCTGTTCGGCTTTGCTGATACCTTTGTCTGTGAGAGATATAGCTCTAAATTTTTCGTCTACTTCGTAGTCTTCATCTTTTTTTAACTGTTTAGCGATATCGTAAAACTTTACATAGAAATCTTCCGAGTCTCCTGCAGAAGAAGAGATGATAAGTGGGGTTCGAGCTTCATCGATAAGAATAGAGTCCACCTCGTCTACGATTGCGAAATTGTGCTCTCTCTGCACTAGGTCTTCTACTCGGGTAGCTAAGTTGTCCCGCAAGTAATCAAAACCATATTCATGATTTGTACCATAAGTAATATCTGCAGAATAAGCATTTTTACGAGAAGTAGGCTTTAAGAAATCATATAAAATTTTAAACTCCCCGACTTGATCTCTCTCTGCATCTTCTTCTTTGTGTGTTGGGTCATATAAATATGAAACATTGTTTGAATTAATAACTCCGACAGAAAGACCGAGGAAATTATAAACCTGACCCATAAGCACAGCATCACGACGAGCCAAATAATCGTTTACAGTAATAAGATGTGTGCCTAGACCACTAAGTGCATTTAGATACAAAGGTAGTGTAGCGACGTTTGTCTTACCTTCACCAGTTTTCATCTCAGCTATTTTGCCTTGATGTAGGGCTATACCACCTATAATCTGTACATCATAAAGTCTGATACCTAGCGTCCTTTTCTCAGCTTCTCTCACCAGCGCAAAAGCCTCAGGCAAGATATCATCTAAACTCTCACCTTTTATTAATCTATCTTTGAACTCTTGGGTTTTTATTGGAAAATCTTCGTCTTTAAGAAGAGAAGTCTCCGCCTCCTTTGCATTGACCTTATCCACTAAAACCTTTGATTTTTTGATAAATTTAGAGCTTTCGTCTCCAAATATACTACTGAATATTGACATTTGTATATATTAGCATAAATTCGGGATTTTCGCGAAAACAAAAAACCCCATCCGCCAAAAGGCGGAGGGGTTGTTTGTAAGTAGGAACAAGTAAGGACTACGCTCGTTTCTTTGTAGTCTTCTTTGCTGCCTTCTTCTTTGGAGCTGCTTTCTTCACAGCCTTCTTTGCTTTCTTTTTTGCTGCCATAATATTTTTTAAATTAAATTTTTAATTAGTTTGCAATAAAACGACCTAAAAATAATTTTTATATGGAAATTAATTCTAAGAAAAAATTTCTAAAAAATATTTTTAAAATATTATTGCTTCCTGATTTAATTATCTCGCATATGAAAATTAAAAACAATACTTTTTTACAAAAACTGTGGATAACTTCCAATTTTTATTTTTGAAAAAAATTAAAAAATTGAGAATCCCGTACTAAATTTTTTATTAATTAAAAATAAAATAAAAAAGAATTCAAAAAGAAAAAATTGTTACATTGCAAAAAGATGTATTAAAATTTTAGTAATGGGATAAAACAAAACCCCGTCGCTCGCGAGCGACGGGGTTGAATTGTTTTCATTTGAAGCGAGTGATGGCGAAACTCCAACATATGTGCCTATGTGAGTGCGACCACTCGCTACAGATAAAAACAATCTATATGTAATTATATCATATTATTTAGAAAAGCTAATAAGGCAAAAATTCTACAATTCGCGATATTTTTTTGTCCAAGGAAGTACATATAAACCATCGAAAAATGGATAGGTTTTTTTAAATTCTTCTTCGGAAACATCATAATCTAAGGAAAAGTTATTAAAATTTAAAAAATAAAGATTTTTTTCTGGTAATTTTCCTGTATCTTTATATATTTTTGCTGCTGAGAGAAATTCCATTAATCTATCATAATCGTTAATTTTAGAAAAATATTCAAATACAAGGTTAGCATATTTACCAATTTCTTTTTCTAATCTCCTACCAAAATTTAAAATACCATCTTTACCTATATAGTCTTCAAGTATGAGTTTTACTATTTCCGGTTTTACTTTTGCGTAATTTTGGTCATCAATAATTTCAAGGGAAACTTCTCCAGCAATAACCTTATGAATACCCAACATCATAGCTACATATTGATCATATGGATGATCACCGTACTTTTTATGTTCATATAATCCAAGCCTGTCTACAGTCATTCTCGCTAAAAGTTCGGTAGATCCTTCGTTGAGCTTAGTCTGCTCCTTATTAAATCCCTCTTCAGCGTCCTCTACAAGAAATCCTGATTTACTATAAATTGGATTTTTAAATTGAATATTTTGATCTATCGGCTCCCCTGATATATAATGCCAATACTCGTGAGCAAAAGTACTTTTTCTTGCAGCACTTAATGATTTATTTTTTATTTCTTCTTCACTAATTTTAACAACTATAAAATTCATCCTACTGTCATAAGAACCTGCTGTATTAGTTTCTCCCACAAAACCATATATAAGTTCTTCTGTTGGACCAACAAATTGGTAGTTGGGATTACCTTGTTGTGGTGGAATTATCTCATTTTCAGACAAAATTTTAGAAATTTCATCCTTTATTTCAAATAGTTCTTTTTGTGCTTCCTCACTTTCTATTATTCCTGAAATAATTTTTCTTTCTTGTGCAATTTGGTTATTTAAAAATTCAACCAACCCACCCTTTTTTTTGAGATCTATCATTTCTAAAACTTTCTCAGAGGTTTTGCATACAATTTTCAAATCTATATATTCTTCTAGCTCAGGAGTAAATAAATTGTTATTATGAAACCAGTCATTATTTATATTTTTAATAGAATCATCGTATTCTTTTATCTTTTCAAGAGTAAGATCTCTGGGTATTGAATTAGCAAAATCTTGAAGACCATCTTTCATTATTTGTTCTGGATTTAACTCAGGATGTTCTTCACTTAAGAATTTTTTCAATCTTTCATCTATGTAATATCTATAACTACCTATTTTTGAGTTATTCTCAACATTATTTGTTACTATAAAATTATTGGTCTCAAGCATATATCTCTTTGTTATTTCATTCTAATTAGAACCCCTTTCTAATATATGATCTATTACATGGTGTGGCTTTATGCCGACTAGTCCACATACTTCAGCAAAATGAGAACTGTCTTTTAGATTAGGCGTGGTGCTTATCCCTAATATATACACTTTACCTCTCCCGGTGATGACAAAGTCTGATTTTAAATAATGAGTAAAACCCATGCTCTCATGTAATTTTTTTACTAATTCATACAACTTTTCTTTTTCTTCCGCTGTAAAATTACCAAAAGAATTACCGAACGGAAAAGTATATATCTCTTCATTACGAAAATTTGGAACAGAGTGAAGCGCTGCGACTTTACCTGAAATAAATTCTTCCACTAAAATACTTTTATTGTGATTTGCTCCATCTTCGATAGCACCCACTAATTCATTAAAAGTTTGAGCTAGGTGAATAGCCATACTTGCTTCCGGGGTGAATGACTTTACTATCCAAGGGGCACCAAACTTCGCATGGACTTCTTTAGCTTTTTTAATAGCATATCGCGCACGAGGTCCGTCAAAGTCTTCTTGATAAAATGGAATCACTAGAGACCTCGGCATATCTACATCAAGCTTTTGCATGTGCTCTTTCAGCATTTGCTTACTAGTCTCTAATGCAGAAGCAAAAGGACTACTACTTACTTTAGGTATATGAAAGATATCTAGCACCTGCGAGAGATTTGAGTGTGAGGTATTCCAAACGACATCTACTTTATGCAAAAGCTCGCCAGGGTTATCAATAGGTAGGCCATTTACATGCCAGGTGCCTTCTTTGTCTATCAAAAGATCTAAGGTTTTATATTTATCTGATAAGTGTTTGGAAATATAAGAAATAATATTTCCACCTTTCTTCAAAGAAGAAGTGTAGTGTTCTCCATTTCCACCTCTTAGTATCCCAATTCTTTTTATAGAAACTTCCTGCATATGAAAATTATACCATAAATTAAAAACACCTCTCTGGTTTAAAAGGTGTTTTTAATAATTTTTAAAATAATTTCTTATTTATTATTCGTGCCTAGAGCAAACTCCGCCATTACATGATCCGCAACCATCGCAATCCTTACCCATCAGCTTACTATCTAATGACCAGCCACCTGCCCCAAGCATAGCAATACCTAGAGAAGAAGCGAGTAAAACTATATCAAGCTCGGCTGCTGCAAAACCCATCTTTGCTTTTACGAGGTATATAGCAGATACCATAACAATCGCAAGTAAAATACCTGCATATCTGACAAACAAACCAAGCAACATAGCTACTCCACCTAAGACTTCTACGGAAGCCACTAAGTATACAAACATAGGGCTGAGTCCTATAGATCCAAAGAATCCTGCGACCTGCTCTACTGCCATAAATTTACTGACTCCAGCAAATATAAATACAGCCGCTACACTAAGACGGATAATAAAAAGACCTAGATCTTTATTTGCAAACTTATTCATCATATCATTCATAATTTTTTAAAATTTTAAAACTTATAATATGTAATTATAGCACAAAAAAAACACCCCGCTTGCGCGAGGTGTTTTTTGGGAGTTGCCATACTGATGTATGGGTTGCTGTTGTTTGTTTTGTTTCGTTCTTTAACTTAGAAGTCTTTCCTTCCGGTCAAATAGTTTTTAAGAAGTTCTATTATTTTCTATTGTGTAGTCAATTGAGCTACACAATACCGACTCAATAAGTCTGATCAGAACGGGTCTGATACACAATCCTAATAAATTAGAATTGAGACAATTTTCAAATTGAATTATTCCACGACCAGCTTCCGCTAGCCGTGCCTTGTTACGA
>CAYHIX010000017.1:0-15775 GCA_964356875.1 uncultured Candidatus Saccharibacteria bacterium
TGTAGGTATTGGTGGAAGCGTTGGTTCTGGTTCCGGTCTATCTGGCGCTTCGGTGGTAGTCAGCTCTGGTGGAAATCTTGGAGTCGGTGATATTACGCCGGCCGCTGCTTTGACGGTTGGTAATGGTGATTTGTTCCAAGTGAATTCATCTGGGGTAGTTGCTGCTGGTACTTGGCAAGGGGGAATAGTTAGCTCTACCTACGGCGGAACTGGTGCAAACTTAAGTGGTGCCGCGGCGAACTACTTCCCGATGTGGAGTGCTACTGGTGTTTTGGGAATAGCAACTTATTTACAATATGTACCAGGTAGCGCAACAATGAATATAAATTCTGCAAAAATCATGCTTGGTTCAGGTGACCAAAGTACCCCAGCTGCTACAATAATTCGTGGACCAGCGGCGGTCGGTACTAATGTTGCTGGAGCAAGTTGGACTTTTGACGCATCAAATGGAACTGGTACTGGTGGTAGTGGTTCAATTATTTGGCGTACCGCTCCAGTGGCGGGGAGTAGTTCTACTTCTAATACGATGACAGAACGAATGAGAATTTTACCTAGTGGCGAAGTCGGTATCGGCGACACATCTCCAGACTTCAAACTAGACGTTGAAGGCGATGTTGCAGACTACATTGCAAACTTCTTTAATGATGGGAATGCAGATACACGATATGGTATTCAAATTCAAGGCGGAGCGGATGATGCTAGTGGTACTACCTATTATGTAAATGCACTTGATGGGGATGGTGGACAAGTCGGTTATATTTCTAATACTGCTGGTACATTTGCCTTAACTGACGTATCTGACATACGTACAAAAACAAACATAGAAGATACAGAGATAGACGCTACGAGTATACTCTCTGGGTTGCGAGTCGTAGACTTCAACCGTTTAGCTAATCCTGAGGGTCCAAAAATAACTGGATTCATCGCGCAGGAAGTTCAAGAAGTGTATCCAAATATTATTACTGAAGGGGAGAACGGCTACCTCGGTATTACTAAAGAAAATTTGATTCCAGTATTGGTGAAGGGTTTTCAAGAAATGGATTTGAAAATAAATGACATAGCAAATGTCGAGGAAGAGAATGATTGGAGAGATGCCATAGTTTCTTGGTTTTCTAGTGCTACAAACGGCATCGGAGATTTCTTTGCAAACAGAGTCCGTACGAAAGAGATTTGCCTAAAAGATGAAGGAGGGGAGACATGCATAAGTCGCACTCAATTAGATAATTTATTAAATAATACAAATAGGAATAATCCTCCGAGCTATACACCACCTCCAATACCAGACCCAGAGCCAACACCAGAGCCGACAGTAGTAGAACCGGACCCAGAAATCGAACCTACAACCCCAATTCCGGAGCCCGAAACACAACCAGAAATAATAGGCCCTACATCAGTAGAGCCAGCACCAGTAGAATAGTTTGAGGTTGTCTTTATAAATTAAATCGTAGTATAATAAATCCATGAATTCAAACATCATAAGTAAAGCATCGTTTCTATCATTATTTTTATTTATAATATTACTACCTGTATTTTTCTTGCCTTTTACGAATATTCCCGTGGAATCAGGCAAAGGGCTCTTCCTAGTCGTCGGACTTATAGCTTCTATTATTTTCTGGATAATCCTGCGTTTTTCTGATGGGAAAATAGAGCTACCAAAGTCTCTGCCGCTCGCAGCAGGTGGGGTGATAGTCATTGTATTCTTGCTTTCTTCTCTTTTTGGAGGGGCTTCTAGCGTATCTCTTTTTGGGACGATGTTTGATACAGGCACTTTTTGGTTTATATTTGCTGGATTTATTTTGATGGTTCTTTCTTCTATTGTATTTAAGGAGACAAAGAAAGCTAGGATAGTCCTGTTTGGTACTATGCTCTCTGGCGCTGTTGTTATTTTATTCCAGATCGCTCATTTATTTCTGCCGAAGATTTTATCCTTAGGTGTTTTGGTGAATAAAACAGACAACCTCATAGGCTCATGGAACTCTCTAGGTATTTTCGCTGGGTTCTTCATCATATCTGCTTTATTTGCTATTGAATTTTTCGCTATAGAAAAAAGATTAAAAATCATATTAGGTGTATTTACTGTTTTGGCTCTAGCTCTTATAGCTACAGTCAACTTCTTCTTCATCTGGGAGATATTAGGAGTCTTTGCTTTGCTTATCTTTATTTACAAAATTTCTATTAATGCTATTAAGAACAAAGAAGACATAAAGACAGAATTCCCAGTGTTTTCTTTTGTAGTATTTTTGATATCACTGTTCTTCTTTATGTCTTCTGGTCTTATCGGCGGTATTTTGCCTACCAGACTAGGTATCACAAACAACGAAGTCAGTCCTTCTTTCTTGTCTACAATGTCAGTTACAAAATCAGTCATTAAAGAAAATCCAATTTTAGGTATGGGTCCAAACAGATTCGCTGAAGCGTGGGCACTCTACAAACCCGCTGTTATAAATAGCACTCAATTCTGGGATGTATCATTTAGCTCTGGTTCTGGCTTACTACCAACTCTTATTTCTACCTCTGGTATTTTAGGTATTCTTTCTTGGGTTTTGTTTTTCGCACTATTTATATTTACTGGAGTAAAATGGTTATTCTTTAGTATTAAAAACAATGTGAGCCTAGAGACTGTATCTTTCTTCTTCCTATCTCTTTACCTTTTCGTGTCATCATTCTTTTACCTTACAGGCTCAGTTCTGTTCTTACTTGCTTTTGTGTTTGCAGGTGTATTCATAGGACTAGTTGGTAAAAGTAGGAAAGATGGAGAGATCTCATTTTCATTCTTCGATGATCATAGAAAGAGCTTCTTCTTCATGCTTGTGTTAGTAGTCATCATGATCTTGATTGCAGCTACTGGATTTAAATATGTCCAGAAATTCATATCTGTACCGTATTTCACTAGAACTCTAGCAGCCACCAGCATCACAGATGCAGAGACAAATATAAGCAGAGCCCTTATCTTAAATTCTAATGATCTATATCTGCGAACATACTCGCAAGTCTATCTGCTAAAAATGGATTCCATAGTTTCTTCTGGTGCTACATCATTGTCAGACGAAGATAAAGCTAAACTACAAAACAGCCTTGATCAAGCTGTAAATGGATCACAACTCGCTATAAATTATAATTCAAAGAATTATTTAAATTATCAAATGCTAGGTAGTGTCTATCAGACAGCCGGACTAATAGGAGTCAAAGACGCTTACCCGAAAGCCCTAGAAGCATTTATGAAAGCTTCTGAATTAAACCCAGGTAATCCAAGGCTTAAGCTCGTTATGTCAAATATTTCTAGCTCACTAGAAAGTAGAAAAGATGCGAAAGATTATGCTCTAGCAGCTCTTGCTATGAAGCCAGACTATATAGATGCGCTCATTGTCCTTGCTCAATTATCTAAAAACGAAGGGAATACTAACGAAGCTATATCTTATGCTGAAAAAGCTCTGGCTTTGTCACCAGGAAACAAAGATCTTATAAAATATGTGGAATCTCTAAGAAATGGTACACCTCTTCCAGTAGTGCCAGAAACACCTACTACAGAAGCACAATAAAAGATGAATAAAATTCTGAGGATACTGAGCAAAGAATACGGGAGTGTAAATCAAGCTGCTTTACTCCTGGGATTTTTTGCTTTCTTGTCTCAGCTCTTGGCTCTTTTCCGTGATAGATCTATCGCGTATTTTATAGGTCCTTCGTCTTCACTCGATGTTTACTATGCTGCATTTCGGGTGCCTGATCTTATATTTATTTCTATTGCATCTCTTGCATCTATCACTGTACTCATACCTTTCTTGGTTTCGAAAATGGAAGATGGGAAAGTAACCAAAGAGTCTCAGAAATTTTTAAATGATATTTTTACTGTTTTCTTTGCGACGATGGTCCTCATATCTTTCTTTGTATTTTTGATTATTCCATACCTCGTTCCTTTCATTGCACCAGGGTTTGACCCTGCGACGCAAAAAGAGCTGATCGTACTATCAAGGATCATGCTCCTATCTCCCATACTGATGGGGCTTTCAAACCTTTTTGGTACTGTCACTCAGCTCTTTCGTAAGTTTTTTATCTATGCCTTAAGCCCTATTCTATATAATGTGGGTATTATAATAGGGATTATTTTCTTATACCCATTCTTTGGGGTTTACGGCTTGGCGATCGGAGTAGCCCTAGGTGCTTTTATGCATTTTACAGTTCAGGTGATATCTTCATATTCTTGCGGCTTTACTCCAAAGTTTTCTTACTCTATTAATTTTAGTGATATAAAAAAAGTGGCGTATACATCTCTGCCTCGCACTCTTGGGCTCGCTTTTAACAACATAGCCTTGATAGCCATCATTGCTCTCGCTTCATACTTGAAAGCTGGATCTATCTCTATATTTAATCTATCTTATAATCTCCAGTCTGTGCCGTTAAATATTATCGGTATTTCTTATGCCGTGGCGGCTTTCCCAGTTCTGACTCAATCTATAGCAGCGGGCAAACTTGATGAGTTCCGAGATCATTTAAAATCTGCAGCGAGAGCTATAGTCTTTTGGTCACTTCCGGTCATCTTTTTGTTTATAGTTGTGCGAGCGCAGATAGTCAGAGTCATCTTAGGCTCACCATCATTCTCTTGGGACAACACCAGACTAGTCGCTGCTTGCTTGGCAGTGTTTTCTGTTTCTATTGTAGCTCAGGGGATGATCACTCTACTTTCTCGTGCTTATTATGCAAACGGAGATACCAAGCGCCCACTTATCGTAAACTTCTCATCTTCTATCCTGATTGTTATATTATCTTTTGTGTTGATGTATGTTTTTGAGCATGTGTATTTCTTTAGATATTTCATAGAATCATTACTAAAAGTAGAAGGTATACCCGGTACGGAAGTGCTCATGTTGCCACTTGCATATTCTCTCGGCACTATATTCAATGCATTTTTACAATGGTTTTTTGTACGAAAAGATTTCATGAAAGGTGTCTCTTTTATTACCAAGACTTTTTTCCAGAGTTTAGGCGCCTCTTTCTTCTTAGGACTTGTAGCGTATTTAAGTTTGAATATTTTGTCACCTATTTTTGGTACGACTACGTTTCTGGGAGTATTTTTGCAAGGATTTATCTCAGGGATGCTGGGCATCTGTGCTGCTATAGTAGTACTCCATCTTCTAAAAAGTGAGGAATTGAAAGATGTAATAAAGACCCTTAAAACTAAGTTTTGGAAGGCAAAAATATTGGCTCCTTCACAAGAAGAACTCTAAATTCTTTTTAAGCTTTGAAACATAAGCTTTTTTTGATATAATAAAAAAATGTTTTTAAAAAGGGCCTTTAAACACCTTTGGCCACACATTCTTCTATATAAATGGTCTTTTTCACTCACTTTCTTCTTTTATGGGATAAGGTTTTTCGTCATATCCGTCTTAGGATCTTTATATTTTAAAAAAATTATTGATGTTCTTTCAGATCCTTCTGTGACTAGGGGAGAACTCGCAGGAGTTTTATGGCCGCTCGTTTGGATAAATATCGGAATTATAATTATAAACTATTTATCTTCTAGGGCTGGTTCTTACTCTGTAGTTTATTTTCAGTCAAATATAATTCGTGAACTTACAAATTATGTATTTAAGAAATTTACAAGCAAGACGTACACTTTTTTCTCAAATCGTTTTACTGGTAGCCTAGTCACTAAATCCCGTCGTTTTGTCCGTGCGTTTGAGGTGATGCATGATACTACTGTTTTTAATTTCTGGAGTACATTTATAGTATTCGTCGGTGTCTTTGGAGTTTTGGCTTTTGAAGCTCCGATGATTGGACTCATCTTTTTTGTTTGGATGATTTTTTATATGACTATCATATACTTTATGGTCAAGAAGCGTTTTCTTTACGATGTGGCCAAAGCGGAAGCTGACTCTAGGGTAGGTGGGAAGCTAGCTGACGTGTTTTCAAATATTTTTGCTGTTAAAGTCTTCTCTTCTAAAAAAAGAGAGCAACAATTATTTAATGAAGTTGCGACTGACGAGCAGAAATTCAGAGATCAGTCTTGGTATTTTCAAAATAGACAAGATGCGATTCAGGCTTTTTTGATGATTTTGATTCAATGCTTTGTGCTGTATTTTATAATCGATCTTTGGATAAAGGGATCTATGAGCACAGGAACTGTAGTCCTTATACAGACATACATGGTTATCATATTTGATCGTCTGTGGGACCTAGGCAAGGCCACTACTCGTTTTATGGGTGCGGCAGCTGATATGAGTGAAGTCATAGATATTTTAGAATCTACGGATGATATTACAGATCCAGAAAATCCTGAACCTATACGCATGAATATGGGCGGATTAGAATTCAAGGGTGTCAGTTTTTCTTATGAATCTGGGCAAAAGGTATTTGAGAATTTTAATCTAAAAATAAAACCTGGTGAAAAGATAGGACTTGTAGGGCATTCGGGTGCAGGGAAGTCCACAGTGACCAAACTCTTGCTTCGTTTCGTTGACGTGTCTTCTGGCGCTATCGAAGTCGATGGTCAAGATATAAGAAATGTCTTGCAAGATGATTTACGCAAGGCTATATCGTATGTACCTCAAGAGCCAATGCTATTTCACCGAACTATTAGCGAAAATATAGCCTATGGAAAACCTGAGGCGAGCGAAGAAGAGGTAAAAAAGGCAGCTAAGAGAGCACATGCTGATGAATTTATCGACAGATTACAATATGGATACAAAACACTTGTGGGCGAACGCGGAGTAAAGCTTTCCGGTGGAGAAAGGCAGAGGGTAGCTATAGCTCGTGTTATGCTAGCTGATACCCCTATACTTATTTTAGATGAAGCTACCAGCTCTCTCGACAGTGTTAGTGAGCAGTATATCCAAAGTGCCTTTGAGGAATTGATGAAAAATAAAACTGCTATAGTTATAGCACACAGGCTTTCGACTATTCAGAAAATGGATCGGATCATTGTGCTTGAGCAAGGCGGCATTAAAGAAGAGGGGAGCCATAAAGAATTATTAGAAAAAGGCGGGATCTACGCTGATTTGTGGAATCATCAGTCAGGAGGTTTTATGGAATAAAAATATATGGATTTAAAACACATTAGAAATTTTTCAATCATAGCGCATATAGACCACGGTAAAAGCACCTTGGCTGATAGAATGCTCGAGATCACGAATACTGTGCCAGAGCGAAAAATGCGAGACCAGGTCCTCGACTCTATGGAGCTTGAGAGAGAAAGAGGCATCACTATCAAAATGCAGCCTGTTCGGATGGAATACAAGCTTGGCACGGAAAACTACATCCTAAACCTTATTGATACCCCAGGGCACATAGACTTCTCATATGAGGTTTCAAGAGCCCTAAAGGCCGTAGAGGGCTCTATATTGCTCATAGATTCTACCCAGGGAGTACAGGCTCAGACTCTAACCACTTTAGCTCTAGCTCGCGAAGGAGGGTTAAAAATCATACCTGTATTGTCTAAGATAGATTCTCCACTTGCCAGAGTAGAAGACATAAAAGAAGAAGTGGTAGAGCTTTTAGATTGTGATCCAGATGAGATACTCCTTGTTTCTGGTAGGACCGGAGAAGGAGTGGATACTCTACTTAAAGAAATAATAAAACGAGTCCCAGAACCTACAGAAACTCACCACGAAGACAATACAGTGAGGGCGCTTGTGTTTGATTTCAAATATTCAAATCATCGCGGGGTTATAGTTTTCATCAGAGTCTTAGATGGGAAAGTTGCCAAAGGGGATAGCCTTGTCTTTGCCGTTTCAGGAGAAAAGTTTACAGCACTCGAAGTCGGTACTTTTTCACCCGAAGAAACTCCACGCGACTATCTTTCTGCTGGAGATACTGGGTACATAGTGACAGGTATTAAAAAGCCTGGTATCGCGTCTGTGGGAGATACTATCACAATGTTCAAAAATCCATTGCCAGCTTTCCCTGGGTATATGCAGCCCTTGCCTGTCGTCTGGGCTTCTGTTTTCCCTGAAGACGCAGATGATTTTGCTGAGCTCAAGCTTTCCTTGGGGAAACTCAAACTTTCTGATTCCGCTTTTTCATATGAAGAAGAAGCTTCTGGCTCACTCGGGAAAGGGTTCCGTTGTGGTTTTCTAGGGATGCTACACCTGGAGATAATAACAGAGAGACTCAAAAGAGAGTTCAACTTAGACTTAGTCATCACCACACCATCTATTACTTATGAAGTATTACTTCGAAATGGGAAAAAAGAGAAGATATATTCTCCATACTTTTTTCCAGATGATTCTGTGGTACAAACTGTTTTTGAGCCATGGGTTAGTGTTAAGATAATAACCCCATCACCATATCTAGGAGCTATCATGCAGCTCTTGTTTGATCACGAAGCAGAGATAGGTGAGACTGAAAACTTTGGAGATAACAGATCTTCTGTGTCAGTAAAGATGCCACTGCGTGAGCTCATGCGTAACTTTTTCGATGACTTAAAGAGTACTTCCTCTGGATATGCTTCGATATCTTACGAAGTAGGTGAGACTAGAGAAGCAAACGTGACCAGGCTAGACATGCTCGTAGCAGACGAAGTCGTAGCTGCTTTTTGTAAAGTTGTATCAAAAAGGAGGGTAGAGGAAGAAGCTGAAAAATCAGTAGATAAGCTTGCAAAGCTTTTACCTCGGCAGATGTTCTCACTTAAAATCCAAGGTAAAGCACTAGGACGCATCATATCTTCTCGTTCGCTTTCTGGTATGAAAAAAGACGTGACTCAGCATATGTACGGAGGAGACATAACTCGTAAAATGAAACTAAGAGAAAAGCAGAAAAAAGGTAAGAAGAAAATGAAGGAAAGAGGTAAGGTAAACATCTCCCAAGATGTGTTCTTGAAAATGATGAAGAGTGGGGATAGTTAGGATAAAATTTTTATCTAAAAAATGGAGCGTATAGGAGGAGCATACTTACGATAATCAGTATACTGACGATGGCCCAGATAAATTGTATTTTCTTGCGGTGTTTTTTATTGAAAAGCATATACTATGGTATAGTATCATATTATGAGGAATTTTCAACAAAAGAAAAGATGGAGAAGCGTACTCGAATCTTGGCCTGTACTAGTTTTCTTGTGTCTTTTACTTCTTATTTTTGCTTGGGGAGTTGTCGGATTACTCCAGAGGATGCGGCTGACTATGGAGAATAGAGAAATAGCTGAATTGAAGATAAAAGAATTAGAAAGAAAGAAAGAGATATTTACGGCTGATGTCGCCAAACTAAACTCAGAGACGGGGATAGAAGAGAGTATTCGTGAGAAATTCCCAGTGGTCAAAGAGGGCGAAGGGCTCATCATTGTGGTAGAAGACAAAAACAAACCTGAAGAAGAATCGGTGGAAGAAAAAGGCTTTTTTGGCAAATTATTATTTTGGAGAGATTGATTTATACATTCATTGCGGGATTGGTTTAGTGGTAGAATGAGTCCTTCCCAAGGATTAGACACGAGTTCGATTCTCGTATCCCGCACTAAGTTATTCTAAATCAATTTTAATACCAACTAATTTCCATTCTGGGTATTCATAAATATACTTTAATTGAAAATTAACTGGTGGGTAGTTTTGATAGGAATAATAACCTTTTAATATCAACAACCCGTCAGAGTCTATTATTGGTTTTTCACTCAAAAACGGCGTGGTATTACTTAACACAGTTAGATCTACCTTATTATCTATAAAAGTAATAAATGAAGCTTTTAGGTCTTCAGGGGTAGTCTGTGCTTGCCAAATCTTTGCTACTAAACTATGAAATACAGAAAAATCTTCATTTTTTACAGCTTCACCGAAAAGTTGTATTGAACCATTTACTAATTTTATTACATCAGAGTCTGTGGGGATTATTTTATCTTGTGCTATACCACCTTTTACATCGATACTTAATATTTTCCATTGCCCATCTTCTTTTACAAACTCTAATTCTAAAGGAATTGTTTTGTCGTCTTTTGTTTTGATAGTTCCTTCTAGTTTAGCAGTATCAATAGACATATTTCTTGAGTTCCAAAATGCGCTATCAAAATCAACTAAAGAAGATGTTTCAATAAAAACTTCGAACTGCTCCTCGGTTGTCTTTTCTTTGAATTGTTGAGATAAAGATTGGTACGCTTCATCTGTTTTTCCCTCTTTTACTAAAGAGAAGAAATTATCCGCGGACTTCGTTGCGCCACTTGTCAAATAAAAAACAACACCAATTATTAGACCTACAACTACAAATATAATTCCCAATATTATCATTATTTTTTTCATTTGAATTAATAAATTAATATATTAAATAAACATTATAATACTTGAAATTATAACATGCTGACCTGCGCCTTGCTATAGTTATGGATTAATACAAAAATAAGCTTTTGCACTCATCTTCGCTTACTGGTATAATATCTACTCATTAGTAATTAATTTAATTTTTATGAAAAATGTCACAATATATTCAACACCTACATGCCACTTCTGCCACATGGCCAAAGATTATTTTAAGGCAAACAATGTAGCTTATACAGAATACGATGTAGCGACTGACTTAGATAAAAGAAAAGAAATGGTAGAAAAGAGTGGCCAAATGGGCGTTCCTGTTATCGTCATAGGTGACGAGCTTTCTGTGGGTTTCGATCAATCCAAAATTGCAAAATTACTCGGACTCTAATATAGTATCTGAGTCTGCCCTCGTAGTTCAATGGATAGAACAGTTCCGTCCTAAGGAATAGATGCACGTTCGATTCGTACCGAGGGCACAATTTTGATTTTTTTATGTATTTTTGCTAATATCTATATATGTCTCCTGAAGAAAGAGAGCTTTTAAATAAGACTGCGACTCTCACTGAAGAGAACAATAAACTGCTTCATTCTGTTTTGCGTTCTATGCGCATTGCTAGGATCATGAGCCTTGTGTATTGGGTATTCATAGTAGGTTCTGCAGTCGGAGCTTACTATGTCATACAGCCGTATTTAGGAGATTTGATAAGCGTTTACGGAGGAGCAGGAGATGTATTAAAGACATTAGAAGAATCATCTCAATATCAGTAATTTAAAATTTATGCTTGGATAGCTCAGTTAGTAGAGCATTCCCCTGAAGAGGGAAGGGTCGGCAGTGCAAATCTGCCTCCAAGCACCAAATTAAAAACACCACTTACATAGTGGTGTTTTTAATTTGGTGCTTTATTTTACAATGACTTTACTTTAATGCTATTCTTCTTTTCCTTGTCTACTTTTTGCATTTTGATTGTAAGTAATCCGTGCTTTTCTGTAGCTTCTACTTCTTCTGGTTCTACTTCTGCGGGTAGGGTGATGGTGCGAGAGAATTTCCCCCAATAGAGCTCTTTTGTGAAATAATTATCTTCGTCTATTGTGTGGTTTTCTTCTCTTTTACCACGGATAGTGATAAGGTCTCTACCGATAGTGAGCTCTAGATCATCTGGCCTGACTCCTGCTACCATAGTCTGGACTATCATGTCTGTCGGCGTCTGGTATACGTCTACGGCTAGCTCTGCTTCGTCTGGTTCTTCTTCTACCCAAACTCTATTAGGTTTTTCTTCCTCTTTATTTAATCCTTCAGAATATTTTTTTATGTCTTCATCATCATCTTTCATGCTGATGCTGCCAGTCAACCTCTCAAAAAAACTTCTTTTTTTATTTTCCATAATTTTAATTTTGCAAATCACGTCACGCAAGTCCATTTATGTGCGACGCTATTTATTTATTGATAAATTTTAACTCATTCTTCGGACTTTCTCGAAAAGTAGCATTACAACTATAGTAACTACCCACAAGAAACCAAAAACTTTTAGAAAATCTGCTCCACTGTTTCTTATTATAAAAAAATTAAAGACACTATGCAAGGCGATAGCAGCCACAAATCCGATAAATATATGCCAATATCTTTTAAAACCAGTCATATGCATAGCTACAGCGAAAGCTATGCCGAGTATTCCACTCGACACTGTATGTAAAAGTGTGGATCCTAAGAATCTCAAATGCCCTGTAAGTAAGCTCACAGTTGTGGCTCCTGTCGCTAGTGGTTTTATTAGGAACAACGCATTTTCCAGTGCCGCAAATCCGACAGCTGCAGTTATCATGTATATAGGCCAGTCTATTGGCTCGTCTATTTGATTTGTTTTATGTAGTATCACAACGACAGCCAGATATTTCATGATCTCTTCGATACCTGCCCAAGCGATAAGCCTTATCTCAGTATTTTGTATATATAGCTGGATAAGTTTCTGGAGAGGTAGTACACACATCACAGCTATCATGCCCATCATAAATACGATAGTGAGAAGTCCAGTAGGTTCTGGCTCCTTTTCTTCTTCTTTTATCCAAAACCAGAGCCATATCAAAGAAGGGATGATCCCTCCGAGGAATGCTATAGCTAAAATTTTTGGATCACTAAACATGCTTTATTATATTGTAATCTTAACTAGGCCACTTCTCAACTATGAGTAAACTTTTTTCTTTTTTTGGCAACATGCTCCAGATCTCTTCGGTGACAAAAGGCATAAATGGGTGAAGGAGTTTTATTGAATTTAAGAGTATGTAGTGTAGCGTAGCTCCATATTCTGGTTTACCCTTTGATTCCTCAATAATTTCATCTGCAAATCTATGCCATACATAATGATAGATCTTTTCTGCTGCTAGATAAAACCTGAATTCATCCATGTCCTTCGTTACATCTTTAGTAAAATTATCCACTTCTTCGATTAATTCTTTCTTTAATTCTCCCTCATTTTCTACTGATAGAACAAAGCGAGCTACGTTCCAAAGTTTATTAGCAAAATTTTTATATGCTTTTACTTTTTCTTCTTGAAGAGCTAGGTCAGTCCCTGGAGTGTTGCCGACTATGAGGGCCATGCGGAGCGCATCAGTGCCGTATTTATCTGTGAGGGTGAGTGGATTTACCACATTACCTTTTGACTTACTCATTTTTTTACCTTTTGCATCGTTTACTAAACCATGTAGATATACAGTATGGAATGGCGCTTTTTCAGAAAGATATAATCCAAATATCACCATCCTAGGCACCCATTTAAATATTAGGTCGTGTCCTGTCTCCATAACATCAGTAGGGTAGTAAGAATTAAAATCTTTCCCATTAGGAAAATTTGTGACCATTAGTGGCCACTGTCCAGAAGAGAACCACGTATCAAAAGTATCTGTGTCTTTTACCCAGCCTTCGCCTTCGGGCATTTCTTTGCTTGCTACAGCTTCTCCGTCTCGAAACCAAGCAGGGATAGATATACCCCAGACTATCTGCCTTGAAATATTCCAATCAATATTGTTTTCCATCCAATATCTAAAAATTTTCTCATAGTTGTCAGGGATAAACTTTATATCACCCTTATCTACTGCATCAAGTGCCATCTTTGCCAGTGGCGCCATTTTTACAAACCACTGGTCTTTGATCTGTGGTTCAATTACAGTGTTGCACTTATAACACTTTTTTATAATGTTTTTATAATTTTCGTCTATTTTACTAACTAAACCTTTTTGCTGTAATTTCTCAACTATTTTTGGCCTAGCTTCTTTTATTTTTATTCCTGCAAATTCTCCTGCTACTGGCAAAAGTTTTCCATCCCAGCCTATTATTTGCTCTATTTCTAGGTGGTATTTTTTTGCCAATTCAAAATCTACTTGTGAATGCCATGGAGTGATGGTCATAACTCCAGTTCCAAATTCCATTTCTACTATAGGGTCTTTTATTATGGTTGCTTCGATGGGTCCATTGATCCACTCAACTGTGATTTTTTGCATATGTTTCCATTCAGAATATCGTGCGTCATCTGGATGCATCACCACATACTTATCTGCAAATTTTGTCTCTGGGCGTACTGTGCCTATTTGAAATGGTCCATATTTAAAATAATAAAAAGGAGAAATTTCTTCGGTAGATTCTGTTTCTACCTCAGAGAGAGAAGTCTGGTGTTTAAAGCACCAATTAATTGTCCTTTTGCCACGATATGCAAGGCCGTCATTCCACATTTTTATAAATGTATCTTGCGTTTTACTTATGACGTCAGGGTCGAGTGTAAACTTTTCTCTACTCCAGTCACACGAAGCACCCATAGATTTTACCTGGGTCTCCATATTTTTTTTATTCATTAGAGTAAAATCTAAAATTTCTTTATAGAGATCATGTGGATCCATTCCAAATCTACTACGCCCTTCTTTCTCTAATTTCTTTTCATAGACTACTTGGGTTTCAAATCCGGCATGATCAGCTCCCGGAATCCAGAGAGCTTTATATCCCTGCATTCTCTTATATCTAGTCATAATATCTTCGAGAGTTATGAAGAGTGCATGCCCTGCATGCAGGTCACCATTGGCATTTGGTGGGGGCATGACTATAGTGAAAGCTTCTTTGCGGTCTCCAGGTAAATTATCCGGGTTAAAAAAACCACTATCTTCCCATAGTTTGTATATCCTGTCTTCTGTTTCTTTGGGGTTGTAGGGCTTTAAGAGCTTGTCGTCCATATGAGCAATAATATCATATTTTAGTAGCTTTTTGCACTATTTAGAGCTTTACATTCCCATCAGCTTTTATAGTTTCTGGCTTAGGCACCTTTTTTTTATTTTTGATGTATTCTAAATATCCAGCTATACCTATCATGAGGGAATTGTCTCCAGAGAGATTTTTTTCCGGCATGTATAGTTTTATTTTGTCACCCACGACTTTCTGCATTTCATTCCTCAAATGGGTATTGCCCGAAACTCCGCCACCCACTATTACTGTTTTTATTTTATATTGCTCTATGGCTTTTGCTGTCTTGTATATAATGCATTCGATAGCTGCAGTTTCAAACTCTAGAGCTATGGCTTGTTTTGTTTCTTCACTTAATTTTTCAAGTCCACCTAGGTCTCGGATCAGGTACAATACTGCAGTTTTTAAACCAGAATAAGAGAAATTAAAATCCTTGGATTTCAGCATAGGTCGGGGGAGAGAGAAGTTGGCCATGCGCCCGGACTCGGCACGAAAATTTTCTGGTGAAAATTTTCTCTGTTCGGAGCCGTCGCTCCTACCAAGGCCTCCCTCGTGCGCATGTCCAACTTCTTTGCGAGCCTTGTCGGCGAGTTTTGAAATCTCAGGACCTCCAGGGTATGGTAGCCCGAGCATGCGGGCTACTTTGTCGTATGCTTCACCGATGGCGTCGTCGAGTGTTTCGCCGATGATCTCGTAATCTAGCCATTTTTTACTTAATATCAGCTGAGTATGTCCACCAGAAACGAGAAGGGAAAGTATCGGAGTTTTTATCGCGGGGATTTTAAATTTTGCTTTGGTTTTTTTCTGGGGTTCATTGGCATTGTGCTTTTTACCAAAGACAGAACAGATATGACCTTCCATATGATCCGTCGGTATCAGAGGTACATTCCATTTTTTTGCTAATTCTTTGGCAAAAGTAATACCTTCCCAGAGGCACATCTCGAGCCCTGGGCCATAAGTCACAGCTATCAGTTCCATAGGAGAAGCTTTCTTATTTAATTTCGCTTCGAGCAAGACTTGCTCTAAAAGTATAGGTAAGTTTTTCTGGTGTTCTCTTTTAGCGAGCGCAGGGTAGACGCCTCCGTAAGGGATATGAGCCGCTATCTGAGAGTTTGCGCTATCAGCTAATACCTTAAAAGAAGCGTTTTTAACGCCTCCGATCGCTTCCATTATTGTTATTCCTGTGTCATCACAGGATGTCTCTATACTTAAAATTTTCATAAATTTCTATATGTGGTCAGGAATATTTTACTAGTCATAATCTAGTGCGCGGTACAGGATTCGAACCTATGGCCTTCTCAACGTCAATGAGACGCTCTACCAACTGAGCTAACCGCGC
>CAYHIX010000018.1:0-15253 GCA_964356875.1 uncultured Candidatus Saccharibacteria bacterium
CCGACGTTAAGTCGGAGACCAAAAAATAAATATTCATTTCGAATATAGTGTTCTGGTGCTTAAACGGCGGAGTCACATCTCTTCCCATTCCGAACAGAGCAATTAAGCCCGTTAGTGCCGATGATACTCGTATAGGGGAAAGTAGGTAGGTGCCAGAACAGTGTATTCGAAACTATAAAACCAGTAAGAAATTGCTGGTTTTTTATTGCTTAAATAAATATAGTTTAATATAATTAACATATTATTAAATAATAAAAATTATATGGATCCTATACAAACTACTCCAGCTCCACAGGCACCAATGCCAGTAGAGTCAGGTAATTTAGAAAAAAAAGCAAAAATATCTTTAGTTCTTGGAATCGTGGCTATGGTGGGGTGGGTTATTCCTATCATCGGTCTTCCTCTTGGTATCGTAGGTATTGTCTACGCAGTAAAAGGCATGAAGTCAGCTAAGCATGGCTTGGCTGTAGCAGGGCTAGTGCTCAGCATCATTGCTCTTGTGCTAACAATTGCAAATGGTGCAATAGGTGCATACACTGGGGCTATGGGTGAAAACCAGACAGTCAATGAAATTTTAGGAGAATAGAAATTCTAGTAGATTTTACTAAAAGCACAAAAAGTCACCAAAAGTGACTTTTTGTGCTTTGCCTGAGTATATAGGCTTTATTTATTTGACATTTTATGCCTATTTGCTATTATAGGCACAAGCTCGTCAAGAGCTTTTTGTTTAGTCCAAAAAGAAAAAAGTATGACAAGATCAATCAAAAAAGGTATATATGTGGACGAAAAGCTACTTTCAAAAATAGCTGGCAAAAACCCTTTGCAAACTCCTACCATAAAGACATGGAAGAGAGCATGTGTTATTTCACCAGAAATGCTCGGCTTTACTTTTGGAGTTCATAATGGGAAAAAGCATATCGATGTGCTTGTCACAGAAGACATGGTTGGTCACAGACTTGGAGAATTTTCCGAAACAAAGACATTTAGGAAGCACGGAGGAAAAATGCAGAAAGAACTTGAAGCTAAGAAGAAACAAGCAGAGATAGATGCAGCCAAGTCAGCTACAGCTGCCGCAACAGATACAAAGAAAAAATAAAATTTAAATACAATGAAAGCATTTTTAAAAAATTACAGACAGTCTCCAAGAAAAGTTCGCTTAGTTGCGGGATTGATAAGAAAAAAAGGAGTTAGTGAAGCTATAGCCGAGCTAGATTTTTTGGCGAAGAGAGCAGGCGATCCGATGAAGAAACTTCTTGTTTCAGCTGTTGCTAATGCAAAAATGCAAGGAAAAGATATCAATGATTTATTTATCAAAGAATTACAAGTAGATAAAGGTGTAACTTTAAAGAGGATGATGCCAGCTGCTATGGGTACAGGTCACCGCATAAACAAGCGCACAAGTCACATCATGCTTATCCTTGGAGAAAAGGTTGCAAAAGCCCCAAAAGCATTAAAAGAAAAAGTTAAGAAAGCTACTACTAAAAAGGTAACAGCTAAAAAATCTAAATAATTATATGTCAAAAATAGTTCACCCATATGCACATAGATTAGTAATACTTAGAGACTGGAAGTCTCGCTGGTTTGCTGACCCTAAGAAATATGTAGCCTATCTAAAGGGTGATGTTTTGATACGACAATGGCTCGAAAAGAAACTTCGCGGCATGTATGTATCTACTATTGAAATAGAGAGAAGCAGAAAAGCTACTCGCTTTATTATCAAGACTTCTCGCCCAGGTATACTCATCGGCAGGAACGGAGAAGGAGCAACAAAGCTAAAAGAAGATATCTTGAAAAAGATGGACAAGCTAGGGCTCGCTCGACCAGAAGATTTCAAGCTTGAAGTAGTAGAAATCACAAATCCAGAAGCTGATGCAGCTATCGTAGCGTATATGATCGCCGAAGGACTCGAGAAGAGAATGCCATATCGAAGAGTTATCAAAACAATCATTGAAAAAGTGATGGCAGTTCGTGGAGTAGAAGGAGCAAGGATAGTACTAGGAGGAAGACTTGGAGGAGCTGAAATTGCTCGTACCGAAGATTTGAAGCGTGGTAGTATCCCACTTCAGACTTTCCGTGCTGACATTGATTTTAAAAGAGAACGAGCTACTCTTGCATATGGAGTCATAGGTATTAAGGTTTGGATTTACCGTGGTAAGATATTTTCAAAAAAGACAAGTGTTAAAGAAGTAACAAATTAATATTATTTTATGTTATTACCGAAAAAAGTAAAATTTAGAAAATGGCAGACACAGCGCAGCAACCCAAAGACGCGCACTGCTGATACGCGTGGCACAAAGCTCGCCTTTGGTTCATTTGGTGTTAAAGCTGAGACACAGGCACGTGTAAAATCTGCTCAGATAGAAGCTGCTCGAAAAGTCATTTCTCGTACTCTTACCAAAGCTGGTAAATACTGGATTCGTATTTTCCCTGATCGTCCTTTTACTAGTAAAGCTGCAGAAGTAGGAATGGGAAAGGGTAAAGGAGATCCACAAGGTTACTGTTTTGATGTAGCTCCTGGACGTATCATTTTCGAAGTTGACGGTGTTCCAGAAGCTATCGCACGTGAAGCACTTCGAAAAGCTGGTAGTAAGCTCCCAGTAAAGACTAGGATAGTAGCTAGAGTTAATAGTAAATAATTTTATGGCAAAGAAAAAAGAAAACTTAAAAGACATGAAAGCGGAAGATCTACAGAAAAAACTGACAACTCTACAAGAGGATCTTAGGGTGATAAGATTTAAAGCTGAAAGCTCAAAAACAAAGAACGTAAAAGAGGCAGCACACATCAAGAAAAACATAGCTCAGATTTTGACAGCTTTGAAACAATTAAGTAAGTAAATAAGTAAAATAAAATGAAAACAAAAACAACAAAAGAAAAAAACAATACAGACGCAAAAACTCAAAACATCCTAAAAGGTGTTGTGGTTTCTGATAAGATGGACAAGACAGTTGTTGTTTCTGTTTCTAGATTTATTAAGCACCCAATGTACGGTAAGTTCTACAAAGTCAGCAAGAAATACAAAGCACACGATGAAGAGAATAAATCCAAAACAGGCGATACAGTAGAAATGGTAGAAGTAAGACCAATGTCAAAAGACAAGAGATTTAAAGTAGTATATAAGTAATAATAATTTTATGATACAGAACGAAACATTAGTTAAAATAACAGACAATGGAGGAGGTACCGTAGGTAAGGTATTCAAGATTTTAGGCTCTTCAAAAAAGAGGTATGCAAGCCTAGGTGAACTTGTGATAATATCCGTCAAAGTAGCAAGTCCTCGAAAAGCTGTGAAGAAGAAGGATGTGTATCAGGCTGTAGTAGTGCGTACTCGCGGAGCTTTCAGACGTAAGGATGGTTCTTATATTCGCTTTGACGACAACGCAGTAGTGTTGCTTGAAAAAGGTAAGAAAGATCCAAAGGCTGGCCGTGTCTTCGGTCCAATACCAAGAGAGCTTGCAGAGAAAGGTTTCCAGAAAATAATTTCTCTAGCACCTGAGGTTATCTAGATTATATAAAATTTAAGTTACGACAATAAGTATATGAAATTAAAAAAAGGAGACAATGTAATAATAAAAACAGGAAAAGACAAAGGCAAGAAAGGCAAGATCGTCAAGGTTTTTGTTGATAAAAATCGTGTCGTAGTAGAAGGTGCAAACATGATGAAGAAGCATCAACGCCCTCGAAAATCTGGAGAAAAAGGTTCTATGATAGACAGAGAGATGCCAATCCACGCTTCAAATGTGATGATAGTTGACCCAAAGAGCGGTAAGGCTACAAGAATAGGTAAAAAGAAAGTAGGGGACAAGATGGTCCGAGTTGCGAGAAAGAGTAATCAAGAAATTTAAGAAAATTATATGACAAAAATTATAACAGTAAAAGAAAAACAAGCTCAAGTATTCGAAAAAATGAAATCCGAATTTCATTACAAGAATGCTATGGCTGCTCCAAAATTAAAGAAAATCATTGTAAATGTAGGTACAGGTACAGCAATAAAAAAAGATAAGAATAAAAACGATGCTATATCTCTACGTCTTTCCAAGATCACAGGACAGCAACCTTCAAAGAGAGGAGCAAAGAAATCTATCGCTTCCTTCAAAGTCCGCCAAGGAGACCCTATCGGTATCATGGTCACTCTAAGAGGTCATAGAATGTACGCATTCCTAGATAAACTCATCAATGTAGCCCTCCCTCGTACTAAAGACTTTCGTGGTATTTCTACTAAAGGGGTTGATAGTATCGGGAACATGACTATTGGCATAAAAGAGCACACTATTTTTCCAGAAACAGCAGATGAAGATATCCGTGATGTGTTCGGTATGTCTATCACAGTAGTTTCTAGTGCAAAATCTAAAAAAGAAGGTAAGGCATTTTTCGAACTTTTAGGTTTTCCTTTTAAGAAGGATTAAGTAGCAGGTAGAGCTTTAGTCAGGTTGACTATCAGTCTTCTATCTGCTAGTATACGAGTAAGGGAATATCCCTCTGATTAATCCGTTTTTCTCCTTTAAATCTCTAGATATAGAGGCTTGAAGAAAATAAACGAGATATTAACAGAGAACTCCCATTTAATTATTTATGGCAAAAACATCAGTAATAGCACGAAGCAAAAAGACCCCAAAGTTCAGCACTCGGCAGAAAAACCGATGTTTTCGCTGTGGACGAGGTAAAGCATTTATGCGCGATTTCGGTCTTTGCCGTATTTGTTTCCGTGAATTAGCAAATGAAGGTATGTTACCAGGAGTAAGAAAATCAAGTTGGTAAATAAATATATAAAATTATGGATTCAATAGCAAACATGTTAATAGTTATGAAGAACGGAGGACTTGCAGGCAAGGATTCTGTTTCTTTTCCATATTCCAAATTAAAGAACGCTATTAGTGAATGTCTTAAAAAAGAAGGGTACATAAAACAAACTTCAAAGAAGATTAAACAAGGCTTCCCAGTATTAGAAGTGGAGTTAGTCTACGTAGATAAAACACCAAAGATCACTCAGGTAGAAAGGATTTCAAAACAGTCTCGCCGTGTTTACTTTGGAGTTACTGATATTCACCGAGTAAGAAACGGTTCTGGATTACTTGTACTTTCAACACCAAAAGGTATTTTATCAGGACGCGAAGCAAGGAAAGAACAAGTCGGCGGCGAAGCATTATTTAAAATCTGGTAATTTCCAAATAATTTTTATAAAAATATATGTCAAGAATAGGTAAACAAGAAATAATAATACCAAAAGGAGTCAGAATCAGTAAAGATGGTGATGTTGTTACTGTTACTGGTTCTAAGGGTAGTCTAAAAAAGATTTTCCGTGATGACATAGATATGGCTATTACTGAAACAGGCATAACTTTAAACATAAAGAGAAACGACAAATTCTCTAAAGCTCTTTGGGGTACATATGCTTCACATTTACAGAACATGATTGCCGGAGTAGAGACACCATATGTAAAGAAACTTATCTTAGAAGGTATTGGATTTAAATCAGAAGTAAAAGGTAAAGACATTCATTTTGCGTTAGGATTTAGTCATCCAGTCATCGTAGCTATCCCAGAAGGACTTACTGTCACTGCAGAGAAGAACGTCATCACTGTCACTGGTATAGATAAGGAACAAGTCGGAGCATATGCTGCAGCTTTGAGAGCCAAGAAGAAACCAGAACCTTATAAAGGTAAGGGTATGCGTTATGAAGGCGAAGTAATTAGACGAAAACAAGGTAAGAAAACAGTATAGTTGATAGCGATAAGATTTAGTAAAAAATAAAATGCAAAACAAAACAGACAAAAGAATAAGATTAAAGAAGAGAATCCGAGCAAAGGTCAGTGGTACTTCCGCTCGCCCAAGATTGTCTGTGTTTCGTTCTAATAAATTTATCTATGCTCAAGTTATAGATGATAATACCGGCAAGACCCTAGCATCTGTGAATGATGTTAAAATAGAAAAAGGCACAAAGAATGACCGAGCAAAACAAGTAGGTAAGATGATAGGAGAGCTTTGCTTGAAAGGAAAGATCGAGACAGTTGTTTTTGATCGCGGAGGATTCAAGTATACTGGACGGGTTAAATTATTAGCAGATGAAGCTCGAGCTACTGGTCTTAAATTTTAACAGTATTTATTATGGATAAATCAAAAGAAAATACAACTGAAAAAAGAAACAACAATCGCCGAGGATCATCCTTCGGACGACCAAAGCCAGAATTTGATCAAAAGATCATCAGTATTCGTCGTGTGACTCGTGTTACTGGAGGAGGACGCAGATTCGCTTTCTCTGTGGCTCTAGTTGCTGGAGATCGTAAGGGTTCTATCGGGCTTGGTCTCGGTAAAGCAGGAGATACAGCACTCGCTATAAATAAAGCCGTCAAGAATGCTAAGAAGAACATGGTGAAACTAAAACTTACAAAAACTATGTCTACACCACATGAACTTTCAGCAAAATTCTCTAGTTCTTATGTGATGATAATGCCAAACAAAGGACGAGGTATAGTAGCAGGTACAGTACTTAGAGATATATTAAAATTAGCAGGAGTCAAAGACATCACAGGTAAGATCTTGTCTAACAGTAAGAATAAATTAAACAACTCCAAAGCAGTCATGAAAGCATTCCTACCTATTTCTTCTAAATATTCAAAGGTAGTAAAACCAGTAGCAAAGAAAGAAGAAGGTGAGACAGTAGCAGCATAATTTAATTGCCATGCAAATACATAATTTAAAAAGACAACATAAAAATAAAAAGGATCGACTAGTAGGTCGTGGTGGTAAACATGCCAAGACTTCTGGTCGTGGAGGAAAAGGACAGACAGCTCGTGCTGGTAACAAGAGACGTCCTGAACTTCGTGATATCATAAAGAAGTTACCTAAGAACCGTGGTTATCAATTCAAATCCAAAAAGAAGCCACTAATGCTTTCTCCAGAAAAAGTTACTAAAGGTGAGAAGTTTTCTGAGATACGAAAACGCCTAGGAGTAAAAGGAAGAAAGATAGTGATTAAATAAAATCATGACAAATTTACTAAACAAATTAAAATTAATTTGGAGAGATAAGTCTCTAAGGAATAAAGTCTTATTTGTCCTTGCTGCTCTAGTAGTTTTCAGGCTATTAGCTGCTATTCCGATCCCAGGTATCGACAGTCTTGCTTTAAATAGATTTTTATTAAACAACCAATTCCTAGGTATTTTAAATATATTCTCTGGAGGAGGACTCACAAACTTATCTATCATCATGCTCGGAGTCGGTCCATATATTACTGGATCTATCATTATGCAGTTGCTCACTATCATGATCCCTTCTCTAAAGAAGATGTACAGCGAAGAAGGAGAAGCAGGAAGAAAGAAATTTACTCAATACTCACGAATGCTCACTATCCCGCTTGCAGCCTTCCAAGGTTTTGCTCTGCTTTCTATTCTTGAAAGTCAGGGGATTTTAATAGACCTTACTAGCTTTGATAGAATAGTAAACTTATTTATCGTTGTGGCTGGTTCTGTGCTACTCATGTGGATCGGTGAGCTTGTATCTGAATTTGGTATAGGAAACGGTGTGTCACTTATCATCTTTGCCGGTATAGTTTCCGCTCTGCCTTCTCAAGTGAGCCAACTTATATTTACTTTTGATCCTTCCCAAATACCACTTTACTTAGCATTCCTAGTAGTAGGACTTATCGTCATCGCAGCGATAGTACTCGTGACTGAAGCAGAGCGACCAATACCTGTGACTTATGCAAAACAAGTTCGAGGTATGAAGATGTATGGAGGAGGTTCTACTTATTTACCACTTCGCGTAAACCAAGCTGGAGTTATACCTATCATCTTCGGGTTGGCTATATTGTCATTCCCACAAATGATCGGTACTGTACTCACACGATTTAGCACTAGTCCAATAGCTGCCAAGGTTTCCGAAGTACTACTGTCATTTACTCAAACAAGTATCCTTTACGGAGTATTGTATTTCGTATTAGTATTTTTGTTTACATATTTCTATACTGCAGTTACATTTGATCCAGAAGCACTATCTACAAACTTGCAGAAAAATGGCGCCTTTATCCCAGGAGTTCGCCCAGGGGAATCAACTTCAAAATACATCTCTCATGTCCTTACTCGCATCACCCTACTAGGCGCAGTCTTCTTAGGATTTATTGCTGTATTGCCTATAATCATGCAAAACGTTACTGGGATCGCATCACTTGCTATCGGAGGTACTTCTGTACTTATCGTAGTGTCTGTAGTCTTAGATCTAATGAAAAAAGTAGACGCTCAAGTCTCAATGCGAGAATACTAATTTTCAATCCACTTTTTGTATTCAGATAAAATGATATGAACAACCTCCTCGAGGTTGTTTTTGTTTGTATCTACGACGAGATTGTACTGTGACATGTCTTTGTTATTTATTTTGTATAGATCCCAGTATCTTTTCTGTTCACTATCAAATCTCTCCTGCATTTTTTCATAAACTTCTTCGAGGGTTGTAGACTTTTCACTTTGCTGTCTTAGTGCATCTTCTTTTAAACTATCAAGGACCCTCTCTTTTGCTATTTCTACTGGTAAGTCCAAATATACCTTAAAAGATTCTGGTATCCAGTGATAAGCAGTACGAGAATCTATCACTACTTTGTTCCTATCTCGCATACTTCTTACTTTCTCATCGGTCATCTCATCTATCTTTGGGTCTGTTTCAGCTTTTATATTGAGTTCATTCACAGATAATCCAAGCTCGAGTCCGACTTGTCTAAAAAAGTCCCCAGAGGAAAAGTGTTCAAAAGATAATTTTCCTGCGACTTCTTTAGCCGTGCTTGATTTACCACTCCCGAGTCCTCCGCAAATAGTTATTATTTCTTTCTTTGTCATAATATGTTTAATTAAAACACATTTGATTTTATATCACAAATCTTGTATCCTTAAGCTATGAATGGCAATACTTTTGTATTTTTTGGGATAGTGGGTTCCGGCAAGGGCACCCAGGTAAAGCTCTTGACTGATTTTTTAAAAGCTAAAGATGGGAAGGAAACAGTCTATGGTGGTACAGGCGAAGGATTCCGCAAACTTGTAGACTCACAGAGTTATACCGGAGATCTACTTCGAGACAAGATGAATAAGGGGGAACTAATAGCAGATTTCTTTGCCAACTCAATCATTGCAAATATTTTAAGTGAACAAATAACTGCTGAAAAGAATCTCATATTAGATGGATACCCACGCACGGAGGAGCAGTCAAAAGTTTTTAAATCCATGATGAAATTTTTCCAGCGTGAAAATATTAAGATAATTTATATTCAGCTAAGTGAGACGGAAGCCATGAAGAGGAATTTATTACGCGGTAGATCAGACGACACAGAAGCAGGACTTCGAAAAAGATTTGATGAGTATACGAACAATGTTATTCCTGCTATGAATTATTTTAAAGGGGAGACAGGCTACACTATATACACCATCAATGGGGAAAAATCTATCGAAGAAGTACACCAAGATATTATTAAAGCTTTAGGATATTAATATGGAAGATAAAGAAACAATCATTATTTCTCTCGGGGGTTCAATGATAGTTCCAGAAGAAGTAGACACTGATTTTTTAAAAGAATTTAAAGATTTAATTATTTCTCACGTAGAAAAAGGTAAGAAATTTATTATTGACACTGGAGGTGGGAGGACTTGTAGAAAGTATCAAGCTGCAGCAAAATTAATTAATCCAGATGTTTCAAAAGAGGATTTAGATTGGGTGGGGCTTACTGTGAATAATGCTAATGCTCAAGTTGTCAGGGTTATTTTTGGTGAATATGCTTGTAAAAAGGTTTTCCATGATTTAACTGAATTAGAATTAAAAGATAAAATTCTCGAATACCCAGTAGTCATCGGAGGGGCACTTGAGCCAGGGCACAGCTCTGATTTTGATGCAGTATTGGCAGCAGAGACAGTTGGTGCGAAAAAGATAATTAATCTATCTAATATAGATCATGTCTATGATTCTGACCCAAAGAAAAATCCAGACGCAAAAAAATTTGAAATAATTTCATGGGAAGAATACAGAAACCTAATTCCAAAAGAATGGACTAATGCTGGGTTAAGCACCCCATTCGACCCAATAGCTTCAAAAGCTGCGCAAGAAGCAGGCATAGAAGTTGCCGTAATGAATGGTAAACCTTTAGATAATTTAAAAAACTATCTAAACGGCGAGAAATTTTCAGGCACTGTTATTTCATAATGGCAATAATAATAAAAACAAAAGAAGAAATAGAAATACTCCGTGAGGGGGGTAAGAGGCTTGCTACTGTACTATATAAAGTACGGGATATGGTGGCACCTGGTGTATCTACTTTTGACCTCGATAAATATGCAGAGAAGCTCATCCGTGATATGGGTGACGAGCCAGCATTTTTAAACTACAAGCCAGAGGGTGCAAATATTCCTTTTCCTGCGGCACTTTGTGTATCAGTGAACAGCGAAGTCGTCCACGGTATTCCCAGTGTAAAAAGAGTTTTGAAAGAAGGGGATATAATCTCTATAGACCTAGGCGTAAAGCATAAAGGACTTTTTACTGACATGGCTATGACTGTGCCTGTGGGGAAAGTTACCAAAAAAGAATTAGCGTTGATACAAGATACAGAAAAAGCTTTACATGTAGGTATAGATGCTGCGAGAGCTGGGAATACTGTCGGAGATATAGGGCATGCTATAGAGAGCTTTATAAAATCTAGAAAAACAAAGTATGGAATAGTAGAAGTACTAGCAGGGCATGGAGTGGGAAAAAAGATTCACGAAGATCCTTTTATTCCAAATTTTGGAAAACCTGGTAAAGGCGAAAAGCTCGTCCCTGGGATGGTGATAGCCATAGAACCCATGCTAAACTTGGGCACGAAGCATGTAGACTTAGATGATGATGGCTATACTTTTCACACCGCTGATGGTAAAAAAAGCGCCCACTTTGAACACACACTCGTAATCACCGAAGGCGACCCAGAAATTTTGACCCAAATTTAAGATTCCTAATGTTTTAATATTATGTTGATTTCTTTGACAAAATTCAATATAAAAAGACCCGAGAAATTAAGTTACGATTTTATTTTCCCTCATGGCGTTGATGCTGTAAATCAAATTAAGAGTAAAAGTCTTAAATCTTTTTTATTGAAGACTGATGAAATTTTAAGGAAAAATAATATTGAATATGTGTGTGAAGATGTAACCGAAGAAAAATTCTACGAATGGCTACCATACTATACAAGCAAGATGGAGGAGCATGGTTATGATGTTCGTGCAAAAAGAGAATGGTATCAAGAACAAATAAATAAAGGCATACACATAAAAGGTTTGTTTTTTTATCAGAATCAAAAACTCATAGGAAGTCTTATTTTTAGTTTGCAAAACAATGTGGCTGTGGGGGCATATAAAGCAAGTGATAGAGTTAGCATAGATTCTCATAAAACAAGTAGTAGCTTAGGTTCGATTGTTGAATTTCTTTTTCTTAAAGTAGCATCAGAAAATGGATGTGAGCTTGCGACAGGGCGCTCCAGGAATGCTTTTGGGTTTTTTAATACATTAGGATATTTGGAATATAAACTACGCTTTGGCTATAATATTCGCCCTAGTTTAAATATACCTTTATTAGATAGTGTACCCGTTAATGAGACAGGTCGCGTACTTTTCTTTGGTATTCAAGATGAAAAATTTATACTATTTTCTTTACAACCAGAAAGTGAAAAAGGGATAGAATGGTTTGATAAAAAGCGTTTCGTTAAATCAGGGATTATAGTCCAAGAGCTTTACTACTAGGTGTAAGTTTTGTAAAAATTTTACTAAGAGGTATAATTGTATTAATGGAACTTCCATTCTTTAAACAGATGCCGACATTTAAGACTCCAGAAGAGGAGCTTGAATATTTGCGTGCGCACGTCGCTAAAAAAGAAGCAGACTTAATAGAAAAAGGTCAGTTTGAGCATGCGAGTGAGAATGCAGTCAAAGACGTGATAGGTCGCTATAAAGACATACCTGTCGAGAATTTAATTCACCCTAGTAATATTTTAGAAACGAAAGATAAAGAAAATATAGTCTTGGCTCTGAAGCCTGAGGCGCATGATGTGGTCATGGAAGAGCTCTTAGGTATTGTGATTACAAAAGGTATTCGTAATGCCTTGTCAGTTTTAGATGGGATGAATAGTCCGCACATAGATGATGATTTCCACAGACTCCTTGTGCAGTATTTAAAGACAGGTCAGTCTCATGGACTGGAGCATGATTTTAAAGAAGGTACACCTCTTTATAAATCTCTCAACATGACCCTCTTTGAAATCACCCTCCCACCTCCTACAGAGAATGCTGATAAATCTAGAGGATTCAAAGAATTCATAGGCGCTATGGAGCAGTTTTATGCTGGGATGCAGTCTATTTCAATGGATAGGTATAATACAAACGAGATTTATTTCACATTAGAGGTAGCCCTCAGTAATACTAGTGATCAGGTTGTGGTGTATGCAGGAGTGCCAAATAAACATATTCTACTTTTTGAAAAACAAGTATTAGCTTTTTATCACCATGCCAAAGTTCATGAGGTGACCGATGATTATAATATCTTCAACGAAGAAGGAGGGTCTGTCGGGGCATATGCTTCATTTACAGAAAGACCCGTCATGCCGATAAAGACCTATGACAACATAGACCATGATCCGATGAATACGATATTAAATGTTTTTTCTAAACTTAAAACAGAAGGTGAAGGTGCGGCTATACAGCTAGTAGTAGCTCCGGCAGGAGATAAATTCATCACTGAATTCCATAAAATTTTAGACGATGTCAAAGATGGATATTCTGTAAAAAATGCATCTGATGGTTTTTACAAATTCAACAAGGCTTTCCTGAAAGCAGGCAAACATCTTGTTTTTGGTAAACACGCGAAAGATCCAGAAGTAAAAAACCAAGAAAAATACATGAAAGGGAGGAGAGCAGTAGATCAGGGTGCAGCAGAAAAGATAACAAACAAGATCAAGAGTAGTATCATGAAGGCAAACATTCGGGTGATTGCTTCAGCTCATACTAAATCCCGCGCAGAAGCAATCTTAAAAGAGATAGAATCTTCTTTTAATCAATTCTCCGAAGCAGCAAGCAACTCTTTTTATTTTGAAGAAATGCAAGGCGGTGACCTGAAGAAGCTTTTTCATGATTTTTCTTTTAGAGCATTCTCTCCAGATAAGATTTTACCTATGAATCTAAAAGAGCTTTCGTCTGTGTTTCATTTCCCTGTGGGCATCGGAGGTCAGCCTCAACTCAAAGAGGCCAAGGCTGGCATAGCTCCTGCTCCTATCGAGATGGTACATGAAGGTATCACTTTGGGTATAAATAGTTATCGGGGTAGAGATACAGAAGTAAAGATGTCGCGCGAAGATCGCATGAGGCATTTCTATGTGATCGGTCAGACTGGTACAGGTAAAACAAACATATTGCTGAATATGATAACCCAGGATATCAGAAACGGAGATGGGTGTTGTTACATCGATCCACACGGCACAGATATCCAGACTATCCTTTCTAGGATTCCGAAAGAACGCATAGACGATGTGATATATTTTGACCCCGCATATACTGCGAGACCTATGGGGCTCAACATGCTCGAATACGACTCAAATTATCCAGAACAGAAAACTTTCGTGGTCAACGAACTCATGGGTATCTTCAACAAACTTTTCGATATGAAAATCGGAGGTGGTGCTATGTTCGAGCAGTATTTTAGAAATAGCGCATTCCTTGTGATGGAAGATCCTGATTCGGGTTCAACCTTGCTTGAGATCACTCGGGTCCTAGGAGACAAGGCTTTTCGTGATATGAAGCTCGCTCGCTGTAAAAACCCGATCATCAAGCAATTCTGGGTAAATGCGGAGCAGACTACGGGAGACCAATCTCTCGCAAATTTCGTGCCATACATTTCTTCAAAATTTGATAACTTTATCAGCAACGACATCATGCGCCCAGTGGTGCTTCAACAGACTTCTGTGTTTAATTTTAGGAAAATAATGGATGAGAAGAAGATCCTTTTAGTAAACCTTTCGAAGGGTCGGCTCGGTGATATCAATGCAAACCTTATCGGTCTCGTGCTCGTCGGCAAGATCCAGATGGCAGCACTGTCTCGCGTAGATATGTTTGGTAAGCCAATGAATGACTTTTATTTATACATAGACGAGTTCCAGAACGTGACCACTGACTCCATATCTTCTATATTGTCTGAGGCTCGTAAATACAGACTTTCTTTGAATATCGCGCATCAGTACATCAGTCAGCTTGATGAGAAGATCAAGAAGTCAGTTTTCGGAAACGTGGGTTCTATGGCTGTGTTTCGAGTAGGGACAGAAGATGCAAATTTCTTAGAACAAAAGTTCAAACCTCAATTTACTGCTGCAGATATTACTAAACTCGATAACTTCAATGCCTATATGAGCATGCTGGTAAAAGGTCAGCCCACCAAGCCATTTAACATAAAAACCTTAGCACCAGAAGAGGGCAACCCAGGCATAGTGGACGATCTTAAAGAACTTTCATATATCAAATATGGCCGCGACCGGGCGGAAGTCGAAGAAGAGATAATGGAGAGGTATAGCACGATGGATTAGTTATGGAAGAATACGAGATAAAATTTTTAGAGGTAGATGTGCCGGCTTTAGAGAAAAAGCTTTTAGAGATTGGTGCAGAAAAAGTCGGAGAGTATAATTATAAAAGGGCAATTTTCGACTATCCAGACTGGAGATTAGACAAGGATCATTCATGGATCCGACTTCGCACAGATGGTAAAGAGACAACACTCACATATAAAAAAAGATTAGGCACCACATCGAGCGATGGGCAAACGTCAGACGAAGGTATGCAAGAGATAGAGACTGGGGTTGATAGTTATCAAAAAACTTACGACCTCCTTACTTCTATCGGATTAATTATAAAAAGGGAACAAGAAAATAAACGCGTTCGCTACCAAAAGGGTGATGCGGTTTTTGATATCGATTTTTGGCCACAAATTCCTCCATACCTCGAAGTTGAATCAAATTCTTTAGAAGAAGTAAAAACTGCAGCTACTGAGTTAGGATTTGATCCAGAAAAAGGTTTTATCTTTTCTGCTAAACAAGTCTATAAGAGATATGGTTTCGATGAGAATGATTATTCTTCGATGACTTTTGATGGATTCGTAAAAAAATAGGTATATATAATAATTTTACAAACCACCCTTTTTCTGTTATTATATCGATATTACTATTTATGCGGCGAAAGCCCTGTCTGCCGTAGGCAGATTTTTTATATAATTATGAAAC
>CAYHIX010000019.1:0-14598 GCA_964356875.1 uncultured Candidatus Saccharibacteria bacterium
ATAGGGTCTACTTGTACTTCATGAATAAGCACATCTACATCGCCTCCATCTGTAGTAATTTTAACTGGAGAAGACTCTCCTGCTTCTCGCCAAACTTTTTTAAATGGAACAGTAGATACTGAGATAGAGGTAGTGTCTTTACCCATACCATATAAAACAGCTGGAGTTTCCCCCTCTTTTCTTAATTTATCTAAGTTTACGCTCGTGTCGCGCTTTGTAGCTTTAATATTCAACATAAGAAGATAATAATATAAAAATCCTAAAAAAGCAAATACAGCCTACACCCTGTGAGTTGCATTGTGTTCGACTGCTATGTGTTTAGATATATATTCTTTAGTGCCGCCTTGGCTTCCGCTTGCGACTTTTTTACCAGGATTAAAAATGTTTTTAGGATCAAAAATTTGTTTGATTTCTATGAAGATACTCATGATTTTATTGTTGAACATTTTATCCAGGTATGGAGTACGAATAAGTCCGTCGTTGTGCTCTGCTGTGATAGATCCATGATATCTGACCACTAGATCAAAGACTTTATCAGATAATTCGAGTATTACTTTTGAAGTATCTCGTCTAGTAAAATCCATAAGAGGGATTATATGGAAATTCCCATCACCTGCATGGCCGGCTATGGTATAAGTCAGTTTGTATTTACTTAAAATAGCATTTAATTCAGGGATAAACTTCGGCAAGAACTCTGGTCTGACTATGATGTCATCTATGAATGGCGCTGTGCGCAGACCTTTTATGTGTTTACGAAGTAGGGCAAAGCTCTCTCTTCTAATATCCCAATATTTATCGGCTTCATCTTTGTCTTTTGTTATGTGGACTTTAAGCTTGAAATCTTTTATCTTTTCTTCAAGTTTTATGCACTGATCATGGACTTCTTTTTCATTTTCTCCAGAAAATTCGACAAGTAAAATCATCTTAGGGAAACCATTTCCAAAGAAGCTACCTATCATCATAAAGAACTCAGGCAAGAAGCTCCACATAAACTTTATCATCCCAGTGAATCCTTTATTTTTAAAAAAGTCTGGGAAGAATTTGACTGCGAGTTTCATGGTCTTGTCATCATAGGACTCAAGTGTTTCTGGTTTTAGCTCTAGTATCTCATCTACTAGGCGACCAAGTGGAGCAAGATCATTCATAAAAATAGCGACTAGTTTTGAGTATTTTAGGTCGGGGATGATTTTAAAAGTAATCTCAGTGACTATGCCGAGCGTACCCTGAGAACCGACTAAGAGTTTATTAAGATCAAAATATCCTTCTCCATTTACAATGTTCCAAGCATAATATCCAGCAGAATTTTTATGAACGTTTGGCTTGGCATGCTTTATCTCCTCTTCGTTATCTTTGATGAGTTTATTTATCCTCCTGTATATTTCTCCTTCTGTGCCTCCCATGCCGAGTTTTTTATTTAGTTCGTCTTTATTGAGTGATTTTATAGTGTATTCATTCCCATCATGGAAAACTATTTTGGCGGAAATTATATAGTCTTCTGTTTTACCGTATTTTAAAGTCCTCTCTCCGGCGGAGTTGTTTGCATACATACCACCCATAGCATTTAAGCTTTTAGAAGCTGTGTAGCAAGGGAGTATCAAACCTTTCTCTAAGGTTATCTTCTCAAAATCTCTATAGAACATCCCGGGCTGCACACTTATCTCCCATTCATTTTTTGTCTGCATGGGTAAAGGCCCACCGATGAGCTTATTCATATGTCTTGTAAAATCCATAACGATGGACTCACCGATAGCAGCACCTGACATGTCTGTACCAGCAGCTCGAGGAGTGATAGAAAGCCCAGGATATTTTTCTTTATTTTCGTTTACCCATTTTACTAAATTCCTCACATCTTCAGCATCAAGCGGAAAAACTATGAGCCTCGGACGGACTTCGAGTAAGCTCGCATCATGTGAATACTTTACTAGAGTTGCTTCAGTATCATCCATCTCCCCTCTAAAAAATTTAAATATTTCTTCTTTCATTTATTTCATTATAACCTCTTCTCCGTCTCCTACAAAGGTGTACTTATTATCTTCCACCAATATACCTTGTCCATCTCTTAGTATTCGGATTGGGTATTTTAAATCCTTTATTTTTTCTTTAATTAATTCTTGAGATGCATCCTTGTAATGCACCTTCAAAACAAAAGGAACGTAATTCAGGGAAGTAAAATCTTTAATATCGAAACGAGGCTTACCTGTCTCATCCCAATCTGAGACCTCTATAGTTGGGCACATTATGTATGACCCGGCACTCGTGCCAATATATACTTTTCCTTCTTCTAGTAATTCTTTTAATATTTCTGCAAAACCTGTTTCTCTGATAGCTTTTAATAAATAAAAAGTATTCCCGCCTTCCATATGTAGGATATTCTTATCTTTAAAAAAATCTTTTATTTCTTCTTTTGTTTTTCCTTCTATGTCGAATTTAGTAAAATTATATTTGTTTTCTACTATTTTATTTTCAACGTTTTCAAAAAAAGATTGATCTCGGGCACCTTTTGCAGCAGTGATAACATACCCAATATTCATTTTATCTTTTGGAATACCAGTTAAGTCGTACCCGTATTTTAATAAAAAGCTTAAGTCTGAGGCAAGGATTAATTTCATGCTATGTAATACTATTAAAAAGTTTAAGCCTGGATTCTACTATTTTTTCTATGGCTTCTACTGCGGGTGCGAGAATCTTTGCGGGGACTATTTCGTTTGCATTTTGTTCTATGAATTTCTCGACTGCTTCTTTGTATGCAAGACGAATCTCAGAATTAATATGCACTATAGATACACCAGCTTTAATGGCATTCGTAAAATCTTCGTCTCGAAGTCCTGATCCACCATGCAATACAAGTGGGATTTTCACAGCTTCTTTTATTTCTTTAACTCGTGTTTCGTCAATATGTGGCTTGCCACTTTTTATAAGTCCATGAATACTGCCTACAGATGGTGCAAACATATCTACTCCCGTCATCTCGATAAACTTTTTTGCATCTTCTGCTGTTGTAAGCACTCCTGCACCTTCTGGGATAGAGTCTTTAATATCTGATCCTGAGCCTATATAGCCAAGCTCGGCTTCAACCAAAATATCTCGTCCTGTGTTTTTTATAATTTCTCGAGCATAATCTACGCATTTTTTAGTGACTTTTACGTTTTCTTCAAAGCTAAGCTTTGCGCCATCTATAATCACCGCATCATAACCTTCATCGATACATCTCTTTACTGATTCAAAAGAAGCATGATGGTCGGCATTTATGAAAATAGGGAAATTATCACGCTCACGCAAGGTACTCACCAGAGAATATGCTTCATCTACCCCCATAAATTTCTCTTCTCCTTCTGAGAGTCCGATGATTACTGGCAAATTGAGTTTCTTCGCAGCATTGTATATACCATGAAGTGCTTCTAAATTTGAAATATTAAAATGCCCTATCGCTACACCTTTTTCTCCAGCCTCTTTTACATATTCTCGTAATGTTTTCATAATTTTATTTGACTCAACAGAATCACCTTACTTAGTCAGTAATTCTTTTAATAATTTTATAACTATCTGGGGATTCGCAGACCCATTTGATTCTTTTATTATTTTACCTACGAGCGACATGATGGCATTTTCTTTACCTGATTTATAAATAGCTACGACTTCAGGATTCTCATTTATAACCTTCTCTACTATTCCCTTTAGGGCGCCTTCATCATTACTCTGGAGCATACTCTTTTCTTTAGCTATTTTAAGCGGGGATTGGTCGTTTACTACTATCATAGCCAAGATATCCTTCGCACTTCTTGAAGATAGCTTGCTCTCACCTACCAAGCTTATTAATTCTGAAAAATTCGCCACACTAGGGAGACGAATGTCGGGATTTATCTTTCGAAGGCCTATATAATCCGAAGTTATATAATTTGATGCTAATTTTGTTTTTTCTTTATCATTTAAAATTCCTGCCACGCCTTCAAACCACACACTGAGCTCAGTATCATTTATATACACCTCTATGTCTTCATCTTTGATTCCAAAATCATTCTTGTACCTACTCCTTTTAGCTTGAGGTAATTCGGGTAGCTCAGTCTTCATCTTGGAAAAATCTCCGCCAGAGGCGGATCCGCCTTCGGAGGAAAAAGCTTCATGGAGTTTGAGTTTTGGTAAATCAGGGTCGGGGAAATATCGATAATCCTCCGCATTTTCTTTTGAACGTTGTGAAAAAGTCTTTTGCTTACTTTCATCAAATCCCCTCGTCTCTTTTATTATCTCATTTTCTTTTCCTTCTTCCCATAGGGCTGTCATCCGTGCCACCTCATATTTTATAGCTTTCTCTACACTTTTAAAAGAATTTAAGTTCTTCACCTCTACATATTGCGTCCACATCTTATCTTTATCTGGAGATACAGATACGTTGGCCTCTACTCTCATCTCTCCTTTTTCCATATTTGCATAAGATGCTCCTATGTAAGACAAAATAAGTTGGTATTCTTTTGCAAAATTGCTCGCAGTTTTTGCTGCTACATCTACATCTTCAAATGTATGAGCCTCGGTCACCAGCTCCATGAGGGGCACACCAGCTCTGTTGAAGTCTATGAGTGATGAATCCCCTATGTGTTTGTTGTTCGCTGTGTCCTCCTCGAGGTGGATACGAGTGAGCTCCATATTGGCTAAGCTACCACCTGAAACTATCGGGTATTTATATTGAGAGATCTGATAACCTTTTGGAATGTCTGGATAGAAATAATTCTTACGGTCAAATTCTGTGAAGTCAGCTATGTTTGCACCGAGTGCCAAGCCCACCTTGATCACTTGCTCTACCGCTTTTTTATTTATTACCGGTAACGCTCCAGGGTGAGCCATGCACACAGGGCAAACGTTTACGTTCGGCTTGGTTTCGTCAGGGTCATTTTTACAACCACAGAACATCTTGGTCTGTGTCCGCAATTCAGCATGTATTTCTAGCCCGATAGTTATGTAGTATTTTTCATTTTTTGCCATAATCAGTAAAAGTATAACATATAAAATAGAATAGAAAACCGCCTGCAAGAAATGCCACAGAGGGCTTTCTCGCAAGCGGTTACATGAGATCATGAGACTAATCAGGTTCATCCAGAGAGTCACCCCAATCTTCAAGCAATTTAACCATTTTCCAGTAACATTTGAAATCTATAAATGCTTCCTGGTGGTAAATATTATTGTCAATAAATTCTTCTGCCGATATTCTTGTGGCGTTTTCTTTTATATGTTTCATATAATCTCTTAACATAGGAACCACATGAGTTTCAACGAATTCCGGAATTAAATGTTTCAAGGAATAATAAGTTTCCCGAAACAATTCTTCCTTCCTGATCGACAAGAAATCGTAAATTCTTTCTTCCATAAATAAATTCTCCTTTTACAACGAACATTTTGATTTTTCCTTAAAAAAGGAAAGTGTTCTATAAGCATGAATAGCACATATATACTCTTGAAGCAAATTTTATAGTACCCTTATTTACCAGGCTTGAATTCTCGGGTGATCTTGCCGTCTTCTAAATAAACAATCCTGTCGCAGTATTTTGCATATTCTTCTTCGTGAGTGACCATCACGATAGTCTGTCCTTTTTTATGTAAATCCTTAAAGAGTTCTATGATTGACTGCCCAGAAGCTGTATCTAGGTTTGCTGTAGGCTCATCGGCAAATAAAATCTTTGGGTCGTGTGCTGTCGCACGGGCTATGGATACGCGCTGCTGCTCTCCACCTGAAAGCGCACTTGGTTTGTTGTCCATGCGATGAGATAGTCCGATACGTTCGAGCATCTTTGCTGAGATAGCGCGAGCTTCTACTTTAGAAAATCCTTTCATGAGGAGTGGTATCATCACATTTTCTGCTGCTGTTAATTCAGGTATGAGTGCATAATCTTGAAACACGTAGCCGAGCTCTGAAAGTCGCATCTCGGTCTGCTCATCTATCGACATTGTTTCTGTATTCCTTGAATTCAATATTATCTCACCTGATGTTGGTTGATCAAGTAACCCGATCTGATACATCAGGGTGGATTTACCTGCTCCAGACTTTCCCATGATTCCCAAGAATTCTCCTTCTCTAACTTCTAGGTTAATACCCCTTAAAACTTGTGTTTCTATTTCTTTAGTAAAATATGTTTTTGTTAAATTTTTTATTTGTATCATATAATTTACCTTCCTAAAATACTATCTAGTGTATTTTTCTTTACAATATTCCTAGCAGGTATGTATCCAGCTATTAATGTGACAAATAACAGCAGTCCAAATTTCAGAGTTGTCTCTCCAACTGGAGCTACTAATATCCCATCTGAAAATGGAAAGTTTAATGGATAAGCATCAAAGAAAGGGACTAGTAATACAAAAGTTATAAATATTCCTATTGCTCCACCTATTAGTGCATAAAAGATTGATTGAATAATATAGGAGATTTCAATAGCTTCTTCGGATATACCGATTCCTTTCATAATACCGATATATTTCCTACGAGTAACAGCGTTGATGAAGACAACTATGAAAATGGTTATAGATGCAACCACAATACCGATAAGTCCGATAACATTACCAAGTAAAGCAAAAGCTATGCGGATTTGATTTAAGAATTCAGGTGTAGCCTCGACTGCAGTCTGGATTTTACCATCAGAAGAAAATCCAGAACTGACTAAATTGGACTTAAGTTTATCAGGAGTCATTTGTGAATCTGGATTTATTCGTATGGCTATTTCATTCGCATTAAGGTCTGCCTTATCCACTAATCTCAAAAAGTCTTCTTGAGTTATAAAAGCACGAAGAGAAACCTGGTTTACTTTTGAACTCACTATCCCTTTTACTATAAAAGTCTTAGTATTTTTACCCACTGTCACTCTGACCTCATCACCTGGATAAGTGCCCTCAATTGAAGCAAAAACATCTCCAAAATCTTCAGAATACCTACGGAGTAGGTTTTTACCTAACACAATGTACCCACTTTCATTATTATTTAAAAAGCTACCCCCATCTATATATTGTGAAATACCTGAGAGAGCTTCTTCGTCTTCTGTATTTATACCTGTTACTTGGGTACCCGCCACATCTTTTGGTGCGCTAAAATCTCTACGAGTTTTATAATTTGCTTCAATTTGTCCGGAAGATATAAATCTCGTGCTTATGTCTTGAACCCCATTCATTTGCCTGAGTGTACTCTCTATTTCATTAGTTCTTTTTATATTGTTTTCACCAGCAAGTGTGGTGACGATAACATCTCCCGAGTATTGTTCTCTGTTTGCTACCCGTCCTCCTTCTATCAATCCAACTAAAATACCGGAGACTACAATTAGATTTAGAAAGGTCAACATCATGATAAATATGATGAGGAAAGTAGTAGATTTGTTTGAACCTTTTATTTGCCTGACAGCCAAAAACCATCCAACCAAAAAAATCTTGGACCACTTGTTTGTAGAATTTTTTAATTTATTTTCTTTCATCCTGGAAAATTCTGTTTGTTTAATTTCGTGAAGTTATGATATCTCCTTCAGATAAACCAGAGATCACTTCTACCATACTATCACTACCGACAAGTCCTAGTGTCACTTCTTTTTCTGTTGTCTTACCTTTTGAAGTATTTACAAGTACTATATTTTTATTCTCAACTTTTTTAACAAAGTAATTTGGTATAGCCAAAACTCCCTCTTTATTAGCTATATTGATACTTCCAGTAGCACTCATGCCAGTCTTGATCCTATCGTCTGCTTTTAGCTCTACGAAGGCTTCGTATACTGGGACTCCGTCTATCTCTGTGTCTCTAGAGTTTATAGTAGATAAGGTGCCGACAAATTCTTCTCCTGGTAATGCATCTATTTTTATTTTTACTTCAGCTCCAGATACAAGCCTAGAAACATCGAGCTCTGAAACCTGGAGAACTACTTCGAGCTTGTTTTCACCTAATATAGAAACCACTCTTTCTCCGACTGATGCATTCTCGCCGACTTCTTTAGCTATATTTGTAACTTCTCCAGCAAAGGGTGCGTAAATAGTATTTTTTCTTATTTCTGCTTGGATTTTTTGAACTTCTGCTTGAGCTACGGTCGTGCTGCCGTTATCTCCTTCGGTTAAAAGTTTTTGATATTTAGACTGTGCACTCTGTACTGACACATCGCGATTCTTCTTTGCCTCATTGTATGCGTTGTAGTTTGCTAGATAAGAAGAACTAGATTTGTTTGGTATGTTCAAATACCAGACTGTATCTAAATATGGATCTGCGTCATTGCTAGAAAAAGATATATATAGACCTTTTGTGCCAAGTGGAGTAGCGGACTCTTCGTTTATTATTCTACTTGTAGTTTCTAGTCCGAATGTTTTCAAAGTAAAATCTGGCAAGGTAACATTCTTTTTATCTATTGATACTTTATATTGTCCTTCTGTTCCGTCGTATAGGCCGCTGATAGTAGGAGCATCTTCGTAATCACTAGAGTCTGCTATCAGCTCTAAGTCTGAAGATAAAAGTTTGCGATATGCGCTCTCTACTTTTGCGTCTTCTTGTTTTATGATTCTATCCAGTTCTTCTTTGGCTGCTTCGAGGTCTACATTTGCAGCACGCAGGTTTGCTTGTTTGATTTTTAGATCTGCAGCAAGTTCACCTATTTCAAGTTGAGCAAGCACAGCACCCCTAGCTACTACTTGGTTGTTTTTTACAAAAATACTACCTAGTCTACCTGATGAAGCAAAGCCTAAGTCTGCTCTGTCGCTAGTCTGGACTTTTCCTGAGAGTACTACGGATTGTGATATATTTGTAGTCGCGACTGTAAAGGTTTCAGTTTCACCGTTGCCTCGCCCAAATATAAAATAGCTGAGCACAGCCAAAGCAACCACACCGATAATAAAGTAAATCTTCTTTCTTTTAACGAAATCTAATATTTTTTTCATATATTTGGCTATTATAGCACAAAATCCCCTTTAATCAAAGGGGGTAATCGTGCATTTGATAATGTTATTTGTCAAATTTGCTAAACAAATAAGAAAGTCCTAAAGTGGACTTTCTTTAGGACTTTTATTCTAATATTTCACAGACACAATGCGTATATATCCACATAAAGCATTTCTATCTCCGTCAAGGATTGATTGATGTAGTGCACTAAACTCTACAACATCGTCCAGGTATAGTGTCTGGAATTTTTTTATATCTGGATGGCTCGGATGAACACCCAGATAAAACGATTCCGAATATATCAATTGGTGGCGAAAAAAAACACACACCCAATCATTATTTTCAGAATCAACAAATGATTTCGAAACAACCCAAGAGTTGTTTTGTATGCTTATAGCATACTTATAGTTAGAATCTGCAATATAGCTTACCCTAATTAAATATAGTATTGAAACTACAAATACTAACCATCCATTAAAGAGAACTAAAAATTTCATATTTCCATCAATCGTACCTGACAAATAGATTGAGAAAATGAAAAAAAGCCAGTTTAAAAGAATAAATAAGCGATCACTCCCCACAACAACCTCCTTTGCCATTTAAATATGGCTAATTTGTTTTCTATTTTTAGATTAGCACGTAATTTGTATTAGTACAAAAAATGATGTTACAACTTTTTTAATATTTTTATTAGTTCGTCGCTGAATTTTTTGACCATTTTGTCGTCATATAGTGAAAGCACAAAGACTTTTTTGTCGAGTTTCTCGAAGGCTTTTACAGCTTTGTCTACGATCTTTTTATCATCTACGACATCACTCTTGGTGAGTATTATGATTTCATCTTTGTCTGACAGATTTCCAGTGCCGTCTTTTTCTGAGCTCAAATTTTTATCGTATTTTTTTAATTCCTTACGAATCTCTTTATAAACTTTCATCATACCCCCAGTGCCGAGCGACAAATTCTCAAACGACACGAGGTGGGCAAGCATTTTTGTACGCTTGATGTGTTTCAAGAATTTTACCCCGAGTCCTTTACCTTCGGCGGCACCTTCGATGACTCCAGGAATATCTGCGATTATAAATTTATAAAAATCTCCAAGGTTTGGATCAAGTGTGGTAAACGCGTAGTCACCCACTCGTGCCTGTGCATTCGTCAGTGCATTCAAAAGCGAAGACTTTCCAGCATTTGGAAGTCCGATGAGTCCGATGTCTGCAAAAAGCTCTAATTCTATCTTGAAGTTCCCTTTCTCTCCATCTTCTCCTGGGCGCCATTCTTTCGGGGTAGTATTTATAGAACTTTTAAAATGCTCGTTGCCAAAACCTCCATACCCGCCTTTTAGTATTTTTATTTTTTCACCTTCTTTGGTTAGTTGCCAAGTTTCTTCTGTCTCTAAGTTAGTGACAATAGATCCGAGTGGTAACTCGAGTAAATAGTCTTCACCATTTGCACCATGTAAACTTTTGTTTTTGCCATCCTCACCACGGCCTGCTATAAATTCTTTCTTAGCTTTGTATTTTGAAAGTATATGAATATCTCTTACGCCCACTATGAAAAAGTCCCCACCACGACCCGCATCACCTCCAGCAGGTCCACCTTTTGGGATAAATTTCTCCTGACGCCATCGTACTACACCGTCTCCACCACGGCCTGCTTCTGCGTATATTTTTAATTCGTCGATAAATGCCATATTTATGATTCTACAGCAATTTGAGCTAATTTGATAGCTCCTTCTTTAGATTTTGCTACACAGAGAAAAAGTGCTCGGTGGCAAAACACTGCGTCGTCTACTCCAGTCATTTTCTGTAATTCCTCATCTTTGAGCCCCGCCCAAGTGGATGGAAAGTCTTTTCTATTCTTAAAACTCTTCGGATTAGCCCTTACAGCTCTGATACCCCATGTATTATCGGGTCTTGGATATATTATGAATAAAGGCTCAGGAATTTTAAACAAAATATCATCGAAAGGATAATGACTATCTAAAACTAAAATCTTTTTATCTTCAGTGTTGTTATAAATCTCCATGACTTTATCTTCAGCGTAGATGAGGTCAGTAGCTAGAGTCATCTCTCTTTTTAATATCGCTCTCGCTGTCTCGACACACTCCAAAAAAAGTTTATCTATATTACTACCATCTTCTCGCCATGTCGGCTGTATTGAAAAAAAGTAACTCTGTATAGTATAGGGAGAGATATTTTCAAAATTTGGCGTGTAGATATCCATACCATTATCTGGCCCATCTATAGGTGCGACTAGTTTGCGTCTTATCATGTTTGCTATCTTCTCGCTCCCGCATAAATCTTTACCAAACTTTTTCCAGACTAAACCAAAAGATGAGTATTCAATACCGCTTTCGTCTTTACCCGCGCCACCTACTTGATGATGGTCAAATCTATTTATGGTTTCATCGTAAATGCCCCCGACGTCGTATACAAAGTCAGCATTCTTTATGGTTTCAGGGTCTCTGGTCCTTATGACTTCAAATTCCTGCCCTTCTTTTTCTAAAACAAAAGACAAAACAGCAGTGGCAAATATGTCATCTGAGTGAAAAGATCCGCTATGGGTAACTAATATTTTTTTATTCATGTTTGTGTAAAAAGTCCTCAAATAGATTATATAGTATAGATACGATTTTCTCTAATATGAAAAATCCTACTATAAACAAGAGCACGATGAGTAGGAACTCACTCAACTTGTTACTAATACGAAAAGCAGCATAACTAAAGAAATACCCGAGTGCAACTAAAGATATAGCCCAAATGATAGTAGAGAGTATTTCAGCTTGGATGTATTTTTTAAAATTTATTTTCTTATATCCAGAAAAAATGATCACTAGATGATTCACCATTAAAAATTTTGAGACAAAAATAGACCAAAAAGGACGCTCTTCAAAATGCGGCATAACGCTAAAAACCTTCTTTTCTATGTACTGGAAAAATCTATTATGATTAAATCTTTTATTCAATACCCCACCTATAAAGTACCCCAGGAAAGATTTTATGATACCACCACCTAAGATCATCAGAAATACGACCCAGGCATTCAAAGCTCCGAGCAATATGAGTATCCCCGCTGATATCGCGATGACTTCCCCTTCGAAAATAGTCACCAGGAATATAAAACAATACGCAAATATTTGGTTATGTTCTACTATATATCGTAAAGCTTCAACTGTATGCATATCTGTAAGACGTATTTAGAAAAGAGCATCCACGACTTCTTTTACCACAGAGCCATCGGCTTTACCTTTCAGATCTTTCATTAGTGCTGACATGAGTAAGCCTTTTTTGGTAGGGTCATTTATGCCGAGTTCATCTTTTTTGGCTTTGGCGATATTTTCTACTTCACTTTTCTCCATTAACTTTGGCAAGTAAGTCTCTAAAATAGCGAGCTGGCTTTCCTCGACTTTGACCAAGTCCTCTCTATTGCCTTTTCTGAATTGCTCTATTGAGTCTTTGCGCTGCTTTGCTAGGCGAGTGATCACAGCTAGGGCTTCTTCGTCTCCTAAGAAATCACTTGGTTTTTTATTTTTTGACACAAGGTCATTTGTAAAAGCCGAAAGCATCGCTCGCAAAGTCTCCAGCTTCACAGAGTCTTTGGCCATCATTGCTTCTTTTATTCCGTTTTTGATTTGTTCATGTAACATAATATTAATAAAAATTTTCAAATAAATTTTGCAAGAGCATTCTCTTTATGACCTAACGTAGCAAAGTTTGATTTGAAAATTTTTATTCTACACAATACATGATACTAAAAATATGTTAAAATGACCAGACATGAAAAAGATTATATTTTTTGACACAGAGACTACTGGGAACACTGAGAATGATTTCTTAGTTCAGCTTGCCTATAAGCACGACGAAGAAACATTTAATAAATTATATAAACCTGACATAAAGATCCCCCCAGAGGCTTCTGCTATTCACCATATCACGAACAAGATGGTGGAAGATAAGCCTGCTTTTAAAGAAAGTGAAGATTTCCAAAATGTGAAAGATCTTTTTGAAGATGAAAATTCTGTGGTCGTAGCCCACAATGCACCTTTTGATATGATGGTCATGAAAAAAGAAGACATAACCCCTAAGCATTTTATAGACACGCTCAGGCTCGCACGGCACCTAGACCCAGAAGACAAAATAGAGAGGTATAATCTCCAGTATTTGAGATACTTACTAGACTTAGATGTCGAGGCTACTGCTCACGACGCTTTGGGTGATGTGCTCGTACTCGAAAAGCTTTTTGAGAGACTGAAAAAGAAAGTCATGGACGAAGGCTTAGACGAAGAAGGAGCAATAGAAAAAATGATAGAAATATCTTCACACCCATCAATTTTTCATAAATTAAACTTTGGTAAATATAAAGGCAAGACTATAGACGAAGTAGTCTCCCTCGACCGCGGCTGGCTCGAATGGCTACTTAAGGAGAAAGAAAAAAGTGATGTATTGGATGAGGATTGGATTTATACTCTCAAGCATTATTTGACAAAATAATTTGTTTTATGTCTAGTTGTGTGTTATTATCCTACTGAACTTAGTTCAACCTTCAACCATGAGGGTATTTTAAATTTTGGAGTAAAAAATGAAATTTTTGAAAAATGAACCTGTGGAACGAACGGGTCTTCTCCTTACACCATTTGAAAAAGGTGTAAAGGTTTTAATCACAGGGAATAATGGCGCCTCGATCGCCAGAGGTGTCTTAAAGTCCCGAAGTGAGGAAGAAGATTTTTTAATCTTTTGTGTTTTAATAGAAACTGTCATACAGGACGGTTTCATCTCGGAAAAAACCTATCACGAAAGCTTATTCTGGGAAGGAGAAGAGATTCTCCTAGAGAGACATAAATTTTCTCCAGAGTGGAGAATCGTTCAATAATTTAATTAGGTAGCATCATATGCCACCGGGAAAAGTCACCATGCTTTACCGGTGGCTTTTCTTTTTGTTTAAATATGCAAAAATGTTAAACTATATCTAATTATGGAAAACATCATTTGGATAATTTTAGGGATAGTAGCAGGGCTCATCGTCGCCTACTTTATATTTGGCAAGAAAAAGGAAGAGCAAAAAGATGACATAGGGCTAAACTTGATTCTCACTCAAATAAACGAACTTTCTAGGACAGTAGATAGCAAGATCGGTGAATCTCATAAGCAAGTCAATGAATCTTTGAAATTTCATTCAAGCGAGTCAAATAAAATCATACGCGATGTCACCGAGCGCCTCACTCGCTTGGACGAGACAAACAAGCAAGTCATAAGCTTTGCAGACCAGCTGCAGAGCCTCGAGAACGTATTAAAGAATCCAAAGCAACGTGGCATCTTGGGCGAATACTACTTAGAGACAGTTTTGAAGAATGTCCTTCCTCCTGGAAGCTATCAGATGCAATACCCTTTCCCAGATGGGAGCATAGTAGATGCTGTGGTTTTTGTGAAAGACAAGATCATCCCAGTAGACTCCAAGTTCTCGCTTGAGAATTATAATAAAATGGCAGAGGAGCGAGATCCTGTAGAAAAAAAGAGACTAGAGACGACTTTTGTAAATGATTTGAAAAATAGAATTACCGAAACTGCAAAATACATCCAGCCAAGGAACGGCACTACGGACTTTGCTTTTATGTTCATTCCCCATGAAGCCATATACTATGACTTACTCACAAACAAAGTCGGTGCGGGAGATGAGAACGAGAATTTAATACAAAGAGCTGCAGGTAAATACAAAGTCATTAT
>CAYHIX010000020.1:0-13536 GCA_964356875.1 uncultured Candidatus Saccharibacteria bacterium
TGTAACGGTTAACACGGAGGTTTGTGGAACCTTCGATTCGGGTTCGATTCCCGATGGGCACCCCAAATACAAAAACACCGACTGCTCGGTGTTTTTGTATTTGGGGTGAACCGGAGCTTTATTTTTGTTTACTCTCCACTTCTTCATCTATATGGTCAAGTTTCTTTTCTAGTCTAGAGAGGGTGTTTTGTAGGTTTCGGATTTGGTTTTCTTCAGTCTCTATTTCATCTACTTCTTTCTCTTCGAGCTTTTTTTCTCCGACAAGTCCTGAAACTATGAGTTTATTACCTATAAATTCTGTTACGAATATCCCTGTGAAAAGTAAAATCATGACTCCAAATATTAAAGACAAACCACTGCTCAAGCTGACGTCGTCTGCTAAGTGCCAAACTCCTCGCCAAAACAAAACAATCCCGACACCACCTATAAATGCGTACAGGATAGGGTAGTGACTGAGTTTACTTCGAACCTTGTCTTCTACTTTAGTGAAAGCATTAATAGCTTGCTTGATTTTCATATCGTTTAATTATACATGAATAAATGCTAATATAAAAATATGAAAAAATTGTCGACATCCCCGAAAGAAACCGAACAGCTGTCTAAAACATTTTTGGACAAAATACTAAAAAATAGCCTTAAAAACAAAGGCGCTACGGTGGTAGGGCTTTCTGGAGATTTGGGCGCTGGTAAAACAGCCTTTACTCAATATATAGGCAAACTTTTAGGAGTGAAAAACAAAATCACTAGCCCGACATTTGTTATATTTAAAAAATATCAAATAAAAAAACTGCAAAAATTACCAAATTACAAATTTTTGATACACATAGATGCTTATAGATTAAAGCATGAGCAGGAGCTCTTGTATCTGGGTTGGGAAAATATGATCAATAATAAAGAAAACTTGATTTTAGTCGAATGGCCTGAAAACATAAAAGATATAATGCCCAAACACTCTTTTTATATTGAGATCTCCCACGGGAAAGATGGGTCAAGAATTTTTAAGTTACAATAATATATAAATATATGAATTTTAATACTTGGAACAATCAAAACATAAATGAAATTTTAGACAAGGGAGGTGTGGTCGTCATGCCTACTGATACGATTTATGGCATGGTAGGGAAGGCATTAAACATACATACAGTAGAAAGGATTTATCAAATCAGGAAAAGGGCACCAGAAAAGCCATGTATAGTTTTGATTGGTGATATAAAAGAACTCGAGAATTTTTCTATAGTCTTGTCGGATGAACAAAAAAATAAAATACAAGAGTATTGGAATTTAGATCAAAATTCTATAGAACAAAAAAGACCTACCAGCATCATCTTCGACTGCCCCGAAGAAAGGTTTGCATATCTACATCGTGGTACAGACACACTTGCGTTTCGATTGCCTTCACAAAAAGAGCTAAGAGATTTACTGTTAAACACAGGACCACTCATCGCTCCTTCTGCAAATACAGAAAAATTCCCAGCGAGCGAAAGCATAGAGGACGCAAAGGGGTATTTTGGTGACTCTGTAGATCTATACATAGACGGTGGAGCAATAATTAGCAAAGCATCGAGAGTAATTAAATTGCATAAAGATGGCACTGTTATTATCCTACGCCCCTAAATTTTCCTGGACATTTTTTCTATAATAATGTATAATAAATACAGATAAAGAAGCAGGCTTGTCCTGTAAATTCTGGTATTTCCAGATATATTTACGAGAAAGATCGTGAATGAAAACTTGAAATAAAAAAGGAGACTGACCATGACAAAAGACATGCTCGGTGATTTAGTAAGATTACTTGTGACGGTTTCAAACGAAACTCTCGCATTAATTTTTGATTGCGTGCAAAAAATTTCTGACCCAGAGATGCTGTCAGAATTTAAGAAATTCCTCCGCAAGGAAACTTGCTGGGGTGCTGGCGTAAAAACTGCGACAGTAAAAGTTAACAAATTCTTTAAACTTCTTTTCAAAGATTTGAAAATCGATGCCACGGACGGTAGCGAGACACTCAAGTCTTCAGGAATTTTTACTGGTGGAGTCTACGGACAGACTTTGCCATTAAATACCAAAATTACGAAAGCTGTAAAAGCTTCCGTCTGGGAGATGGCTCTCGATGGAATTTTTGCAAAACTTTTTTCTAGTTTTGGGTCCAGAAAAAAAAGAGGCACCTGGACCGAACATCAGGTTGTAGAATTTTGTCGTTCTCACCGCGATAAATTACGAACGGATGGATATGCTACCTTTTTTGAAATCGAAGGTGGTTTCGTTGCTAATGTTCGCTTCGTTGGTGATGGTCGCCTCTTGGTGCGTGTCATTCGCTTCTCGCGTGCCTATCTCTGGAATGCGCAGTCTCGCAACCGTTTTGTCATCCTGCAACTTGAGACTTAGATTCTTGTTGTATTAATTAAAGCCGTTAGGCTTCGGAAGAAGCTTAACGGCTTTTTCTATATATTATTTCTAAATTTATATCTTTGACCCTTATTTTTTTAATTTGCTATACTTAGAGCATAATGAAAAAGAGCATACTGGAGAAAATTTTTAGTGCCCCGGCAGAAATTCTAGAAAAAGGTGTAGAGATTGGGCAAGACTTAAAGAATGACATCAAACAAGAACCTCCAGTAAAGGCAGCGGTAGGGTATTGGAAGACTTTGGGACCAGGGCTCACTACTGGTGCAGCTGATGACGATCCTTCAGGGATTGCTACTTATTCTCAGATGGGTGCATCTCAAGGCTTTGGGCTGATATGGCTCTCTCTTTTCTCTTTTCCTCTTATGGGCGTAGTGCAGGAGATGTGCGCACGCATAGGACTGGCTACTGGAGTAGGACTCGCTGCAAACATTAAAAAACATTATTCTAAAAAAATATTATATATATGTACAGCACTGCTTTTGTTTGCGAATGTTTTTAACATAGGCGCAGACTTGGGGGCAATGGCTAAAGCTGTGCAGCTGATCTTTCCATATATAAACTTTACCCTATTGATATTATTTTTTGCTGGACTTTCTTTGTTTCTTCAAATATTTATTTCTTATAAAAAATATGCAAAGTATTTAAAATATCTAACTTTAATTCTGTTTGCTTATGTCATCTCGGCTTTTTCTGTGAACATAGATTGGCTGGTCGTATTAAAAAGTACAGTTACCCCGAGCTTTCACCTATCCAAAGAAGTCATTATTTTGGTGTGTGCAGCGTTGGGGACGACGATCAGCCCATATTTATTTTTCTGGCAATCATCTCAAGAAGTAGAAGATCAGATACTGCACGGAGGTAAGACAGTCGATATGAGAAAAAGTAGTGTAACAGATGCAGTCATAAAGACTATGCGGATAGATGTCTGGACAGGGATGTTTATATCAAACGCAATAATGTTTTTCATAATTGCTGCTTGTGCAGCCACATTGTTTGCAAACGGGATAGTAGATGTAAAAACAGCTTCTGACGCAGCAGTAGCTCTAAGGCCCTTTGCTGGAGATTTTGCTTTTGTTTTATTCTCTCTGGGTATTTTAGGTACTGGTTTACTTGCTATCCCTGTATTAGCTGGTTCTGCATCGTATGCTATTTCCGAATCATTTGGTTGGAAGACTGGGTTATATCGAAAGCTTAAACAAGCTCATTCTTTTTACGGAGTTATCATCGTTGCTATGATTTTAGGGATACTTCTTAACTTTGTGGGTATTGATCCGATCAAAGCGCTTATCTATTCTGCTGTGTTAAATGGGATTATTTCTCCCATAATGCTTTTCTTTATTGTTAGACTTAGTGGGGATGAGTCTGTGATGGGGAACTTTAAAAATAAAATTACTAGCAGCATCATAGGGTGGGTCACTTTCTTCTTGCTTTCTTTGGTAGGCATCGGTGCTATTGTTTCTTTGTTGATTTAATTCATGCACATAGAGAAGAATTATGATTTAACTAAATTGAATACTCTAGGAGTGAAAGCCAACACTTCTTTTTTTGTGGAATTAAATTCGGAACAAGATCTTTTAGAGCTATTTAAAACTAGAGAATTTAAAGAAAACAAAAAGATATTTTTAGGTGGTGGTAGTAATATTTTATTTACCAAAGATTTCGAGGGGATAGTGGTTTTAAATAAATTAAAAGGCATTCAGATATTAAATACAGACAAAAAAAAGGGGGATGATGTATTTATTCGCTGCATGAGCGGAGAAGTATGGCATGATCTAGTTTTATTTACTGTAGATCAAGGACTTTGGGGTATTGAAAATTTGGCATTCATCCCGGGGACAGTAGGCGGCGCCCCTGTGCAAAACATCGGGGCCTATGGAGTGGAGCTCAAAGATACACTCCATAGTGTGGAAGTTTACAAGATATCCGATGGGTCTAAAAAAGTTTTTTTAAAAGATGAGTGTGAATTTGGATATCGAGACAGTATTTTCAAAAATAAATTCAAAGGAGAATATTTTATTTCTGCAATTACCTTAAGTCTAAGTAAGCATTCAAAACCAAACTTATCTTATAAAATTTTGGCTGACTATATAAATGATAAAAAAATAGAAGTATATAACCCAAAGGATATTAGCGATGCTGTCACAGCTATCCGCACAAGTAAGCTGCCAGACCCATGTGTCATAGGGAACGCCGGCAGCTTTTTTAAAAATGTTTTTGTAGATGAAGAAAAATTTAAAGAGTTAAAAGAAAAATACTCAGATATAAAATTCTTCGAAGAAGATGGTATAAAAAAAATACCAGCTGCTTGGCTCATAGAATCTTGTGGCACAAAAGAAGGGGAAAGCTGGAAGGGGTATAGGCTTGGCAATGTCGGAGTCCACGCGAAACACGCACTTATACTTGTGAATTATGGAAATGGGACCGGGCAAGAGATTAAGGACTTAGCAGAACAGATTATGGATTCTGTTTATTCAAAATTTGGACTCAAGCTTACTCCTGAAGTGAATTTGATTTAATGCTTTTTTCAGCTATAATATGAGAATTGTCGGATATTAATAATTAAAAAAAGTATTATTTATGGAAAATTTAACAAAAGATAAATCAAATTTAATGAAAGTTGTCGGAATTTTGGCTATTTTAGCCTGTATTTACTTAGTAGTTCTCACTGTTGCTGAGATTAAGAATTATAAATTTATCGGCGGCGGTGCTCCTGCTTCTAATGTTATTTCATTCGAAGGAGAAGGTGAGGTTTCTGCAAAACCTGACTTAGCTACTATCACCCTTACACTTCGAGATAATCAAAAAGACATGGAAGCTGCACAGACAAACGTCACTACAAAAGAGACTGCAGTATTGGCTTTCCTTGAAACAAGCGGAATAGAAAAGAAAGACATAAAGACTGAAGCATACAACTCTTATCCAAAATATGATTACGGCACTCCATGTTATGGAGGTTACGGCATACCTTGCCGACAAACAGAGCCAAAAATAGTTGGTTATGAAGTTTCTGAATCTATCACAGTAAAAGTTCGTGACCTTGCGAAGGCAGGGGAAGTAGTGAAAGGGATCGGTGCATTAGGAGTATCTGAAATAAGTGGCCCGAATTTCTCAATTGAAAAAGAAGAGGAACTAAAAGCGGAAGCTCGCAAGATGGCCATAGAAGAGGCACAGAAGAAAGCTAAGGTTCTCGCAAAAGACCTAGGGGTGAAGCTAGTCAGGATCGTAAATTTCTCTGAAAGCGGGAATTATCCTATGATGTACGCAGATAAGGCTATGAATATGGCTGGAAGTGCACGACCAGAATCCGCACCGTCTCCTGAGCTACCAACAGGCGAGAATAAGATTATTTCAAACGTTACAATTACATACGAAATAAGGTAAACCCGCTTATATTTAGGCTTTATTGACTAATTCGTAAAAAAAGAGTAATATTAAAAGAGCCCTGAAGGGGGCTTTTTTAAGAGAAGTGAGAAAAAAATATTATTTAAAATATTATGTCAAAAATTACCGAATATATTAGAGAGACAAAAGTAGAGTTGAAGCAGGTTATTTGGCCATCGAAGAGCCAGACTATGTTTTATACTTTAGCCGTTATCATCCTTTCTGTTGTGATAGGTTATTATTTGGGTGTATTTGATTTTATATTCTCTAAAGGTTTAGAGAAGTTGATTTCACTTTAATTTACTTAGCTTTTTAAAATTTATGTCAAAACAAGAAGTACAAGGAGCTCGAAATTGGTACGCTATTCATACTTATGCAGGGTATGAGAATGTTGTTTTGCGTAATTTACGTCAGCGCATAGACTCTCTCGGCATGAACGACAAGATATTCAATGTCATTGTTCCTACTGAAAAGAAGATCAAAATAAAAGGCGGTAAAAGAGTTGAAGTAGAAGAAAAGATTTATCCTGGATACTTACTCGTAGATATGATCGTGACTGATGATTCTTGGTATGTAGTTCGCAATACTCCACGAGTGACTGGGTTCGTAGGTGCTGGAGTAAACCCTGTGCCACTTAAAAAAGAAGAAGTGGATTATCTATTTAGTAAAATGGATGCAGGTACAGCAAAACACAACATCGACATGGTTATCGGCGAAAGTATCCTTATCACTGATGGACCATTTAAAGACCTTGAAGGTAAAGTGAACTCTATTGACCAAGATCGTGGGAAGGTCAAGGTACTTGTTTCAATGTTCGGTCGCGAAACACCAATAGAACTTGATTTCTTGCAAGTTAAGAAAATTTAAGGAGCGTAGCGACTATAAATTTCAATAAAAATTGCAATTATGAGAATTCTATAGTAAGGTATACAAATAATTAATTAGATATATGGCAAAGAAAATAACCAAAAAAATAAAACTACAAATACAGGCTGCAAAAGCTACCCCAGCTCCACCTCTAGGTCCTGCGCTTGGACAGGCTGGTATAAACATAGGAGACTTCGTCACCAAGTTTAATGCCGCAACAAGTAAAATGGCAGGGGACAAGGTTTCTGTGGTTATCACAGTTTATGAAGACAGAAGTTATGACTTTATCGTAAAGACTCCTCCTGTCACTGGTCTTATCTTAAAAGCTGCTGGAGTAGCAAAGGGTTCTGGAAAGAATGCAGCTACGAAAGTAGGATCCATCACTCGCGCACAAGCACTTGAAATCGGACAGAAAAAAGCCGCTGACCTAAATGCTAAAGATGACGAAGGTATGATAAACATCGTCGCCGGATCTGCTCGAAGTATGGGGATTGAAGTTAAATAAGAATTAAGAAAAAACCAACAAGAAATTGTTGGTTTTTTTGTTTATTAGGAGTAATATAAAGCTATGATCGACCTGAAGGAATTACAAAAAGAAGTAATGCGCAATAAGATAGAAAAGGGATTTAACACTACAAATGTAGCATTAGAGTTTTGTCGAGCGCACGAAGAGCTCTCCGAAGCGTTTTCTAAACATAATAAAAACCAATCAGGCGTAGCCGAAGAATTTGCTGATGTGATGATATTTATCCTTGGTATGTGTGAGACTATGGGATTTGATCTAGAAAAAGAATTAGTGAGTAAGATTGAACGAAATAAAAATAGAAAATATATTAAAACAAAATCCCCAGAAGGGGAAGATGTGTTTATCAGAGTTAAGACAGATGAAGACCCTTAAATCTTAGAAGAATTTCTCGTATATAGAAAAGGTGTAGTCAAAAGGATTCTCGGAATCCTTTTTATGCTTTTTATGAGAAGTTTCGTTCCAAACTATTGGGATGATTTCTGGGAAAAATGTATCTGCTTTTTTATCTGTTGCATCTAGGTGGGTGATGTATAGTTTGTCAGCATAATCCATAGCTTGTTTGTATATCTCTGCTCCACCTATGATGAAAATTTCATCATCACCCTTGGCTTTGCCGAGTGCCTCGGCTAGAGAGTGGGCGATTTCGACACCTTCCTTTTTGTATTTTTTATCTCTCGTTATGACTATGTTTTTCCTATTGGGCAATGCTTTACCAATACTTTCAAAAGTTTTACGCCCCATAATCACTGCATGCCCTTTTGTGGTCTCCCTGAAATATTTTATATCCGCAGGCATATGAAATAGGAGAGTGTTTCCTTTGCCGAGTTCATTTTTCTTACCAATTGCAGCGATGATGGAAATCATTACTTTACTATGTTTAATCCAATAATAGGTTCACCAGGTTTGTAGTATGGAGCAAATGCTTGATAAATTTCATCTACAATATTTTCGTCTTTTTTCTCTGCGCGGTCAAAAATTTCTTTCGGTAAGCTCAGGAAAATATTTGGGTGATCATTTTTTCTTCTAATTAATTCGTTAGCCCCATCATAATGGATATCATAAATATGCGCATTTGATATTGTGTGAGTATACATACCTGGCCTAACATTCAATTTTTGGGCAAGAGTACACATAAGCAAAGCAAAACCAAAAGTATCAAATGGGCAACCCAGTATCATGTCATTTGATCTAATTATGTTGTGTAGATTTAAACGACCACCTATGATATTTACAGTAAATGCAAAAGGGCAGGGCACATTCTTCTTTGAAGTCCCTCCATGCCCATCATCATTTGGATCCCAAGTGATGATTACTCCATGTCTAGAGCTAGGTTCTTTCTGTAGAAGTTCTATTAAGTTACGCAACTGATCTCTTTTAAAATGATGCTTCCATCGGTATCCATATGCTGAAGTTATTGTGCCATCTGGCTCTATGAACTCATCCCACATTTTTGTATATTTTCTTAAAAATTCTGTATTTTTTTCTCCAGAGATAAACCATACTTGTTCAGCAATAGGTGATTTAATAGGATTTTTTCTTAGTGTCAAAACAGGGAAACCATCTTTTTCTAAATCAATTTGGAATGTGATTCCCGGGAGTGATTTTGTTTTATGGCCAGTTCTTTCGTTTAGTTCTTCAACTCCTTCTTCTATTATTTTTTTAATAATGCCTTGATAGATTGTGTCAAAAGTTGTCATGTAGTAAAGTATACAATATAAATACTATGGAAACAAAACAAATAAAATACCCATATTTACCAGAAGGGAGAGAAATTCTATATGTGCCACTTTCTAATAAATATATGACTATGGCTATGGAATACGCGAAGGAATATCGTAGCAATCTAGCACAACCAAGTGGGGTGGTAATCGTTAAGAATGATGAAGTAATCGGGGTGGGTTCTATCGGTAATAATCCAGCACATATTAAAGGATGCGTGCGTGTAACAATGAACATGCCTACGGGGCAAGGGTATGACCTTTGTGAGGGATGTGACCCAAAGTTCCACAGCGAACCAACTGCTATTAGAGATGCACACGCAAAAGGCAATGATACTAAGGGAGCTGATCTATATATGTGGGGGCATTGGTGGTGCTGTAAGGGCTGCTGGGATGCAATAATTTCTGCTGGGATTAATAATGTATATGACCTTGAGGATAGTGAAATACTTTTCAATAAAGAAAATCCAAAGAATATTTTAGGACATCAATTTGATTAGTATGAAAAAGAAGCTTTACATTGGTTGTGCGCTAACCATTATACCCGAGGATAAAAGAGATATTTTTCTAAAAATCATATCAGACTTAAAAAAAGCTCTTGAAGAAAATTTCGAGATTATTGAGTTTCTAGGGGTTACTACTTTTTCTTTAGCTAATCCAAAAGAAGTTTATAACCACGATATTCATGAATGTGCAATGAAGGCTGATGCAATGCTGGCGATCTGTGACTATCCATCGCTTGGACTCGGCTACGAAATGGCTACTGCAATCGAAAAGCGGGGGATACCAGTACTTGCAGTGGCTCATACTGATTCGAAAGTTACCAACCTGGTGATAGGCATTCAACATCCACAGTTCAATTTCCTCCGCTATGAGTCAGTAGAAGAAATTATTAACTATGTTCAGAAAACATTGACAAAATAGCCCATAAATGCTATTCTAAAAACATCATTCTCACTATTATCTAATCGAGACTGACGCTTATGGAAATCATCTATGACTCTTGTGTCGCGGGATTGATGTCCATGACACAAAAAAATATATGATAAATAAACGCAGTTTTGTGCGTGGTGGAACTTCTTCTAGTTCTACTCGTACCCATAGTAGTCGATCTAGTACAGCACCAGCTCGAAAGTCTTTTGGTGCTCCTGCTCGCAGTTTTAGTAGTAAGCCGAGCTTTGGCTCTCGCCCTAGGTTTGGCGGAGGAGGGAGTAGGCGCCCAAGTAGCAACAAACGTTCTCGCGGAGACCGTATTGATTTTTCTCGCTTTATAAAAAAAGGAGTCTATGTAGAAGAAAAGCCTTTTGTGTCTAAACACACATTTTCTGATTTTCCATTTAACCCCCAACTTCATAAGAATATCGGCCGGGCAGGATATGTTCACCCAAGGCCTATTCAAGACGAATCTATACCAGTAATACTGAAAGGTAGAGATGTTTTCGGTATGGCAAACACAGGTACAGGAAAGACAGCAGCATTCCTCCTACCGCTTATCGAAAAAGTTGTAAAAACTAAAGGGCAAAATATGCGCGAGAAAGTTTTGATAATGGCGCCGACTAGAGAGCTCGCACTTCAGATAGATGATGAGTTTAAGAAACTCGCTTTTAGTTTCGGTATGTTTTCTGTTGCCTGTGTCGGAGGATTACCTATTAGTAAACAAATAAGGGAAATACAAATGGGTGTTTCTTTTATTATTGGTACACCGGGGCGCTTGCGTGATCTTCTAGATAGAAAAGTACTAGACCTTTCTACTTGTCGCAGTGTTGTGCTCGACGAGGCTGACAGGATGCTCGACATGGGATTCCGAGATGATATGGTCTACATTATAGGTAAAACTGATGCAGATAAACAAACACTATTTTTCTCAGCAACCCTATCTCCAGAAATTAAAAAATTAACAGAGAAATATCTAAAAGACCCAGCATTTATATCTGTGATATCAGGTGAGACAGCAAAAAATATCGATCAAGATGTAGTCAGATACAGAGGTAAAGATGAGCAACTGGACCAACTTCATGACATTTTGAAAAAAGATGGTTCTGACAAAGTCCTCATCTTTCGAGAAATGAAACACAGTGTGGACACTCTCGCAAAAGAGCTCGCACAAAGAGGATTTAAAGTAGGAGGCATCCATGGCGACAAGAGAAGCCGTGAGCGTATCCGTATCCTTGATTCATTTAAGCAAGATAAAATAAATATATTGATCGCTACAGATGTGGCTGCACGTGGACTCGATATCCCAGATGTCACTCATGTTATCAACTTCGATGTACCACAGACATACGATACATACATTCACCGCATAGGACGAACAGGACGCGCAGGCAAGAAGGGAACAGCACTTACTTTTGTCCCAGCGTAAATGATGGATTTAAAAAACTTGCCCCAATTGTTTTTTTTGCTACAATATACCTATGTCAACTGAAGGAGCAATTCCTAATTCTAAGAAAGAAGAGCTTGATCCAGAAATCCAGGCTATTACTAACCTTCAAGAGTTTAAAACATATATATCCAAAAAGTATTCTGAAGATTTAAAAGTAGGCCCAAAAATGATAAGAGAAACAAGCCGTATGATAGCTGGTTGGGGTGGCTGTAGAAAAGAAACATTTGACACTTTTGATCTTCCGGGGGCGATGGTCAGCCTGGGTGGGTCTAGAGAACTAGGGGAAAAATTTCAAGAACTTTTAATCAAAAATAAGTAGCAAAATAAAAAACCTCGTTTGAAACGAGGTTTTTTATTTTGCCTTAACAAGTCCAGCTTTGAGGAGAGTAGCGTAAGCGCCGTTTTTGGTCATGGTTCGCATGCCGCGGGCGGTTATCTCTACGGTGACTGTTTTGTTTAATTCAGGTATAAAAAGCTTCTTCTTTTGAAGATTTGGGTATTTGCGTTTCTTGCCAGTAGGGTTGAATTTGGTCGCACGAGTACGGTTTGAATATCCGCCCCCGACGATCGAACCCTTATTTGTTATTGCGCATATTTTCGGCATGGTTTTTTTATGTTATCATTAAATCCATATGAATGCAACAGATGCAGTGTTTTATGTGGCTATACTTATAATGTCAGTTGTCATCCACGAGATTTCTCATGGATTTATGGCTGAACGATTTGGCGACAAAACCGCCAGATATGCAGGCAGGCTTACCTTGAATCCTATTAAGCATTTAGATTTATTCGGATCTATTTTGCTCCCAGCTCTACTGATCATTTCTAAAGTAGGATTTGTTTTTGGATGGGCAAAACCAGTACCATATAATCCGAATAATTTGAGTAATAAAAAATGGGGGACTATAGCTGTGGCTAGTGCTGGAGTCATGGCGAATTTTTTCATCGCTATTGTCTTTGGGTTGATGTTGCGAATTGGCTTGTCTTATTCACTTCCGGATGGTTTTTATTTCATAGTTTCTGCTATTACTTTAGTGAACATAGGGCTCGGGGTTTTCAACCTTATTCCCATAGCGCCGCTCGATGGTTCTAGGATTTTAGTATCTTTTTTGCCCGTTTCATTTGAAAGATGGGTAGACTCTTTCGAGCGATATTCTATTTTCTTGTTGATTATATTTGTCATATACTTTTCACACTATTTGTACCCAGTAGTTGGGTTTATATACAGATCAATCACAGGTATGCCTATGTAGCCTTTTAGAATTTGCAATTTTTCTTTATTTATAGTACATTAATCTCCGTAGCCTGTTTGGGCTATTTTATTTCATAAGTCACATTTGATGCCAACAATAAACCAATTAATAAAGAAAAACAGAACTAAAGTGCACCGTAAACACAAGACGGTTGCTTTGGCGAAGGGATTTAATGTTCTTAAAAACAGACCAGTATTTTTCCCATCTCCATTCAAGAGAGGTGTGTGTACTAAAGTTCTAACTACAACTCCAAAGAAACCAAACTCAGCATTGCGTAAGATCGCCAGAGTCCGCCTTACAAACGGCATGGAAGTTACTGCATATATTCCAGGAGAAGGACACAACCTACAAGAGCACTCAGTGGTGTTATTGCGAGGAGGACGTGTGAAAGACCTTATCGGAGTAAGATACCACATAGTTCGTGGTGTGCTCGATACACAAGGAGTCGAAAAGAGACGACAGAGTCGTTCTATGTATGGAACAAAGAAACCAAAGGAAGGTGCTAAGAAATAAAATATTATGCGAAGAAAAGTAAAAAACCGAAATATAGTAAAACCAGATTTCATGTACAACTCTCAAAAGTTGGAGAAATTTATAAACTACATCATGTGGTCAGGCAAGAAGGAGACTGCTCGCAAAGTGATGTATATGGCTTTTGATGTTATCAAAGAAAAAACTGGTAATCCAAATCCACTAGAAATTTTTGACCTTGCAATGAAAAATGCAGGACCACTTACCGAAGTTCGTTCAAAACGAATCGGAGGCGCAAACTACCAGGTTCCGAGGGAAGTGCGCGCAGACAGAAGACTCGCTCTAGCTATGCGCTGGATCCGTGATGCAGCTCGAGGCGGAAAGGGTAAACCTATGCATATCAAACTCGCAGACGAACTCATCGCAGCTTCTAAAAACGAAGGCGCAGCTATTAAAAAGAAAGACGATACTCACAAAATGGCAGATGCAAACAAAGCCTTTGCTCACTTTGCTTGGTAATTAATATTTAACATA
>CAYHIX010000021.1:0-13283 GCA_964356875.1 uncultured Candidatus Saccharibacteria bacterium
ATTACTTTTCATAACGTATAGTAAAAATTTTATCTACTTCAACTTTAAAAACTTTAGCCACTTTGAGCGCCAACAAAACAGAAGGAACGTAGTTCCCCTTCTCCAGGGCGATGATAGTCTGACGCGTCACTCCCACCCGCGTCGCCAACTCTTCTTGAGTCAAACTTTTTTCTTGTCGAAGAAGGCTGACAGTATTTTTAATTGTTTCTCCCATAAAGACTTGTAAAGTTAGCTTTACATACCAACTATATACCTAAGTAATATCCTATGTCAAGGTGACTTTACTTTTACCCCAAAGCCTCCCTGCTTATAGCCTCTCTGGGCTTGACTTTTTCCTTTTTTAGGAGTATAATAGATGTATAGAGATGAAGAAACGGGTGCGAACCAGTCCAAATGGTTCCTCCCGTTTTATTTATCCTCTACTTAATCCGCCCCTTCTTCCTAGTAAGTCTCTTTACGGAGGTTTCCCAGGGTGAAGGTAAAAAACTAACAAAAGCATATGCAAGAAGTAACGATGGAAACATCAACAGCCGCTCATGGCGACTGTCCACAGTGCCAGATGGCACAACTCGAAGCAGAGCAGAGCAATGAAAGCGGTCTTTCATTCCTCCTCGCCCTCCTTCCAGTTATCACTCTTACCTTCTTTGGTCAGGTTGGCCTCTTGTAAAAGCCCCTACCAGAAAAAACACCCCGAGCTTTCGGGGTGTTTTTTTAGTTTCTCAGAAATTTTTGAAAAGAATCCCAGGCACTCAACCATATACTTCTCTGCTCGGCCTCAAGAGTAACCGTCACTTCCTCATCCAGAGACATTTTAGACAACACTCTCTTCTCATATCCAGAAAAGGAAAACACTACTCCAGATGGAATCCTTCCGGTAAATATACGCGAGAATCTTCCCTCTTTATCTGTCTCTGTTTCCTTGCCATCACTATACAGTACACGGACACCCGAAAGGACTCTCCCTGTTTCATCGTCACGTACAGTCCCATAGAATATTTCTGGATGATAGTATTTTGTAAGAGTTTCTACTGCCTGTCGAGGTATACCCTTGCTATTCCATATTTCTGTAGAACCTCCAGTTCCTACCCAATAATTTACTCCCTCAATGGATGGGTTTTTGACGAGCAGACTTAGAGCTCTATCAATCCAGTTAGCTTGTTCTTGCTCAGTCATATCTCCATGAATATCTGGAATAGGAGCACCGAACTCCCCAATGACTATTCTCCCCCCACTTTGTTCCGCTAATGAATCAATGTCTTTTATCAATTGTTCAGGGGTTTTAACATAGTGATCTATGGTCACGGTACCGCCCAGAGCTTTTGTAGTTGTCTTATCCATAATAAGTTTGGCTACGTCACCATTCATTGAGAAGAGGTCTACTCTGACATCTCTCCCTATTTCCATGAAAGCATCCCTCATAATACCGTGCTCGGCTATCAAAAACTCTCGGTATCCGGAGACATCGCCTGTCTGACGAGGGTCTCCCGGTCCACCGTTTTCACACTCAGGACAAGAAGAAAAGGCATCCCCATCTTCAAAAATATAGGGGTGCTGGAGGATAAACTGTTTAGTTTTTTCGAGATGTTCCGCGCGAGTGATACGCGGGTATTCAAACCAGCCCTCCCATCCTGACCAGTTACCCCGAAACCATACATGGAGATTATGTCTTCGAGCCGCTTCTACCCAACGCTTCAAAATTGGAAGAAACTCTTCATCGTAAGGTGTCGCAATAGCTACGTGCGTAGCTCCGGTAAGAGCAATGGCCTCCATCTGACTTTCAATTTTCTGGTCAAAACTGGCATCATGAAGCTTCTCTCGTGAAGGGTCACGAGAGTATTTCATAGTATCAATTGACTCAAAAGCAAAGGAGTTCCTTACTGGAGGAGCAAAATAGAGAGTATCTTGCTTTTGTACAGCACTATTTTTAGTGACCAACCAGAAAACGCCTCCCGCCAAAAAGAGAGCTACTAGAAACCAAAGAAAAGGAAATGGGTGCTTCATAATTGCCGACCAGTCTTACCACTGCTTTGGTAAGATGGGTTCTGTGATTAAATCAGGTAAGTACTCTTCTTTGAGCTCATAGATATCAGCAAATGGATAATGGTCTACTAGTTGATAATACTGAAATCCAGGATTATCTACCATAGCTCTCCAAGTAGAATCGTCCTTTGAATAACTTCGTACCACAATCCATCTTGCCCAACGGTCTGGGTTAGCAAGAGCAGAGTCGTAGTAGGGTCCTGCACCCTCATGAATAAACTTCTTCATAGGAAGTCCTGATGAGAAGATAACTGAATCATGAGATGCAGCTGATATAAGAATAAAGCCCGGCTTGTCTTTTGTGTGTTCTCGCAACCAGCCAGAGACTTCCGTTACGTTTTTCTGACTTGATCCCACACGCGCATCATCGATAGTTACTGCATCAGCTGATGAGAATTGAAAGAACGTTACAAAAGCGAGTAGCCCTATAATAGTGATACCCAATGGCCTTTTGACACGTCCTACAAGATACCCGACAAAAATAGCAATTGAGGGTAACATCATGATACCGTAACGCACATTAAACCAGGTGTCGCCCGAAATACCCTGGATATAGAGTACTGAGTGACCCAGGTAGAGAGCCAAAACATTGAAAAGGAGTGGTGCCATAAGGACACTAGTGGCTATCCGAGCTGGTACGGATATCTTCTTATCCAACCAGAGAAAAATAGCTGAAATAAACCCAAGAAAGAGGGTAAAAGCGCCTATATTATAGGCCAAAGCGTACATATAAACCTTAAACGAGAATATCCAGTCGCCCTTGTTTGGAAGTACCCCAGCTGCCTCCAATTGATCCTGCTGGCTGTGGGCTGAGTAAGGTCCAAAAGCAAAGTATAGTGGGTCTTTGAAAATAAGCAGGTTCCAGAAAAGCCAGAGAACTACCCCTAACCCAGCTAAAGTACAGAAAAGAATGAATGTCCCCTCGGCTTTTTGATAATCGTATTTCTTAAATGTGTAGAGGGTGATAATAACAGCTGCAAAGAAAAACATAAACCAAGCATCGTAACGCACGAGTGTGGCTAGCATGATAAAAAAAGCTGAGTAGATAAGATACAGAGGATTTTCACTCTTAAACCATCTTAAAAGATAGTACGCTCCAGCTGTCATAGTACCGAGAAGCGTAAGCTCAGTCATGGCTGTGGATTGGAGGTATAGAATGTTTATATTAGCCACAAATATTGCTACCCCCACCAGACGCCCCAGAAGACCTACTCCAAGTTCCTTTAAAAATAGTGCTATGAGTACTCCCGTTGCCACAAAACTCAGCATAGACCAAAGGGCTCCAGCAAGGCCTGAATGCCACATAAAGTCATTCCAAATAGTCACCACCATCAAAAGATGGGTCAATGGTAGCCATACTGAGCCTAACTGGGCTGCTCCGGGATTGAGGTTTTCTACTACACGACGTCCAATATCAAGGTGAGAGCGGGCATCATTGTAGGCTAAACCTAAACCATTCTGATAGAAATAAATAAAGGTAGCGATAGAAATCAAAGACAACAAAAAGCTTATAATCCAAGCGCTGTACTTTTCTATTGTTAGAATAGTATTTTTCATATCGTTAAGACTTTTTATCAAAAAAAATCTCCCTAGCAAAAACCAGCCAAACACCTAGCGTTAGGGTCATAATGAGGGAGAATAAAACTTCATGGTACTCTTTAGCAGTCATGTAACTTTTAGCCCAACTTTGATACACGAAAGCTTTAGATCCTACACTATCATATCTTCCCTGAAGAAACTCCCAGTTACGTATAAATGTGTATTTCTCTTCATGGCCAGATTGTTCCTCAAGTGCCAGTACCTGTACCTTTGGAGGATTAAGACTAGTAGTAATGGCTCCTAGACTACTGACCCAAGCTGAGTAGGCAAAAAGTGGAAGAAAGGCAATGATTAACCACTTTTTCCATTCCCAGTGAGTAAGAGCTATGGCTATAGCTACCCCTAATAAGGCGTAACTTGGTATAAGGTAACGCGACCCGAAAGCCCATCCGCCCCATGGATCTCCCCACATAGAATAAAGAAGTATGTTTATTCCAATAACCGCCACAAAAAGAGATGCCACCCATACAGTACGACGATACAATACAAAGAGGCCAAGAATACCAAGGAGGACTATCGGCGCAAAATAGAGGATACCTCGATCAGGACTAATAAAATGGATGAAGAAACCATTGTAGAGGTTACGTGTCTTAAAAAATCCCGTTGCTGTCTTCTGGGGCTTATCTAAATACTCCTTCGCCGTTTGATCATACTTACTATCTACTATAGCCTCACCATGCTCACCTATATTATCCACTGCTTGTAGAGTTCCGGGTAATTGAAAAGGATTTCCATTGGCCGTATTGTTATACCAGCCCAAGAAAAACATTGGTGGTATAGCAATAGTCGCCGCCATAACAGTAAACACTAGGCTCTTCCAAATTGACTTCGTTTCATAGCCTTCCATGAGTCTCTCCTTAAGGCTAAAGAGGGAGAAGATACCTACTGGAAGCATCAAGAAAATATTCGGATTATCTATAACTACTGAAATAACACAAGAAAACCACACCATAGCCAAGGCAAAAAAACTTCTTTGGAAACGCATCATCGCCCAGATAGGGAACAGTAAGAAAAAAACCGTCATATGGTGCTGGTAGAGTTCTGATGCATAGACAAAGGCTGGTGTTGCAAAAGAAAATGCCAGAGCGCCTAGTAATGCTGCTCCCCTATGTGCGCCAAGTCGTATGGCGATAGCGTAGATAAGGGCTAGATTGAGAAAAGCAAAAAAGGTACTCGTTGCAAATGCTCCAACTATAGAAATCCCAAGTTTCTTACCTAGCAAATAGCCGGGGATAGCCAGAAATGAAGGTCCTGGAGAGAAGAGAGAGACGTACTCGCCAGAGGCATTGATAGCCAAATCAGGAATCGCTAACCGTGCTACATCAGTAGAAAACTGCAACGAATAATCCTCTACAAAAGAATAAAGGAGGGCTATTCTACCTCGCTCTGGTGATAGTTCAAGTGGTCCATTCCAAGTCCAGTGCTTAGATTGGAGAGTTACACTATCTGGATTCCCAGGCAAACCTCGTATCGCCAAAGCAAAAATACTTATTACTAAAATAGCAATGAGCGTATATGCTGCGATTTTTATGATTACCTTAAAGCTGTTCATAATCATTCCATTAGTATTTAAGAGCTCTTAAGTACTCTTTGTTAAAATTTCCGAATTCTCCAGATCCGAGTGTTTGATAAGTAGCAATATATGACTTTAAAAATGAAACCGCTCTCTCGTTAAATTTATAGCTTAATAAATCTAAAAGTTCTTTCTGGTTAATAAATACTCTTAAGTTTGCAAAATCATAATCAGGAAGAGTTATTCTTGCATTATCCCAATCAACAATGTAGACTCTTGAGTCCTCGCCCAATATGATGTTATTTGGCATCAAATCCCTATGCGCCAAGACTAAATCTGTCCTAGAAAGACTACCAATTCTCTTTAAATTCTGTAACCAAGCTTTAAAAATAGTCCTCCGACTACCCTTACTTAAGATAAGTATTACTGGTAATAATATAGAAAGAACCATAGAGTAAAATAAAAGCCCTCGACTACCAATAATCTTACCCTCTTCTTGTGAGAGTAGCTTCGAAACTTTTTGTAACGCTATCCTAGCATTATTCCAGTATTTTGCTTTTTCAACTAACGACAGCTTCTCAAGAGTCACTCCTTCAATGAAATCAAAAATGACCAATAACCATCGAGAGTTTTCGTATGCTCCTATAATTTCTGACGTTCTTACATTAGAATCTTTGGAGTTGAATCTTTTTGAAAGTAATCTTGTAACAAGGTACTCATGGACTAAAAAGTAATAGGTCAAATCTTTTATCCTTCCATTCCAAAACTTCACAAAAAACTTTCTACCCCCCTTAGTATAGACACCGATAGCTAGTCTACTAGCATTATTACTTTTTTTAACGGTATAGAGTAACTCATAACCATCCACAAAATTTGGTAAAAGTAGTTCTCTATTGCCGTTTAAAAGCTTCTCTTGCAAAAAAAGATATAAAGCGCCTTTAATAAGATCTAGATGCGATGGAGGTCTAATAGTCTCTATTTTAGTAAACTTATCCATAACACATTTACTGTAGATTCTTAGAGCTTACAGATATTTCCCAAGTTTCTGAAACTACTCTCCCAAAAAATGCTTGTATTCTAAGGAAAACCACGAAAAAAAGATATACTCCTACCATGACTGGATTTCGTAAAATAAGTGGCAAAGCTTTAATAAAAGCTCTCAGATACACAGCCCCTGGAATCTTCATATTTCTATAAACAAAGCTCTCCCCAAATACACTACCAAAATTGTTCTTACTCTTAAAAAAACGGGTGCTCTGTTTCTTGTGATCGGCAAAGTTTGACGGTAAACGATAGTAGAGAACTGCTCCTCTAACATACTGATATACATACCCCCTGGAAATACACGCTAAAAAAGAGTGTGCATCTTCCCCTGCACTCTTAGGAAACTTGAACTGCTTATAGAATCTCTGACTCAATGCACGAGCACGACCAGAGCAGGTATAGACATTATTTCCATTCTTATAAGATTCAAAAAGTATGTTCTTTAAAAGCGTGCTCGTTACCAATATACTTTCGAAGAAACCCCTTGCCGGTAACGGAATTACACTCGCAGAAGATAAGTCTGCTTGTTTTTTAAATATAGGTAAAACAAGCCTACTAATAAATTCTGTACTATTAATCCGTATATCAGCATCCAGAAGTACGAGACAGTCGCTTTGGGTCATTTCCATAATTGTATTTTGGCCTTGCGAACATCCTTTTCTTCCTGCTCCCACAATAAGCTCCACCCTCTCATCTTGTGCACTACTCACTATGCTCTCTGTGGCATCAGTACTGCCATCCGAATACACATAGATTTTTTCCAGCGTGTATCCCTCTTCTTTTTGCACGAGTAAATCCTTAAGCAGATAGCCTATATTAGCCTCCTCATTGTAAGCAGGAATACCGATACTGACTGTAAACTTTACTTGGTTCTTCTCCATAAAGCCTAGTATTCACTTTTAATAGCTTCCCAAAAAGCCACACTACTTTTTTCCCAGGTAAAGTTTCTCGCCCACTCACGAGCAGTATTTCCAAATCGCTCACGAAGATCACGATCCTTAATAACTGAGAGCATGGCGTCGCTAAATCGAGCTACATCACCATAGGGCACTAAGTATCCTGCCTCTCCATCAAGCACTGAATCTCTGAGACCCGGCACGTCTGACGCAATGACTGGGGTGCCACAAGTATTAGCCTCTATAACAACTATCCCCCATCCTTCCATAAATGAAGGGTTGACGAGTGTCCAAGAACTCTGCAAGAGTTTCACTTTTTCTTCATGCGATACTGATCCAAGAAATTGTACCTGTTTATCATTGAAACCAAGCTCTGAAGCTAGACGCTTCAGATACTTCTTGTCATCACCATCACCCGCAATTATCAGTGTGGCGTCTGGTCGTGCAGATAAGACTTTATGGAAAGCCTGAATGAGTATATTTACTGATTTATAAGCCTTCAGTCTTCCGAGATACAGGATAGTTGGATGAGCGGTTTTACAGGCAAATGCGCGGGTAAATTGAGTAGAATTAATGCCTGGATGGACTATAGAAATCCCCGCTTGCCCAATGCCCAAATCAAGCATCTCTTGCTTACTTGACTCAGAAACAGTAATAAATTGCACATTCCTATATGCTAATGGCATCAAATCTTTTTCAAGAGTACTCGCAAGAAGGGCTAGTGGTTTCGGGAGTGAGCGGAAAAATACTTCCTGATGAACATGGTGCATAAGACAGAAGAGTGGCTTACGTACATAGAGAGGTGTAAAAAATGGTATCCCATTCTCACAATCTATGACTACATCATATCTACCCCGAAAACGGAGCATATAGTAAAGAAAAGCCCACACGTAGACGAGATAGAATCCTCCTCTTCGGACTATATTGATTCCGTCTATCGTTTCAAAACGAGGTTGTTTCCCATCATTACCACAAAAAATAGTCACATGATGTCCTTCAGCTACCCATGTTTTGGCAATCTCATGTACATAGACTTCAGCTCCACCAGCAAAGCGATGAGTTGTGTCTCGCCAATTAAAGATCAAAATTCTTTTACCAGTCGTCACTAACGGCTCAGCCTTCGGTAGCCCGTTTGTGAATATTCCCCAAAGATCACGTAAACCTCGTCCAACAAACTCGAGTCTAGCTCCAAAAAAATGCATACCAGAAAAAATTATCAGACTTACCCAACTGGTAGTAAACATAATTTGGATAACGTCTTTCAGCTCATCATGGTCAAACCATATACCGATAATAACGACGAAGGATGAGGCAAGCGAAATAAGAGAAAAAGAATACCGTCTCTTTGCTAAGTGATATGTAACCAAGACATTTGATAGCGTAAACAAAGCAATGCTAAGCGTATACAGTGGTAACCACATAACCACTTCCCTAGCTTTTTCCCCAAAAAGAATTGGTGCCGTAACAGAACCCAAAACACCTAAGATAAGAACCCCTAGGGTAACTAAAATAAGAACGCTGGAGAAAATAGTTGATAGAACCTTAAGAGAGCCCTGCTTTAAGCCATCTTTGAAGCTTACTAAAGTCAGCATAAAAACCATCGGCAACGCTCCTAAGAAGTAGATCATTTTACCCGCAAGAGAGAGTAGCGCATACTGCCCTGACTGACTCTCACTAAAAAAGTGTTTCACCAGAAGAACATCTACACTCAAGAAGAGAATCGTTGAGAGACTAACTGCCATAGATGAAAAGAAAAAAGCGAAAGGAAAAGAAATAACCTCATCTGTAAATACTTTCTCCGTTACCTCTTCGATAGACATACGAGTACGCATCCGCCAAACCACAATACTCCCTACCAGAGCTGCTATGGTCAAAGAAAAAGGGATAGCTAAATACACTAGTTCAGCATGGCCAGAGTAAACAAAAAGAACGGCCAACAGAAGCTTCGATACTGCTTCCACGAGCATAACCACTGCTGCCCAAAAAAATCGCAGACTTCCTTTGAGAAAGCCCTGAAAGGCGTACGAGAGAAAACCAAAGATAATTACTGGTGCGAAAAACAAAAGGACTGTTTGATCTTGTATTCTAAAAAACGATGAAAGGAATGAGGCGCTTGCCATCCAGCTAAATGCAACCAGGAATGTTATACCAAAAGCAAATTTCAAACTTCTCTCAAAAAAAGCCCACGTAGCTTCTTTCCCCTTCTTGGCTAGAAGGTAAGCCGTTCGATGGTTGGCTGTTGAAGCAAAGCCACCAACAAAAATAGTCATGATAAACCAGAGCGTATTCACAAAGACGACTAAATTCAATTCAGAAAATGAGAGTACTCTTCCAAGAAAAGCGTTAAAGATGAAGTTTAGAAGGTTACCGAGAATCATAGATCCCACCAAGAATCCTTTATTGGAAAGAATGAAATGTAGGTGCTCTTTCGGAATAAACTTTGGGGAACGACCAATAAGTACTTGTCGTCCATGTGTCCAGTGCTGCCTTAGTGTCCACCCTACTTTCAGAGCCTTACTTTTTTCTTGGATTATATGTAAACCGTGATTGGTTTTCTCCCAATAGTGAGGCTTTACAAAAAGTTGATACGCTGCGATAGCTGCTGCGATACTGACCATAAGCCAGTAGAATGGAACTGCAAAAACGTACTTTATAAGCCAGAAGTGCTTTCTCTTAGCACAGCCAATCATGTAGTAGTAGAGGTAGAGAAAGTTTCCAAAAACAAGAGAAACTACAGCCATGTAAAATATAACTGGTGGAAAAAGAGCGTGGATAGCATCACCTATCAATGTGTAGAAAATAAAATAAGAAATGGTGGTAATCCAGAGAAGCGGATTGATAACCATAAAGGCAATCTTTCCTCCTACTACCAATTGGAAAACGAGTGCATGCCAGCCGTTCTCTCGAGCAAAGCGGATTGGATTACGCATATGAACTAGATAGGTCTGCATATACCCCTTGATCCAACGTGAACGTTGGCGCAACCAGTTTTTCCAATCACTATTTGCCTCCTCAAGAGTCACTGAATCAATCACGGCGGTTCGATATCCCCGCTTGAAAAGACGTACTCCAAGATCGCAGTCCTCTGTTACGTTGAATGGATCCCATCCTTGCAGTTCGAGAAGTTTTTTAGTTCGAAAATGATTACTCGTTCCACCAAGTGGAATAGATGTGTTGATGGTCTGAAGACCAGTTAAAATAACATCAAACCAAAGCGAGTACTCTGCTGTAAAAAGCCGAGTGAGCATGTTTTGATGAGGGTTGAAGTAATTGAGCTTTGCTTGAAGACACTGAACCTCTGGGCCACTTTTTTGAAAAGCAAGATAAGCCTTCTTGAGTTGAAGTGGGTCTGGGATATCTTCTGCGTCATAGATAACTGTGTACTCTCCTCGAGAAACAGAAAGCCCATAATTACAAGCTTTGGGCTTTGTTTTGGGCATTGAATGGGGTACTACCACAATCCGTACATAAGAAGGAAGGCCCATTTTTTCTGCAGCAATAACAGTTTCTTGGTCATTTTCTTCTAAAAGTAGAAGAACATCAAGCTTGGATTTAGGCCAGTCCATTTTCTCAATTGCCGCCATGAATGGTACGAGCATGTGAGCTTCTTTGTAGAGAGGGCAAAGAACCGAGTATAGAGGTAACTCATCGTCGTTGAGTGCTGACAACTCTTCTTCTGTACTTTGTATTTCTGGTGGAGTTTTAAGACTTTTCAATACAAGTCCAAGGTTGAAGAAGACATCGATAAAGTACAGGCTGGTAATAAAAGCAAAAAAAACTATCCCTGTGTGAAGTGGATCGATAACAAGCCCTAAAATAAACACTAAGAGAACACTCATGAGAAAACCTTTCTGCCATGGTAAAAAGGTTTCCAGAGCTGAAATATCATGGTGAAGAGTGGTATGAGTGACAAAGCGTGTCCGGTTGTGAGCAATACCAGCCCCATGCATAGAATCACTAGACTCTGGATGAATGAGAAGTGGTGGACGACCCTGCCACTTTAGCTTCAAAGCACTAAAGCCTATTTCAAAAATAGCTCTTACGGGACTCAGCTTTGATAGTCCAGTCAGTCTTTCAGAAAATACTATATCAACTGTACCAATCACATAGCCATAATTTCTGGCTGACAAAAGAAATTCCATATCAAACGTCCAGGGTGTTGGATCAAGAATAACTTCTCTTAGAATCTTCCTACGAAACACCTTCAATCCTGATTGACTATCACAAGAGAGATCGTGTAAGAACCTAGCAAAAATAAAACTAAATGTTTTACTCAAAAGTGAACGTACTAGACCGGTATCATGTGTCACCCTATTAGCAACCACAATATCAAACCCGAGAGACAGCTTCTCTACCATCTCGGGAATAGCTTCCGGCGGATACTGTAAGTCACCATCAATCATCACTATTGATTCAAATTGTGCATAAGAGAATCCTTCGATAAGAGATTGCGCTTTTCCCTTTTGACCTTCCTTAGAAAAGAAGCGAACTTGAAAAAGCCCTGTATACAAAAGAGCTTTTTCCTTGATAACTTTCTCAGTACCATCAGTAGAGTGATCATCTACAAATATCACTTCTCCCAAATACCCTTGTTCCAAAAAAACTACACTCATTCTTTCTAGAAGAGCGCCTATATTTCCTTCTTCGTTGAGGACTGGTACGACAATGGATAGCTTCTTCTCTCTCATAAATCACTAAAACAACTCTTATCTAAACCAAATTAGACCTTTAAATAAGGGAATAATCCTCAATTTTACTTGAAAAGTTGACTAGTTAGTATACGATTAATCCCTTTTTCTGTCAATCTCATTGAGGATTCCGCATTGACTTTTGAGCCTTTTCTCTGTATGATAAGATATTTCATAGATTTCACTTCTTCTTTACTATGCGACTCAAAACCTTCTCCTGGTCACTTCTACTGGTCGTATTTCCACTCATACTGGGGGTGGTCTTTGTTGGTTTCTTTCTTTTCTACGTTCCTTCGGTCAACGACTTTACCGATGTTGTGCGAGGTGGCACCTCCGTTCTCTACGACCGTACTGGCGAACATGTTCTCTACGAAATTCACGGGGAAGAAAACCGAAAACCCGTTGCTCACGATGATATGCCCAACGCCATTCGGTTGGCCACTATCGCTATCGAGGATGAAAACTTCTACAATCACTATGGTGTTGATCCACGAGCTATTTTTCGAGCTTTGCGCGTCAACCTAGAAGAGGGCGGCTTCGAACAAGGCGCTTCTACTATTACCCAACAACTGGCTCGTAGTGTTGTTTTGAGTAGAGAAAAAACTATCGAGCGTAAGATTCTAGAAGCTCTCTTGGCGGTAAAGCTCGACTTTTTTTTGAGCAAAGAAGAAATTCTCGATCGTTATCTCAATCAAGTCCCTTATGGCTCTAATGCCTATGGTATCGAAGCTGCCTCAGAAACCTTTTTTGCTAAGAATGCGCGTGATCTTAGCTTGGGTGAGGCCACTCTCCTTGCTGCTCTGCCCAATGCTCCGACCCTCTACTCTCCCTATGGCAACAACACCAATGCTCTCGTCAAGCGCCAACAGCTCATCATCGACAAACTGCTACGAAACGGCTGGATCACCAAAGACGAAGCCCGTGATGCTATCAATGAGAATGCTCTTCAAAAAATAGCTCCCCTCAAGCGGGCTATTATCGCCCCCCACTTTGTCTTTGCAGTCCTTGAAGAACTAGAACAGGAATATGGGCGCGACATCCTGGAGCAGAAAGGTCTCCATATCTACACCACTCTTGACTTAGAAGCTCAGCAAAAAGCTGAGGAAGTTGTCCAAAAAGGCTCTAGCAAAAACCTCGAGTGGGGGGCGAGCAATGCTGCCTTAGTGGCACTTGATGCTGAAAAAGGTGAGATTTTGGCTATGGTAGGCTCTAAAGACTACTTTAGTAAGGATATTGACGGTAAGGTCAATGTTGCTATGTCGCCCCGCCAACCAGGATCTTCCTTCAAACCCCTGGTCTATGCTACTGCTTTTGAAAAAGGCTACCAGCCAGAAACTATGCTCTTCGATGTACCCATGAGTTTCGGTCCAGATGGTCAGGGCAACGAATACACCCCCCAAAACTACGATGGCAAAACTCACGGCCTTGTCTCAATGCGTCAGGCACTTTCTAACTCTCTCAACATTCCCGCTGTCCAGACTCAGTATCTGGCTGGTGTCGAGA
>CAYHIX010000022.1:0-12107 GCA_964356875.1 uncultured Candidatus Saccharibacteria bacterium
AACCTATGGCCTTCTCAACGTCAATGAGACGCTCTACCAACTGAGCTAACCGCGCAAAATGCATATGGAGTAATCTTATAGCTTTTCCTGAATTCTTTCAAGTGCCAATATAAAAGCACCCATGCGCAGGTAAGTATTGTTTTCTTTAGCTTTTTGAAATACGTTTTGGGAAGCTGTGTGCATAAGGGGCTGCAGTTTTTCAAAAACCTCTTGCTCACTCCAGTGTTCGCCTTTTAGGTTTTGATCCCATTCGAAATAAGACACTGTTACCCCTCCAGAATTTGCTAAAATATCAGGTACTACAGGGATGCCTTTTTTGAACAATATCTCGTCTGCTTCGGGGGTTATAGGACCGTTGGCAAGCTCTAATATCGCCTTGGCGCGTAGTTTGTTTGCGTTCTGGTCAGTTACGACATTTTCGAAAGCAGCAGGTACCAAGAGGTCGCATTCTGTCTCTAAAAGTTCTTCATTTGTGATGGTTTGACTCGCTTCAAAACTAGCTAAACTACCTGTATTTTTCTTGTGTTCTGTGAGCTTATCTATATCTATTCCGTCGGCTTTGTATATACCACCCTTAGAGTCTGATATAGCTATGACAGTGTGCCCATGGTCAGTGAATATTTTTGCGGCATTACTGCCAACGTTACCAAAACCTTGGATGGCTACGGTGCATTTTTCCGGTAGACCGATCTGTGCTCGAAGTGAATCAAATACATAAAATCCGCCGAGGCCCGTGGCCGGGCCTCGGCCCTCTGATCCACCTTGGCCTATTGGCTTACCTGTAAAAGTTGCTCTGGTTTTGTCGCCTGTAATTTTCTCAAACTCATCACTCATCCATGCCATGATTTCAGGAGTAGTATTTACATCTGGAGCAGGGACGTCTTTATGTGGACCTAATATGTCCGAAAGTTTTTGGACCCAGCCTCTAGAAAGTTTTTCTAGTTCACTTTTTGATAATACTTTTGGGTCCACAGTAATCCCGCCTTTTCCTCCACCCATAGGTATGCCAGCGACAGCGCACTTGAGCGCCATCCAAAAGGCGAGTGCCTTCACTTCATTTATCTCTGTATCATGATGATAACGTATCCCGCCTTTGTATGGGCCGAGAGCATTGTTGTATTCTACTCGATATCCTTCAAATATTTTAAGCGATCCATCATCCATTTTTACTGGGATTGAAATGCGAATATCGCGATCAGGCTCTCTAAGGCACATTAAAAATTCTGAACTAAATTTAGCCCCTTTTGTGACTTCTGTCACTTTATCTAATTGCGCCATCGCATTTTCAAATGGATTATGCATATAGAAATTATACGCCTCTCTTTTTAGACTGCAAATCTTTCCAAGATACCAAGCTCAGCTTTTGTGTTTGCGCCGAGAGCTTCATGGGGTTCTATCTCTATGGATTCAGTTTCCATGTTTGTATCGGTAGCTATCTTTATAACATCAGTTAAGTAGTATTCCCTCTGAGCGTTATTGTTCTTTAGTGTTGCTAGTTTATCCCAGAGCCATTCTGCGTCAAAGCAAAAGTAGCATGGGTTCACTTCAGTGATCTTTATTTCTTTATCAGTTGCATCTTTAAACTGAACATCTTTGATTATTTTTCCTGTTTCGTCACGTATGATTCTAGAAAAATTTACGAAGTTTATACGCCAATCTTTAAAGTCAGGAAGTTTAACTGTCGCCATGGTTATTTTTTTACCTGATTTTATATGTGCATCTCTTAGTTTTTTAACTGTTTCACTGCTTACAAATGGGTGGTCACCGTAAAAAATAATAATATTTTCTGCTTTATTTTTTAGATGATCTTTAGCAAGATTTACTGCATGTCCTGTGCCGAGCTGTTCTTCTTGTACTATATAGTGATAAGGCTTACCTTCATCTCCTAATTCTTCAATAACTAATTCTTTTTTATAACCAACAATTATAGTTGGGTTCGGGTCAATTCCAGATTTATTAATAGATTCCAAAAGACGCTTGATCATGGACTTACCTTTAACCTGAGATAAAACTTTTGGTAAATCGCCACCCATTCTAGTACCTTTTCCTGCTGCTAGTATTATGATTTTTGTTCCTTTATCCATATATTCTGAGATTATACACCACTTTCGATTTTCTTTAAAACTTTAGGGATTTTTTTGAAATCGACTATTAAATTATGTCGCATGCCTCCGTTGTATAGTGCGGCTGCTGGGTGATATAAAGGGAAAAAATATTTAGTATCTATTTCTTTTACTTTTTTTGTTATAAGTTTACCGTGAGCGCTTCCTATTTTTAGTTCGGGGAAGAAATTATTCATAGCATGGCGACCCAAGAATACTATTAATTTTGGAGAAATTATTTTTATCTCTTCGAGTAGCCAAGTGCGACAGGCAGCTTTTTCTTCGGGCAGGGGATCTCTATTGTTTGGAGGGCGGTATTTTACTATGTTGGTTATATAAACATCTTCTCGTTTTAATTTTATTTCTTTTAGCATTCCATCTAAGAATTTGCCTGCAGCTCCGACAAAGGGTAGGCCCAGCTCGTCCTCTTTCTTACCGGGAGCTTCACCGATGAAAATTATGTCTGCATTCGGATTGCCATACCCAAGTACTGCCTGGGTGGCTGTTTTCCTAAGTTCACAAGTGCATTCCTTTGTCCACTTCTCATGTAAATTTTTTAATTTTTCTTGTCTACTCATTTTTTAGAAATTTTTCTGCACTAGGTATGTCTTCTGGTCTATTTACTGTTTCCCATTTTTCAAAAGGTATTGCATTTAATGGGTATTTTTCTAAATTGTTGAATAGGGTGTGTGGTAGTCCGAGTTCACCATCTTTTGTTTTAATAGCATCAAAAGAAAAAACCTTATCATCTAATATGTGAAAGCCGTTACAGAACATATCTTCTACAAATTCTTCCTCTGTTTCGTGTCTGGTGAACCCACCAACTTTGTCATCTTCTATTTTTACCCCTAAGTAATTTTTCGGCATTATTTTTTTAGATATTCCCATGCCGATTTGCTTACGTTCTACTGCACTTTTTATGTCTTTTTCTGTAAATAGATCATCTCCATTTGCCACACAGAAAAGCTCACCTTTCTCGATCAGATCTTTACAAGTCATGAGTGCATCCATAGTACCTTTTTGCTCTTCCTGTATTTTATAAGATACCTTATGTTCTAAATAATTTTCCCCAAAATAATCTTTGATCTTTATCCCTAGGCCATTATTCACAACAAAAATTATTTCAGAGACATGAGGCAAAAAGGGAAGTAATACATGTTTAAGTAATGGCTCACCGAGCACAGGCACCATGCCTTTGGGTATTGTATCTGTAAGTGGTTTAAACCTTGTCCCAAGCCCTGCTGTTAGTATTATGAGTTTCATTTGTGATATGAATTATAGCAATTTTATTAATTTTTGAAAGTAGTATAATAAATAATATGCCATTAGAGAGCATAGGAATGGAGCCAAATACTAAAAATGAAATTGAAAACATAAATGACTTATGGGACAAGCCATATGATGGGCTGTCTTTAGAAGGGCGCTCTGTAACATTAAGAGAATATTTCTCAGAAATATCAAAATACTATGATGATGTTTTTAAGTCTACTAATCGTATTTTTGAACAACAAAAAATACCAGAAGGTAAATATATATTATTTATTGATGCAACTAATGGTGCAGGGTTGGCGACCAACCCTGCTTTAAAAAAAGTAGAAGATGGAATTTTGAAAGAATTATATAAATCTGAAACAGGTAATGAAGAGATAAAAAGACTAAGTTTTCAGGTAAACAATATGAGGTATTGTCTTGGTATTCCAAAAAATGATAAAAGATTTAAACATATCAATGCGTATAATCTTAGAGAGGAAATACCATCTGATTATGAGGAAAATTGTGTGGGTGTTGTTTCCAGTGGATCTGGAGCTGATGTTTTAGAAGAAAAGCCTATAAAGGATGTTACTAACCTTCTCATGAAGACAGCATTATCTAATTTTCTGGAAAAAATCCCAAAAGATATACCCAAATTCGGAATATGTTTTAGTGCACAGTTGATGGCAAATGTTTACTCTGGAGCGGAAATAGATTTTATATATAGTAATAAAAATGAAGAAAAAAATAAGAACGACAGAGAAAGAAAAATAGGGGTGCATCAAGTATTTAAAACCATAGAACATGACTTTTTAAATAAATTTAAAAATAAATTTTTTGTCGGCAAAAACCACGGTCAGGAAATAGTGGGGAGTAGTATTTTGCCACACAAAGGAGAAATACTAGCTACCAACATGGACGGGAAAGTGGAGATTTTGAATCTAAAAGAAGTAAATGCTATAGCAACCCAATTCCACCCTGAAGCTGGGTTTGTCCGGCTGATATTGGGGTATATTCTAGAGGGGAAAGAGATACCTGAAGATGTCTTAGATCATGTATTTAATAGGAAATATGACCACATGAGAGAAGCATTTTTCGGAGCTGTATTACAAACTATAGGAGAGCATCTAAAAGCAAAAAAATAAAATAATTTTATTTTGAAAATATATCACTTAATTCATTTGAATTATAAATAAGTGTTCCAAGTTCGCCATAAGTGTATGTGTGCCCACCGAGAGTGATAGATGATCCAGCTACTGTTGGGTTTGCATTTGGTATCGAAGAATTAAATCCTATATTGAACAAAGTCACGATGACTTCTGGTTTCTTTGTCACATCGAAGCCAGACTTTGCCCATTGGCTCTCTATTTCTTTTATAAATAGGGCAGTGTAGAGGTATGAGTAGTAATGATCTTTTTCATCAGTGAGCCTGTTGTATAGCTCCGTATCATGATTCACCCCTTCTTTATAAGCTATGAGTGAGGTTGCTTCAGGTCCAGGATAGAAAGGGCTTGTCGGGTTATTTGCATATTCTTCTATCTTGTTTGCTGTCTCTTGCTTGATACCAGAAACTCCTAGAGAGAATTTAGATAGTGACACTAGTATTTTTAATGGTTCAAAATATTTCTTAAAACTTTCACGATTTGAAGTAAAGAAACGGATCTGCTCTGGAGCCACAGTAGCTACGATCATGCGAGGGGATACACCGACTTCAGCGGCCACTTTGTTTATTATTGGCGCATCTTTTTTGAAAGCAGCATTTAATATCTCCCATTCTTTAGTCTCACTCCAATTACACTTAGTTTTGCTTTTATCAGTGCAGTCTTGGATGATCTCTGTCTTTGGTATATTGAGTGAAGCATTTCTGTCAGCATTTGATCCTTTGACATTAAGTAGCCCAAACTGCATCGCTATAAAAACAAACGTAAAAACAAAGCCGATAACGGCAAAGATGTAGGTGATTATTTGGAATGGAGTGCTTTTTACTATATTTAAAAATTTCATACGAGCTACATGATAGCATAAATTTTATAAATTAAAAAAGCCCTGAATTCAGGGCTTTTTTATGAACAAGAGAGCTTTATTGAGCTGGAGTTTCTTCTACAGGTGTTTCTGTAGCAGGTTCTGCAGCTGGAGCTTCTTCTGCCTTTGGGCAAGTACACTCACTCATAGGCATACCACACTTAGCACATTTTTCTTCGTCCATATTAAAATTGATTATATTGGTAATTGTAGAGAGATGCGTCGCGACTAAACACGCCCTGTATACCCATATATTATAGCATAAAAAATACACTTAACCTAAGAAAATAAACATTGATTTAAATGCTATGGCATGATATGATCTTCAAAAGTTCTTAGATTCTATTTTTAGGAAGGAGGTCCACTATGGTGGCAAAAACAATTTCCAGCCGTTTGGCTGAAATAAGGCGCTCTTTCAAAGAGCGTAGAAAAGAAAATAAAAAACAGAATGAAAATGAAAATCACCAAGTAGTGGAGAGCTTGGACCTTTCACCAGTAATTCTAAAAAATAAACGCACAGAGCCACCCATACTTGGGCGCAGCGTGTGGGATCGTTAAATCTTTTAAAGGGTTTCCATACCTCTGGTCTCCCTTTAATTTTTGCCATTTTTATAAAAAAGTGATATATTTTGAGTGTTAGTTTTAAGAGTTTTTGTTAGTTGGCCCCATCGTCTAACGGTTAGGACGTGGCCTTTTCAAGGCTAAAATCAGAGTTCGATTCTCTGTGGGGTCACCGCACCTAAAATCAAGCCCACTGCTGGGCTTTTTTAGTGTGCGGTGACGACCGCAGTGATGTTTTGTCAGTAGACAAAACCACGAGGGGCGGGCTGCGAAAATTCTGAGCGACGGCGAAGAATTATTTGTAGCCACAACGACCCTTAGTTTGCATCAAGGTTGTATTTATATTATTATAGTGGAAAGGCGCATTAGCCTTTTCTTTTTATGGATAAAGACAAAAAACCTTTAAATGGTGAGCCATGGTGGAAACCAGGAATAACGCTTTTAGGTGAAGTTTCTACTTGGATCGTAGCACCTATTGTGCTCGCACTCATTATAGGTAAAAGTCTCGACACGCACTACAACACAAAACCCACTTTATTTCTGATCTGTGTTGGAGTCGCATTTTTGTTTACATGTGTTGGCATGGTTCGTGTTGTAAAAAAATATATTAAAAATTTAAAAGAAATAGAAGAAGAGAATAAGAAATAATTTATGGCAGCAACAGAAGGAGTATCACACGAAATAACTTTATATGCAGAACCGATCACTCACGTGGGAAGTTTTGATATCACTAACGCTCTTTTGTCATCTTGGGCTGTAGTTATAATCATCATCATTTTATCTGCGGTGATACGTTATGGCCTCCGGGAAGTCCCTGGAAAAATACAAAATATTTTTGAACTCGTGATCGAAGGCGCACTCGATTTATGCGATCAAGTCACAAATAATAGAAATATTTCGATGCAGATCTTCCCCATAGCTATCTCGGCTTTCTTTTTCATACTCTTCAATAACTGGCTAGGTCTTTTACCTATCGGAGGCTTAGGCATCATCGAAGAAGGTGAGCATGGGCTAGCCTTTATACCATTTCTCCGTGGTGGAACTGCTGACATAAACACCACTATTGCTCTTGCTATCATGGCGGTAATAGGTGCAAATGTCTTTGGAGTCTTCTCTGTCGGTCTCTGGAAAACTTTCAATAAATATGTTAATCTAAAGGCACTCGGAGGCATTTTTACAAAAATACGTAAAGATCCTACGGTTATCATCGTAGCTCCGATTACGTTCTTTGTTGGTTTAATTGAGATTGTAGGTGAATTTGCAAAAGTAGCTTCTCTGTCGTTTCGTCTTTTCGGCAATGTATTTGCTGGAGAAGTCCTACTTGCTTCTATGGCGGCACTAGTAGCGTACATAATACCTATACCATTTCTATTTTTAGAAATTCTTGTGGGAGTTATCCAAGCTCTTATATTCTCAATGTTGTTAGTTGTTTACTTTACAATAGGAGCAACTGATCATGACAGTCACGAGGAAGAACACGAGAAGGGTCATAAGGTCGCACATGCATAAGTGCATATCTGTTTTGCGTATAAAATTTTGTATGTAAAACAGATCTGCACTTTTTAACAAAGTCAAAGGTCATATTATTAATCAATATTAGTTACCGCACAAGCGGAAAAAATTATGGAAGAAACAACAAACACATTAATACCGATTGCAAAAGCTCTAGCTATAGGCCTAGGTTCTATTGCACCAGGTTTAGCTATTGGAATGATCGGTTCTAAAGCCATGGAAGCGATCGGAAGGAATCCAGAAGCAGCAGGAAAGATCCTAGTACCGATGCTTCTTGCAGCTGCATTCGCAGAAGCTATCGCTATTTACGCACTCGTTATCGCATTTTCAATTTAAGTTCTAACGTCTTGGGTTCAAGTTCTGGGTTCTAGTTTTATACTAGTACCTGGTATCTGGCACCTAAGATACAATAAAAATAAAACATGGAATCAATCATTTCAACATTTCACATAGACTGGAAAATAATAGTTGCTCAAGCAGTAAACTTCATTATTGTGTTTATAGTTTTGTATATCTATGCACTAAAACCTCTTTCGAAGTTGATGAAGGAGCGTTCAGAGAAAATATCTAAAGGTATCGATGATGCTAAGGTCAATGCTGAAGTATTAGGACAAACTCAAAAAGAATATGACGCAATGCTAGCCAAAGCTCGTATCGATGCTCAAAAAGTTTTTGAAGGTGCAAAAAAAGAAGGTGAGATAAAGAAAAGTGAGCTACTTGAAATATCAAGAAAAGATGTGGCAACAATGATAGAAAATGGAAAGAAAAGCCTAGAAGCAGAGAAAGCAAAAATCATGGAAGATGCAAAGAAAGAAATAGTAGCTCTGGCGATGACAGCAACAGAGAAAATAATGAGTGAAAAAAGTAACGTAAACAATTTATAATAATATGGCCACACTAACGAACAGCGACATAGCAAAAGCAATATACTTAGCCTCAAAAGACGGAGGTGATATTGTGGCCCAAACTATGCAGTTCATTGTCCACAGAAGACTTATGTCTCGCACCCCAGGTATACTTTCACATTTAGAAAAAATAATAAACAAAGCCGAGAATAAAATAGTTGCAAAGGTTACAACTGCAGAGAAGTTAGCGCACGAACACAAGTCTGAGCTGGAACAATTTTTAAAAAAACGATATGAAGTAAAAGAAGTCCTGTTTCATGAAATTATAGACACGGGAGTGGTCGGAGGAATAAAAGTAGAAATAGAAGATGAAGTGATAGACCTAACAGTAAAAAATCGAATTAGTAAATTACAAGAACATTTAATAAGCTAAGTATGAACAATAACATTGTAGAAAATTTAAAAAAGGAGATACAAAATTTTTCACTTAAATTGAAAGTTGAAAAAGTTGGCCACGTTATAGAAGTATTCGATGGTATCGTAAAGGTTTCTGGACTATCTGATATCAAGTCATCTGAAATGGTCACATTTAAAAATGGAGAAACAGGTGTAGCTCTAAACCTAGAAGAAGACGCAGTCGGTGTTATTGTTCTTGGAGATTTTTCTAAAATCAAAGAAGGGGACGAAGTCCATGCCACAGGCAGAATCCTTGAAATACCAGTTTCTGACAGTATACTCGGCCGAGTAGTAAATGGTCTCGGAGTTGCTATCGATGGTAAAGGTGCAATAAAAAGCGATAAAACATACCCGATAGAAAAAGTCGCTCCTGGTGTGGTGACTCGCCTTTCTGTAGATCAGCCTGTAACCACAGGTATCAAAGTTATCGACGCTATTATTCCTGTTGGTCGTGGTCAACGTGAGCTTATCATTGGTGACCGTCAAACTGGTAAAACAGCTATTGCAATAGATGCTATTTTGAATCAACAAGGCCAAAACATGATCTGTGTCTATGTATCTATCGGTCAAAAAGATTCTAAGCTTCGTAAAATTCAAGCTCGACTAGAAGAAGGCGGAGCTATGGCTTACACAGTCATCGTATCAGCAGGCGCTTCTGAGGCAGCAGCACTTTCATATATTGCTCCTTACACTGGAGTATCTATCGCTGAGTATTTTATGGATCAAGGTAAGGACGTGATGATCATATATGATGATCTTTCAAAGCATGCTGTAGCGTATCGTGAAATTTCCCTACTCCTTCGCCGCCCACCAGGTCGTGAAGCATACCCTGGAGATGTGTTTTACCTTCACTCACGTTTACTCGAACGTGCATGTAGAAGGAATGAAAAATACGGCGGTGGATCTATAACTGCATTCCCTATCATTGAAACTCAAGCAGGTGACATATCAGCATATATTCCTACAAACGTTATTTCTATCACCGATGGGCAGATATTCCTCGAGACTGACCTTTTCTACAAAGGTATTCGCCCTGCGGTAAATGTCGGATTCTCTGTGTCTCGTGTAGGATCTAGTGCTCAAATAAAAGCGGTAAAGAAAGTAGCTGGTACATTAAAACTCGACCTTGCTCAGTTCCGAGAACTTGAAGCTTTCGCTCAATTCGGTTCTGATCTAGACGATGCAACCAAGAGACAGCTGGAACGCGGAAAGAGAGCTATTGAAGTATTAAAACAGCCTCAGTATGCTCCTGTAAAAATAGAACACCAGATAGTGACTTTCTATGCACTAGTAAAAGGATACATGGATGATGTGCCACTTGATAAAATCAAAGCATTCGAAACTGGACTCATCGAGTACAGTGAACGCAATGCAAAAACATTTTACAAAGAAGTAAAAGAAAAAAAGATGTGGGAAGAAAAAGGTGAAGCTGAACTAGTCAAAGCAATTGAGGATTTCAAATCAGGATTTGTAAAATAAAATAAAAATATGCCAGGGACAAAAGAAATTAAAAGAAGAATATCCAGTGTGAAAAACACAAAGAAAATCACTAAAGCGATGGAGCTAGTAGCTGCTTCAAAGATGAAGCGGGCGGTGAATTCTACTATGGCCTCTCGCCTATATGCCGAGTATTCTACAGAAGTTCTTCAGTCTATCGCATCAAGCTTAAAAGAATCCCCAAATGTATTTTTTAATCAGCAAGAAAAAGGTAAGACCCTCCTTGTGTTGATCACTTCTAATCGTGGGCTTTGTGGCGGGTACAATGCCCAAGTTATTAAAAAGGTGCTACTAAAACTAAAAGAATTAGAAGGTGGGGTAGATGTAGATATAATAACAGTCGGCCGTAAGGGCGACGTGGCTATGCGAAGAATCAACCAAAACATAGTAAGCGTGTTCTTGGATATCCCGGATGTGAATCTATCACTTACAGATGTTTTCCCACTGTCTAAAAATATAATAGACGGATACAAGGATGAAACATATAGTAAAGTGTACGTCGCATATACGGATTTTAAATCAGCTTTAGTCCAAGTACCAGTAATAAAAAAACTACTTCCGATATCCAAAGATGAGATCAGTGAGGTAATAGAAAACGAAACAACTACTCTGACGCAATCAAAAACAGAATACTTATTTGAAGGAGATTTTGAAACACTACTCGAATCATTTGCTCATAAGATCACTCGGATGCAAATATATCAGATGATTCTTGAATCAAATGCTTCCGAACAATCCGCTCGTATGCTAGCTATGAAAAACGCTACTGATGCTTCGGGTGAAATGATTGATGAATTAACATTAGTATTTAACAAAGCAAGGCAGGCAAATATCACACGAGAAATATCGGAGATAAGTGCAGGTATGGCTTCGGTAGAGTAAACACATTAGAAATTATTAATTAAATTATCATTATGCAAAACAAAGGAAAAATTAAAAAAATAATCGGGCCGGTCGTAGACGTAGACTTCGGAGATGTATGTCCGGATATTTTCAATGCCTTGGAGGTAACGCGCGGTGAAGGCGAAAACCAGAAGAAGATCATCCTCGAAGTGGAGCAACACATAGGCGGTGGAGTAGTACGAACTATTGCCATGGATACGACAGATGGGCTCGCACGAGGCATGGAAGTTACCGACACTGGTAGCCCTATTAGCGTACCCGTCGGAGCAGAAACACTCGGTAGAATTTTCAATGTTCTCGGTGAAGTGATCGACGACGGAAAACCAGTGGGTAATGATAAGAAACTACCGATACACCGCCAAGCACCAGAATACGTAAAACAAGCCACCAAAGTTGAAATTCTCGAAACTGGTATCAAAGTCATCGATCTTATCTGTCCTGTACTAAAAGGAGGAAAAGTGGGACTTTTCGGAGGAGCTGGAGTGGGAAAGACAGTTATCATCCAAGAACTCATCCACAACATCGCCTCAAACCATGGAGGATATTCAGTGTTCGCTGGAGTAGGCGAACGTACTCGTGAAGGTAACGATCTCTATCACGAAATGAAAGAGTCTGGAGTGTTGCCAAAAGTTGCCATGCTTTTCGGACAAATGAATGAACCACCAGGTGCTCGTCTTCGTGTTGCTCTGTCTGCACTTACTATGGCAGAACACTTCCGTGATGCTGAAGGCAAAGATGTGCTTTTGTTCGTAGACAACATTTTCCGCTTTACTCAAGCGGGTTCCGAAGTATCTGCCCTCCTCGGACGTATTCCATCTGCAGTAGGATACCAGCCAACTTTAGGAACAGAAATGGGTATACTTCAAGAACGTATCACTTCTACAGACAAAGGTTCTGTAACATCTGTGCAAGCTGTGTATGTGCCAGCCGACGACTTTACCGATCCAGCCCCAGCGAC
>CAYHIX010000023.1:0-12016 GCA_964356875.1 uncultured Candidatus Saccharibacteria bacterium
AAAGTTAATAAAATTATGGCAATAAAACAATTAAAACTTAAGATAATTACACCATAAAGATTGATACTTGAAGAAATGGTAGATCAGGTCAGTTTGCCTGCGAGTGAAGGAGAAATCACAGTCCTACCAAACCACATACCTTTTATTTCAGGTCTTGGATCTGGAGACGTAGTCGCTGTAACGGGTGGTGAGCAGGTGCCGATGGCTGTCTCTGGTGGATTCGTAGAAATAAAACTGAACAAGGAGGGTATTACTGAAGTTGCAGTACTCGCAGACTTTGCCGAGCATGTGTCTGAGCTCACTGATGAAAAGATCGAAGAGGCAAAAAACAAAGCGATAGAACTAAAACAACAAATGGAAAACAAAGAGCATGTGGACTTCGAACACTTCGAAGCCGAACTCGAACGATCACTCACTCGTGTAAAAATCGCTGACAAGTGGAGAAATAGAAAGTATAGAATTTAAAAACTAAATGAGTAAATTTTACATAGTTGCTACACCCATAGGAAACCTCGGAGATATTACACTTCGCGCTATTGATACACTTAAAAACGTGGACTTGATACTTTGCGAAGATACCAGGGTCACAAAAAAACTTTTAGATAAATACGAAGTAAAAAAACCTACTATGAGCTACCATGCTCAGAGCAAGCTCGCCAAAATAGATAAGATTTTTGCATTACTCGAAGAGGGAAAAGATTTAGCATTAGTTTCCGATGCAGGCACACCTGGCATATCTGACCCAGGGGCTATGCTAGTATTTAAAATAAAAGAAAAGTTTACGAGTGATGAAGTAGCGGTGATACCTATCCCAGGAGCCACAGCAGTCATCACTGCACTTACTGGATCGGGATTACCCACTCATGAATTCACATTTTTAGGATTTTTACCACACAAAAAAGGTAGGGAAACCCTCTTTAAAGAAATAGCAGAATCAAAAAGAACAATGGCATTCTACGAATCTCCTCACAGGATTTTAAAAACTCTAGAATCTTTAATAAAATTCTGCCCAGATAAAAAAGTATGTATCGCGCGGGAACTTACAAAAATCTATGAAGAACTTAAGACAGGTACAGCTGAAGAACTTTTAGAATATCTAAAAACAAACCCGGTAAAACAAAAAGGGGAATTTGTAGTTTTGGTTTCTTAGATTGTGATATAATATTAATATGAAATTTTATGATGTGCGTGTGCGACCGCGCACTATAAATAAAAAAATAGATAAAACTAAGCACATATTACCTAAAAGCCTATCTACTTTATTAATTTTTTTGCTTGTATTTAGTTTTAGTACATATGATATTAATACGAGCAATGCTGCGTCAAGTACTGTTTCTTTTACTGCTGCAGTTAATTATACTGCGGGAGATCGTCCTGCTTTTGATCTTGAATCCGGTCCAGTAAGCTCGGATTTAAATAATGATGGAAACATAGATTTGATTACTACTAATGCTGGGAGCGCCACAATATCAGTTTTTATTGGTGCTGGGAACGGCACTTTCGCACCAGCTGTATCATATGCTTCAAGTGGTACCGAATCAATCCATGCGGTAGTTGGTGATTTTAATGAAGATGGGTTCAATGATATCGCTGTTTCAAATGATGGAATGCCGCCCGAAAGCAGTGTGTCTATATTTATTAATGATGGGGATGGAACATTTGCTGCCGCAGTAGATTATCCTTTTACCGTTCAAGCATATAGTGTGCCACGATTGGCCGACTTTAACAAAGATGGGAATATAGATATTGCTGTGACTGATGACGAAAATAATCCCAATGGATTTTTGATGGTACTCATAGGAAATGGAGATGGTACTTTTGATACAGCAGTAAATTATGATACCGGGGGTGATTATCCATATAGCTTTCAAGTTGCTGATTTTAATGAAGATACGTATCCTGATGTGGCAATTACTCATTGTGATGGGGCTGGAAGTGCCATTTCTGTTTTACTTAATGATGGTGACGGTACTTTTGGTAGCCCAACCTTGAATACAGTTGGAAATTGCCCATACTTAGGGTTAGCCGTTGTGGATTTAAATAATGATAATAATATCGATATTGCTACCGGCAACTATAGTTCAGATACCCTTTCTGTATTAATAGGAAATGGAGATGGAACTTTTGATACAGCAGTGAATTATGCATCAGGTGATCAGCCATCTGGAATCGCGTACGCGTACTTTAATAATGATACTTACTATGATCTGGTGCTGCAAAATTACGGCAGTAGTAACGTTTCTGTGTTTATTAATAATGGCGATGGCACTTTTGCAAATAAAATTGATTATGGTGTTGGAGGTAATTCTTACGGAGTCCCATCAGTTATGGATTTAAATTTAGATAGTCAGCCAGATATAGCTATGGCTGTAGGATCGATCGATAGCCTCGTAGTATTATTAGGTAATTCAAATGGGACATTTGATGCTGCAGCCACTTATAGCGTAGGGGATAACCCGTTTGGGGTTATAGACACCAGTGATTTTAATGAAGACGGTTTGCGTGACATGGCCGTCGCGAATAGAACAGGTGATTCTATGTCCATACTCCTCAACTCCACCACACTCCCCACCATAGGCTTCGACATCGAAACAGACGATCAACTCGAATCAGTAACAAGTCCAGAAATACAAGTAGCATTATCAGTGGCTACAGATACAAACGTAACAGTAAACTATGCAGTCACAGGTGGTACAGCTACAGGTAGTGGTACAGATTATACTCTAGCCAGTGGAACACTCACTATCCCAGAAGGAGACACCACAGGCTTAATACCAATCACAATAGTTGATGATTCACTTACAGAAAGCATGGAAACAATTCAGATCACATTAACTAGCCCAGTTTCAGCTATTCTAGATACAGATAATGATGTAGGTATTTACTATATTGTTGACAACGATGCACCTTCTTCTGGTTCAAGCGGCACTACTAGAGAAGCCATAGAGAGAAACTTAGCTCAACAAATTACCCAGCCAGTAGTAGAAACCCCTATTCCTCCATCTAATCCTACACCAGTACTTCCACCAGAAAACACTTCAAGTTTAATAACTAAAACTCTAATGGAAGGTATGAATGATACAGAAGTAAAAACATTACAACAATACTTAAATAATCATGGATTTTCTGTATCTATCCAAGGAGCAGGGTCCCCAGGCAATGAAACTATCTACTTTAGAAAGAAAACCTTAAACGCTGTACTTAAATTCCAACAAGCTAACCCTCCACTTGTGGTAGATGGAATAGTAGGATCTAAGACGAGAGGGGTGATAAACAAAAATTAGGGTTTGTGGTAATATATAAAATATTACCAATCAATTGATACATCGATATCTTATGAATATAAATTTCGTCAAAGACATCTTTAGAAATGAAGACTTAAACCCAGATCTATACAAAGAGCTACTGACAAAGCAGCTAATACTAAGAGACTATCTAGCCATAGAAAGGACAATCCTGACCAACGAAGCCACATATCTCGCTTATATCCGCACCAGTCTGACCATCATCGTCATCGGTGTCACTTTATTTAAAATCTTTACTGATAATGTACTCCTCCAATATCTAGGTATTATATTAGCCATCTCAGGTTTACTAGTTTTAATTATAGGATCTCTGAAAACAATAGAGATGCGTAAAAAGATAAATAAATTCCTCCAGAACAACGAGCATTTAAGTAAAGAAGTTGAAGCTTTAAACTAGATCATCTGGATCTACAAAAATCTTAAATTGCATCGGTAAAGATAGTAGCTTGTCTAGTAATACTTTATCTATTTGTGAATTCATTGAAATTTCAGACAAAGACCAATCTTTTGTGTCTATTTTTATGAGAGCATTAGTCACGTATTTATCTCTCACTTGTGCTACAAATCCACTAAAGATAATAGGGTTATAAGGACTAAATAATTCTTTTAGAGTTTCTTTAGCTATAATAGTCTCCTCCTTGCTACCTACATATTTTATTTTTATAAATCTTTTAAAGGGTGGGTATCCTAAATCCGCACGATCTTTCAGCTCTTCTTTGATAAAAGAAATTAAATTCTTGTTTTGAATTGCTTTGATGGTCGGGTCAGCTGTGTTTTTTGTTTGAATGATAAATTTATTCTCTGTTTTGTAGATGATCGAGAGTATAAGCTGGATTATCTTCTCACTGATCTTAAAGTTTGGAATACTCCAAAAAGAATCAAAAGAGGCGACTACCGATAGATCTGTTTTATTATTCATATAATGTAGAGCCATCTCAGTACCTACAAGGATGGCTGGCTTGCCGTCTTCGTATTCCTTGATCAGCTTAATAGCTGCAGACTTACTTTTTACAGATTCTTTATCAAATTTATATATTTTAGTTTCCGGAAATATTTTGGTCAATTCTTCTACTACCGTATCAGTGCCTATCCCAAGAGGGACTAAGTTCCAACTCTGGCAATTTGCACATTTTGTTTCGCCAGGCTTTTCTTCTCCACACCTATTGCAGACAAACATTCTTTTTTTACCTGAAGCAGAGCTGTATAGCACTAAAGGTGCTAGGCATTTATCACATGATACGACTTCTGCGCAGTCTCCGCAGATGGTCTCCGTGGCGAGTCCTTTTCGCAATGTAAATATAAAAACATTCTGCTTTCTATTTAAAGAATTTTTTATACTATTTACAGTATTTGTAGATAGAATTTTAAAAGCAATTTTTTTTATACTATTTTCATCTTGAGTTACTTCTATTTTTGGTCGAGGATTTTCTATTATTAATTCTTTCTGAAAATCAATCCGAAACAGTAGCTGATGCATAGGTACTAGCCCGTCTATTTCTCGCCTGGCTATTGTTTCAAAGCGGAGCATGGTATCACTCAATATAAAGTCAGCATTTATCTTTGAAGCAAATATCTCTACAAAAATCCTTAGGTCAAAATACGGACTGCTTATCATCTTGTAGCTACTTGAGCTCTCATGCTCTAGCACTACCACACCTAGATCAGTCCTAGGTATGGATAAAAACGGGGCAGTCGCCAATACTAAAACAGAATGCTCACTCTCGATGATATTTTTTATCTTTTCTAATGTTTTCTTTGGAGTAAAACCACCATGTATAGTATGAGTAAACTGCTCTATCCCATGAGACAAGTGTTCTTCTAATACTTCGATATCATGCTCTGTAGGTAATACGATAAAGACAGATTTCTTTTTAGCAAAATTTTCACGAATCAGGGTTTTGTATATAGAGATACGATTTTCAAAATTTTCTTGCAATAGCAGTTTCTCTCTCTGTACAGCAAAAGAATTTATGCTGTTTTTTATTTTAGGATTTTCAAATTGAGCCACCTGATCATACTCTTCTCTCATAATAGCTGGGATCAGCGAAGTGATGCCGTTACTTTTACTAGAAGCAAAGTATGCAGTAGCTAATACTACCGCCTCTAAGTATTCTTTCAAGAAGATAGATTTATCTTTGACATCTAGTATCTTTTTTAAGTTAAAATCCATACCCTTTATACCTATCTTGGAGTCAGAGACTTCTTCGGAAGATATAGCGATGCCGAGGGTTTTTTTGCCTCGCAGGTTAATAACCACAATACTCCCAGGGTCAATATTTTTAAGGGTAAAATATGTCAGATCAGTCTTTAAAATCCCTTTCTTTAGAGGTATTACACTCACAATTTTCATGTTTTAATTCTAGCACAAATATGCTATATTACCCTGATGAGTATCTTTTCAAAGAAGCTAGGCATAGACTTAGGCACAGCAAACACCCTAGTATTTCTACCAGGTAAAGGAATAGTACTAAACGAGCCTTCAGTAGTGGCGGTATCAGAGCAAGACAACAAAATCCTAGCTATAGGTTTTGAAGCAAAAGATATGGTAGGTAAGACTCCGGAATCCATCATCACCTATAGACCGATGAAAGACGGTGTCATAGCAGACTACCGAGTCACCGAAGCCATGCTCCACTATTTTATAAACAAAGCCTTGGGGCGTTTTAATTTCTTTAAACCAGATGTCATGGTTTCCGTACCTGCTGGTGTCACTTCCACAGAAAGACGAGCCGTAGTAGAAGCGACCATCCGAGCCGGAGCTAAGAACGCCTACGTAGTCAAAGAACCGATCCTCGCAGCTATTGGAGCAGGGATACCGATCTACGAATCCAAAGGTTACATGGTGGTAGACATAGGTGGAGGCACCACAGATGTGGCGGTGATATCTCTCGGCGGCATAGTCGCTTCTACTTCAGTAAAATGCGCAGGAAATAAAATAGATGCAGCCATCGCAGACTATATAAAGAAATCATTCAACTTAGCGATAGGAGACAGGACAGCAGAAGAAGTAAAGATAAAAATAGGCGCGGCTGTCATCTTAGAAGAAGAACTTCAAGTCACCATAAAAGGGCGAGACTTTATCCAAGGACTACCTAGGAGTGCTCAGGTCTCTACAAATGAAATAGTCCGTGCTATAGATCCTGAACTTAAACAAATTATAAAAGCGATCAAAGATGTCCTCCAAGAGACTCCACCTGAACTCGCTTCAGATATCATCGATCATGGGATTATCATGACTGGAGGCTCTTCACAGCTTAGAAACTTTACTGATTTAATTTATTTAAAAACAGGAGTAAAAGCTAGCTTAGCCGAAGATCCTCTTTTCTGTGTAGTAAAAGGCACAGGCATAGCACTTGAGCACTTAGATGTATACAAAAAAGCTATCTTGAGCAAGAGATAAATATCTTATGATTAGAGAACACTTAGATAAAGACAACCTCCATCATGCTTATCTCATAGAAGGCTCGAAGGACGAAGTACTCTCCGAGATTTATGAGTTCTTGAAAGAAATAGATGTAGATACAAAAAACAACGGTGACCTCATCCAGATGAATCTCGACTCATTCAAGATGGATGATGCTCGCGACCTCAAATCATATACTTCAGAAAAAAGCCTAACGAATAGTAAAAAAGTTTTTATCATATATGCAAACAATTTCTTAATTGAGGCACAAAATAGCTTACTAAAACTTTTCGAAGAGCCGATAGAAAATACATTTTTCTTCATCATAACTCCAGACACCAGTATAATGATCAAAACCCTACTCTCTAGATTTTATTTTATTTCTACAAAACAAAACTTTGATGAAGAGGATAAAAACGCAAAAAAATTTATAAAAATGAATACCCCAACCCGACTTCTTTTCATAAAAGAATTACTAACAGAAGAAGATGGGGAAGATGAGATATCTAATATAAATTCTACACGATCAAAAGCTCTCAGATTCTTAAATGCTCTTGAAGGAACTTTGCATGGAAAAGTATCAGAAGGTGTTTTAGATACAAAAATCTTTGAGCATTTATTTAAAGTTCGTAAATTCCTCCGCCAACCGGGTAGCTCCACCAAGAGCTTGATGGAGTCAGTCGCACTTATTACCCCAAATTTTTCAAATTAATATTTACATGATAGAATATCTTTATGCAATACAATTTTTCCAATTTTAAATTAGAACTTAAAAAAGTAGAGGAGTTTTTAAGTAAAGAATATAGAGAGCTAAATGTAGGCCGAGCTTCACCTATGGTACTCGACAGTATCGTCGTCGAGTCATATGGATCTTTTGTCCCTCTCAACAACGTGGCTTCTGTATCCATCGAAGACCCAAAGACCTTGCGTGTAGCTGCATGGGACAAAACTCAAATCAAAGGCATCGAGAAGGCGATCGCCGGAGCAAACTTAGGCTTATCAGTGGCAGTAGATGACAATGGCATGCGAGTTATCTTCCCCCAGCTGACTACAGAGTCTAGGCAGAGTTTAGTGAAAGTTTTAAAAGAAAAACTAGAAGATTCTCGGATCACTGTCCGCCAAGAGAGGGAATCAGTAATAAAAAATATGGAAAATGCTGAAATGACCGAAGATGAAAAATTTAAAGCCAAAGAAGAACTTCAAAAGATTATAAATGAGACTAATCAAAACCTGGAAGCAATTTTTGACAAAAAAGAGCTCGAAGTAATGGGATAAATAAATATGAGTATTTTAATTTTCGTAATAATTTTATTAGTTTTAGTTTTAGCACATGAATTTGGGCATTTCTTTACTGCAAAAAAGTTTGGTATTCGTGTAGACGAATTTGGCTTTGGCTTTCCTCCAAAACTATTTGGATTTAAAAAAGGAGAGACGGAGTATACCTTCAACCTTTTGCCATTAGGAGGATTCGTAAAAATATTTGGTGAAAGTCCTGATGAAAATGATTTAAGTGGCCCTGATGCATCACGTAGCTTTGTTAGTAAACCAAAATGGCAACAAGCCATAGTATTAGGTGCTGGAATTTTCGCAAATTTCTTACTGGCTTGGCTTTTGCTCTCTATTGGTTTTATGTCTGGTCTTCCTTCTTCTGTAAATACAGAAAATAAAAATCTCACTGTAACTGATGTAAACTTGGTAGTAGTATCCGTATCTCCAGATTCTCCAGCTATGAAAAGTGGGCTAAAAACCGGAGACAAGATAGTCTCTCTTGGTTATGTGAATCCTACCAAGCCAGAAGAAATGGAAGATGTAAAAGACATAAACCCTAACACCTTAAAAGAATTTGTGGTTGCCCACGGAGATAAGGAAATAACTCTAGGATACATACGAGGTAAAAACAAAGAGTTTGGGGTAGCTAAAATAACCCCAGAAACTACAAATGGAACCCCAGCCATAGGCATATCTATGGATCAGATAGGAACCGCAAAATTGCCCATAATTCAAGCTTTTTACGAAGGTGGTAAGTTGACCATTTCTGTCACTAAAGCCACTGCTTTAGGGCTTTATGGGCTTATAGCTGATGGAATAAAGGGCAAAGGGAGCTTTGCCAGTGTTACTGGACCCGTAGGAATGGTGGGCATAGTGGGAGACGCTTATGAATTCGGTTTTGTGTACTTACTCTCTTTTGCAGCTTTGATATCTGTAAACCTTGGAATCATAAACCTCATCCCTTTCCCAGCCCTAGATGGAGGCAGACTTTTCTTCTTACTGATAGAAAAAATAAAAGGCTCACCCATCACTCCAAAAATAGCCAACACTGCAAACATGATCGGTTTTGGTATCTTACTACTACTCATGGCTGTAGTTACATATCACGATATTGTAAAACTATTCTAGTATAAAAATAAGAATTTATATTTATCATGAAAGAGAATTTAGATGAAAAGAAACACAATGACGACAAAAAAGAGAATTTAGGTGATCCAAATAAATTTTCTTTTTACGAACCAGGTTTAGAACATGTAAAAGAAAGCTTTTATGAAATAACTAATCATAAAAATGAGCAGAAATTACTATCACTTTTAACAAAAGGAGTTTTACATACATCTGAAGTAGTAAAATATAAAGATAATTACTATTCACATATTCAAGACTTGGATAAAGTAGAGTCAAGTAATAAAAATTTAGATTTAGAAATAAGAGCTGAGATATTTATTCTTTCTGAAATATTTTGCAATATTGATCGAATGTATTACGGAGGATCTGATGCAGTAAAACTTTTAAACCCTAAAAATAAAGAAAGGAGTGGAGACCAATTAGAGCACCACAATATTGTAGTTGACCAAAGAAATCAAAAATTTTCAATTTTTGATTTAACGAATAGTGATTCGTGGATTGGTAAGATAATAAGAGAAAAATCCTTAAAGGATGACGCCTTGGAATTCATGTTTCATATAAATATTAAATATATAATTGAAATAGAAAAAGATGAAAATAAAAACTGCCTAATCTTTTTAAGATTAAAAACGGAAAAAATTTTAAAAATATTTACAGAAGAAAACTCAAAACTTTTTGAAATATTGTTAAAAAAATCAGAAATTGATTTAAGTGATGATAAGAAAAATATCTTATATGAACAAATCAAAAGAAGACTTTTAATTTTATTATCTATAGTTGAAAAAATGGAAAACAACGATGAAAAATAGTTTAATTCATGAAGTTCGTGCAGTTAAAAATAAAAAAGAATTAAGGGATATCATCAAAGCGCAAAGGATCAGCGAAAAAGTTTTGATCGAAGCCTTGGGGTATTTGAAAGATGGTATCACAGAGCTTGAAGTAGAAGCCTTTGTGAAAAAATCTTTTGTAAAACATGGGGCACCGATTTTATCTTTCCCGCCCATTGTCGCCTTTGACAAAAACACCGCAAACATTCACCATGTACCAAACAAGACGAAACTAAAACAAGGGGATTTAGTGATGTTTGATATTGGCACCACCGTAAACCATTATTGCTCGGACATGACGCGTACATATTTCTGGGGTGATGCATCGAAAGCAAAAAGAGATAAACCCTCGGACATAGCCCTACGCGCGAGGCAGATAGAAATATATAACTCTGTGTTAAAAGCTCAAAACTTAGCATTAGAAAAAATACAAAGTGGAGAGAGGAGAGGAATCAAGATAGATAAAGTCGCACGAGACTTTATTGAAAAAAAATACCCTGACAATTTTAAACACGGACTCGGGCATGGAGTAGGCACTGTCATCCACGAATGGCCAAGCTTCAGCCCAAAGAGTGAAGACACCGTCCCCGTCGGTTGCGTGATGACGGTAGAGCCAGGAATTTATATCAAAGGTTTTGGTGGTGTGCGCATCGAAGACATGGTGCTCATCACCAAAGATGGCTACGAACACCTAACAAACCTCCCGCGAGATTTAGAAAGTGCATTTTTGCAAAGCAAATAAATCGAGAGTATACTGTAAAACATGGCAAATAAAAAATTAAAAATAGGGGTGCTTTTTGGGGGTAAATCAGCTGAGCATGAAGTGTCATTAGCTTCTGCAAAGAACGTAATAGCTGCATTGGATAAAACCAAATATCAGATAGTACCTATCAAAATCCCCAAAGACGGCAAATTTAATTTTTCTAGTGTAAAGAAAGTGGATGTGGTTTTCCCTGTCATGCATGGACCATTTGGAGAAGACGGTAGTATGCAAGGATTTTTGAAACTTTCAGAGGTACCTTTTGTAGGACCTGGAGTCCTCGGCTCTGCTGTCGGTATGGATAAGGACATCATGAAGAGGCTCCTCCGAGATGCCGGCATACCTATCGGGAAATTCATAGCCGTAAGGGGTGGAGACAAAAACAACAAACTAAATTTTAATAAAATAAAAAAAGAACTCGGCTTGCCGCTTTTTATCAAGCCAGCAAATATGGGCTCATCCATAGGAGTAAGTAAAGTAAAGAATGAAGCAGAGTTTCAAAAAGCTGTGAAAGAAGCGTTTAGCTTTGATTCAAAAATAGTGATCGAACAAAATATTTCTGGACGCGAGATAGAGTGTGCGGTATTAGGTAATGAAAACCCTATGGCTTCTATCCCAGGAGAAATAATAGCCAACCAAGAATTTTACTCTTATGATGCAAAATACATAGACGAAGGGTCTGTAGCTGAAATCCCTGCTAAAATTGATAAAAAAATAGCCAAGAAAGTTCAAGAGTTAGCCATACAGACATTTCAAGCACTAAACTGCGAAGGACTCGGTAGAGTAGACTGTTTTGTTACAAAAGATGGCAAAGTATTCGTAAATGAGATAAATACCATCCCTGGGTTCACAAATATCAGCATGTACCCAAAGCTCTGGGAAAAGAGTGGACTACCTCAGACCAAGCTATTAGATAGGCTTATAGATCTAGCCATAGAGAGATTTAACAGAGAAAAGAAGCTAAAAACTACTGTAAAATAAAGGTATTGCAATTTTACTCATTTTGTATTAATATGTAGCCATGTCACAAGATAGACTTATTAAATTCGCCTGTACAGTTTGTAAGCATATAAACTACTGGTCCAGCAAGAACAAGAAACTCGTCGTTAAAAAGATCGAGCTCAACAAGTATTGCAAATGGTGTAGAAAAGTTACCAAGCATAAAGAAATCAAAAAATAGATTTTTGTGCAATTTTCTGGTAAACTAAAGACGATCATAAGGGTCGTTTTTTGTTGTTTAAAGTGCATTCGGGCGATTAGTTAAGTGGTATAACTTCGGTCTCCAAAACCGATGTCGGGAGTTCGATTCTCTCATCGCCCGCAG
>CAYHIX010000024.1:0-10094 GCA_964356875.1 uncultured Candidatus Saccharibacteria bacterium
CTTATGTACGCTATCCATACTACAAAGATCCCCTACTTGCTAACTTCTCTGCTAATTGTTCGGCACTCTTTTCCATGATATCTTTCTGTTCTTTCCAAGTATTCTCATTCCAGACTTCGACTCTATCTTCGACTCCTATTATCGCTGCTGTATTTTTGAGTCCTATTTTTTCTTTCAAAAAAGGAGGAAGTAAAATACGGCCTATAGAATCCACCTCTACTTCAGCTGCCCGACCAAACATGTATCTATTAAAACTTCTTTGGTCTGCTTTCAAGAAAGAAAGATCACTTGATTGATCAGAGAGTTTCTTACTCACCTTTGCCCATTCTTTGCTTGTAAAAATAAACAAGCATTGATCAAGCCCAGGAGTGATGATGATCTTTTTGCCAAGTTCTTTTCGAAACTTTGCTGGCAAAGACATTCTGTTTTTATCATCAATTGTGTGTATGTATTCTCCTATCAACATAATTTTCTATCTTTTCTTATTAAAAAACTTAAAACCATTTTTCCCACTTTTTCCCACTTGTCTTACATTATATTCCACTCAGAAAATAACGCCAATGTTGTACCTGTGGATAACTATTAGTGCATTTTTTTAGGGAAGGTCTATAATGAATTTATTGAACAACCGTAAGGGAGTGAAAAAAAACCTCATCGTATTCGATGACACTCAATTCACTCCCTTACTAGGGAACTTCAATTTGACACTATCGTGTCAACATCTTATCCAATACCTCACAATGATATTTCATTCGTGAGGTATTATTAATTTATACCCAATATTTCCAAAATTTGATTTTTGATTCTTTTTATATATAATGAAAATGCTGTTACGGCGGTAGCAGCTTTACTTCCGTCGGCGGTGGACAAACCGTCTCCATAAATCCTGTCTTCCTATTAAGGCGGACCCACTTACCGACGGAGGTAAAATATCGCGCAATCGCGCACCCAAACCTCAGCGACCTCGTCCTGAGGTTTTGCTATTTTATTTGACTTTTTTATTATTTAGACTTAAATTACAAATATACTTTCCTCCGAAAGTAAAATATAACTGGGAAGTTTTTGTCCACAAACATTTATATAAATTTTATACTAATTTTTATACCAACAAAAACTTCCCGTTTTTTCCACACATCGCGCTATCGCGCACCTCAAACCTCAGCGACCTCGTCCTGAGGTTTTGCTATTTTATTTGACTTATTCGATAAAAAAATCTATGGTGAACATGGAGTCTGTTATTCTTGTCGACTCTTCTCTAGACCCACTGGTGTATTTGTCCTGACCAGCAACAGAAGGACCAAATTTACCAGTGGGTAAAAAATCGCGCGCATGCGCAAAACAACTTCACGAAGATCTCACTTCGTGAAGTTTTCAATTTTGGGTAGATTTATTAATACAAATCTAGGTCAAAAGTTAGCTTTTCCACTTTTGACTTTGGACCAAAAATTAGTATCCCAAAGAAATCAATGTCTTTATATTTTTTACTTTTTGTATTTTCGGCAACCTTATTATCATTTGTAGTTTCGATCATTTCTTTTGTAAAATGCGCTATCTCTAGTCCATCTTTTTGTGCACTCTCTGATATATCCCTTATTTGATCTGAAGATTCACCTTTTTTTATTATTATTGCATGTTGAATATTTAGTTTAATTTTTTTATCGTCTCGAGTTTTAATAGAATCAAATTTAAAAAGGCTCTTTTGTGAACGAGCACCAAAAGCGGCGGCCAGGTGTGCTACTGTATTTAATACTTGCCACGGCTCCATCTTCATCCCTGTATTTACAATAGCTGAAACCACATATAGTTCTTTCTCTTTTATTATCTCAGCTTCCCTCGGTCTCATGATCGGGAAAAATATTGTCTCCCGGAGATTTTTTTGATCTGTAAATATAGCTACCAGGCGATCAATGCCCATTCCAAAACCAGTCATCGGCGGCATGCCATGCTCCATGGCTGTTATAAATTCTTCATCTATCTCCATAGCTTCAGCATCCCCCATATCTTTTGCTTCGATTTGTTTTTCAAAAAGTTCTCTTTGCTTAAGTGGATCTACGAGTTCGGCGTATTGATTTGTAATCTCTGCGCCACCTATCAAGAGCTGCGCCACACTAGCTGTGCCATCTGTGTTTTGTTGGGCAAGTGGCTTTAAATCTCCTGGATAGTCTATGACAAATGTAGGGTTTATGAGTTTTGGCCGAGCTGTGTGTTTATAAATAAAATCAAGCATATTGGCTCTGCTAGTTTTTTCCAAGTCATTCTTACTCATGCCGTATTTTGTAGCCTCTATCTTTAAGTCCTCGTCGCTGATTGTACTCATATCTATTTGCGCATATTTTTTCAGTAAGTCTGCAAACTTTATCTTTGGCCAGTCTCCACTAAAGTCTACTTCTGTAGAATTTCCCTCTTTATCAAAAACTAGGAATTTATTCTTCTGAACTATGTGCTCTGCTAGATATTTTAATAATTTTTCTGTCCAAGCTATATTGTCTTCGAGGGTATGATAAGCGCTGTACCATTCCATCATTGTAAATTCTTGTATATGAGTAGGATCAGAACCTTCATTTCTAAAATTCTTTCCTATTTCATAAACTCCTTCATATCCACCCACCATTATCATCTTGTGTTCTAATTCAAGGGCGATGCGTAACTTCATATCTATATCCAAATCATTATGATGAGTGACAAACGGCATAGCCATGGCTCCACTAGATTTAATTTTCAAAATTGGTGTTTCTATTTCCAGGAAACCTAGATCGTCGAAAAATTTCCTGATTTCAGTGATGATTTTTGCACGCAGAATAAACCTGTCATAAACTTCCTTATCCGTAACTAACTCCAAGTACCTTTTGCGGTGTCGTTCTTCGACATCTTTAAGTCCACTCCATTTCTCAGGCAACGGCAATAAAGATTTAGTTAAAATATTCCAATCTGTGGCCTCTTGAGTTTTTTCTCCTCTGTTGGTTACGAAAAAGCTGCCGTGTGTCTCGACAAAATCACCTATATCTATGACTTCATTCCAAAAATTTAATTTTTCATCCCCGAGTGTGTCTTTTTTTAATAGAATCTGAAAGTTTGCTGTACCGTCATACAAAGTCACGAAGATTATAGCCCCTTGCCCGCGGATAGACATAACGCGGCCAGAGACCCATTTAGTAGCTTTTTCTTGCTCTAAGGTTTCGAAGCTTTCGATCACCTCTTTTAGAGATATCTCTCGTTTAGATTTAGCTGGGTATGGATCTATACCTTTTTCTTTTAATAGTTCGAGTTTATGTATTCTCGCATCTCTTATTTCATCTATTGAAGACATGTGTATATCCTAGCATGTTTAAGATTCAAGAAAAAGCACTAGATAGAGTATAGTTAGGCGACATTTATTATCTTGTAGTTCACCACACCATTTGGAGTAGTAAATGAAACTTTGTCACCTTTCTTTTTACCAAAAAGCGCCTCACCAAAAGGTGACCTGTTTGAGATTTTGCCTTCAGCCATGTTTGATTCTTCAGAACCGACGATAGTATATACTTTGACATCTTTAGTATTTTCTTTTTGAACAGAAACAGCAGAACCGATATCCACAGTATCACCTCCCCCTTTGCCGGAAACCACTTCGCAGGATTGTAATATCTTTTCAATTTTTAAAATACGATCTTCGAGCTTACCTTGGTCTTCACGAGCTTGATGGTATTCAGCATTTTCTTTTAAGTCGCCAAGAGATTTAGCGTATTCTAAAGTATCTAGAATTTCTTTTCTTTTTGGGCCTTTTAGGTCTAAAAGTTCTTTCTCCAATTCCACTTTTTTATCTTCTGTTATGTAGTCAATTACTTGATTCATAGGGAACACACTATATTATTTTTTTACCCAAAAGTCAATTTAAAAAGCCGGCGATATATATCCTTTCGGTATCGCCGACTTATCTTTAGTTCCTTGGTTTTATTCCAAGCTTTACAACTCGGACAGTTGAACCTTCAGGAACCATGAAAGTTCTACCGTCTGGGGTTACAAATTCAACCCCAAAATCAATTTCTTTGCCGTATGCATAATATGACAAAGAGTCTTTCCAGACAATGCGTGGTTCATTTAAAGAACTACCTCTGCTTCCGTCGTCGTGTTGATCTTCTAACACGACGAGAACTTTTTCTCGATTTGACATAGTTTTGTACTCCTCTGATTTTATTCTAGTTTTTAAAAAGAGTTTTGTGAATTTTTTTCACATTGATCGTGCATTTTATACAATTTGTTAAATCTATTAGATTTTTATATAATCCCCATATGATCAAAATCCAACCAATAGTCCGAGATATAGTAATGAATGAGATAGAGGCTTACTTTGCACTCACGAGTGGCTACATGAATATGAGTAGCTATGCGCACCAAATAAAGAAAAGGGTGGAAGATCTCACTAAAAAGAAAGTAACCATCGCTTCCCTTGTAGTCTCCCTGTCTCGTCTGCGTAAAGAATTCAAAAAATCCAAACCACTCATCCACGACGTATGGATAAAGAACATAAACACCAAGCTCCCCATCTCAGAAATCATCTATGAGAACAACAGTGAGTTCAAGAAAGACCTCGAGTCTCTACACAAAAAGATCCAAGTCTCTCAAGATGACCTTTTTACTACTACCATAGGTACCACAGAGCTAGATATCATATGCTCATCAAGCATAGAGAAGAAAATCTTAAAACACTTTAGATCCAAGCCTACAGTAATAAACAGAAACCTAGCAGCCATTGGGGTATCTTTTGGTAGCGAAGTTTTTGACGTGCCAAACGTATTCTTCTCTCTCCTTTCTGTCACAGCTCGTGCTCGCATCAACATAGAAGAGCTGATATCCACCCCGACAGAGCTCACTTTTATAGTCGCTGAAAAAGACTTTAGCAAAACTGTGGCTCTTTTTTCAGACTTACACAGGAAGACAAACCAAGCTTAAAAAGGTTGTAAAATTAAAAGACTTATGATAATATGGGCGGATATGGCAAAAGTAGTAATACAAGTATTAAAAAACCCGAACGAGAACAACTCGAGCATTTTGCGTCGTTTTTCTAGGAAAGTTTTAGAGTCAGGAGTCATCCGAAAAGTAAAAGGTGCTCGTTATAATATCAGAGAAGAATCTAAACTTAAAAAGAAGAGGAGCGCACTAAAGAGAATGGGCCGCAGAAAAGAAATAGAAAAGTTAAAAAAGCTCGGCAAGATGAAATAATTTTCACAAGCTTACAATGGATTTAGAGAAATTTTCAATCGTAAATAAAACAAAAGGCAAGCTTCCGGGCTTGCCTTTTGTGAATATAATTAGAAAAATAAAAGATGATATCTTAGGTAAAGACTATTCCCTATCGATAGTTTTCGTAGATGAAAAAAAATCTCAAGAAGTAAACCGCACATACAGACAAAAAGACAACTCTACAAATATTTTATCTTTTCCTTTAAACAAAAAAGAAGGAGAGATTTTGCTCTGTCCAGCTGTGATAAAGCGTGAAGCACCAAATTTTGACAAAAATTTCGAAGGATGGCTTGGTTTTTTAGTTATACACGGGGCACTTCATTTGAAAGGTATGGAACATAATGATAGAATGGAGAAGACAGAGAAAAAATATGATAAAAAATATTTCGATAGGAATAGATATGGGATCTCAAACGATAAGAATAATCGTAGGAGAATTTTTGGCGGGCGAAACAAGTCCTAAAATCATAGGCGCAGGTGAAGCCCCAAGCATGGGTATGAGGCACGGATACATCGTAGACCAGAACGCTACGCTCATAGCACTCAAACAAGCAATCGAAGCAACAGAAAAAAGTTCCGGTGTAAAAATCAGACGAGCATTTTTATCACTCAGTGGCATGAGCTTGCGTAGTGAGAACAGCGCCGGCAGCACTGTAGTCTCCAAAGCTAACGGTGAAGTGACTACTCTTGATATAAACAGAGCTCTCCAAGACTGTGAAGACAATTTAACTCTCAGTAATAGAAAAGTGATCCAGTCATACCCTATTAATTTTAAACTTGATGGTAAAGATGTTCTCGGTAGGCTCGAGGGCATGCGTGGTACAAAGCTTGAAGCCAAGGCCCTTTTTGTGACTTATTCCGTACAACACTTAGAAGACCTTCTCGGGGTAGTAGCTAAGGCTGGAGTAGAGACTATAGATGTCATAGCTACGCCTATAGCCTTATCTAACCTTATATTATCGGATAAACAGAAGATAGTCGGAGTGGCTCTCGCCGACATCGGAGCAGAGACCACGTCTCTAGCTGTATTTGAAAATGGCTCACTTATCTCAATGCATTCTTTTCAGATCGGTTCTTCAGATATCACAAACGACATAGCTCTCGGATTCAAGATACCGCTCGATAAAGCAGATGCTCTGAAAACTGGCTCCTACCCTTCTCTACAAAGTGGAGCAAAAGAAGAATTTTCGAAAAAGAAATTAGAAGAAATTATCGAAGCCAGACTCTGTGATATTTTTGAATCTATAGAAAATCATTTAAAGAAAATAAAAAGAGCAGAGCTTTTACCGGCTGGTGTGGTCTTCGCTGGTGGTGGTTCGAATATTTCTAAACTTGTGGAGATGTCCAAGTCTACTTTAAAGCTACCTACCTCTCTCGGCACTACAGACATCTTTGGAAATGCAAAAACAAAACTTCGTGACCCAGCATGGTTCACTGCTATTTCACTTTTAATAGCTGGTAAAGATAGTGATGGATATTCTGAAAATTCTATCGGTGGACTTTTCAAAAATATCAAAAGTATTGTGAAATCTACCATAAAACAACTCATGCCCTAGGCAGTTGCATACCCCTCGTTTTCTGCTATGATATAGTCTATAAAAGTCCGAAATTAATGAAGGGTTAATATAAAATTCAAATGCCAAAAATAAACCAAGAAATAGAAAGCTTCGCTCGAATAATGGTGATCGGTGTGGGTGGATCAGGAAAAAACGCTGTAAACCACATGATCAACTCAAAAGTCCAAGGTATCACCTTTATCTGCATGAACACAGATACTCAAGATCTGCACCATTCACTAGCAGAGAAGAAAATACACATAGGTAAAAACCTTACCAAGGGCCTCGGCGCTGGTATGGATCCAGAAGTGGGCAGAAAGGCTGCAGAAGAGACAAAGTCAGAGATCCAAGATGTAATCAAAGGTGCAGATATGATATTCATAGCCTGCGGAATGGGAGGAGGTACTGGTACTGGTGCAGCCCCTATCGTAGCGAGAGCAGCAAAAGAGCAAGGCATCTTGACTGTGGCAGTAACTACTAAGCCATTCTTCTTCGAAGGTAACCACCGCATGAAAATAGCAGAAAAAGGACTCGATGAGTTGTCAAAAGAAGTTGACGCTATTATCGTAATACCAAATGATAAACTCTTAGAACTTTCTGATCAGAAGACAAACTTTAAAGATGCTTTCGCTAGTGCCGACGATGTGCTTCGCCAAGCTGTCGAAGGTATCTCTAGTCTTATCACTACTCCAGGTATCATCAACGTAGACTTTGCAGATATTAAAGCTGTGATGCGAGATGCTGGTAGCGCTCTTATGGGTATCGGTACTGCTTCCGGTGACAAGCGCGCAGAAAAAGCGGCTCTATCTGCTATAAATTCCCCGCTTCTCGAAGTATCCATACACGGTGCGCGTGGAGTACTCTTTGCTATATCTGGTGGTGAAGACCTTACAATCCAAGAAATACAAGAAGCAGCGAAGATCATCACTGAGTCTATAGATACTGATGCAAAAGTCATCTTTGGTACTATTCGTGATGAAAAATTAAAAAAGGGCGAGCTCCGTGTCACTGTCATCGCTACAAACTTCCCTACCGACATGCCAAAGAAGAATCTTTTCACAGGCACTAATGCTCTAAACCAAACAGTACTCAAAGAAGAAAATGCGGCTGTCGCAAAGAAAGAGATAAATAATGTAATCCATCACCCTACTCCAACACCAATCACTCCAGTACCTATAGCTAAACCAAACAACGACTTCATTAAAAAACCTACAGTAGTAGAAGACATCATAGTGGACGACGATTCTGATGACTGGAGTGCTGTCCCCGCTTTCCTAAGAAGGAAGAAATAAAATTTAAAATTTTAATAACAAGAAATTCGAGGCAGTCTGTTTTTAACAAACTGCCTCGTCTAGTTTTTACCTTTCCATAATTTTAATGAAGAGGAATATGGTGATCTGTGTGTCCTGCCTCATTTACTAATTCAGAGACAGTTTTTTGTTCGTCCTTAATTCGGACCATCGCAGATACTATCTGCGCAATAGTTTTTGGAAACTCTGGATGAGTTTCCACGTAAAGACGAACCTTCTCAGTTTCGTCAGGACCGAGAGCTTCTAAAAATTTTCTAAAAGCTGATTCGATGTCAGCTTTTCTATTTGTAACAGTCATAAAAACCTCCAAAAAAGAACTTCCAACACTTTAAATATGCGCCTAGTGAGAGACCATGTCAATATTTTAAAAACTCAATTAGATAGTGTATAATACTCGCATGACTTACGATTTGATAATAATAGGAGGAGGGCCAGCTGGGACTGCTGCTGCTGTATATGCTGCTCGTAAAAGACTGCATACCCTTTTCATAACTGCCGAATGGGGCGGGCAATCTGTCGTCTCAGAAAAAATCTACAACTGGATAGGCACTAAAGAAATTTCTGGTAATGACCTAGCAAAGAGCTTTAAAGAGCATGTGCTTGCAAACACAGGTGCTGACCAAACTTTAGAAGTAAAAGAAGGGCAAAAAGTCTCTAGTATTGAAAAGACAGAAGGAGGCGAAACTTTTGAAGTCACCACAGAGAGTGGAGATAAATTCACCTCAAGGACAATCCTCATCGCAAGCGGTAGTGGACGCAGAAAGTTAGTCGCAAAAAATGCTGATGACTTAGAACACAAAGGACTCACCTACTGTGCATCTTGTGATGGTCCTCTATTTTCAGACATGGACGTAGTGGTAATAGGTGGAGGAAACGCTGGGTTTGAATCTGCGGCTCAACTCCTTGCCTATTGCAAGTCAGTAACTTTACTAAACAGAAGCGACGTATTTCGTGCAGATGAAATTACTGTAGAAAAAGTCTTAAAAAATCCTAAAATGACTGCAATTAAAAATGTAGATATTTTAGAAGTTGTCGGCGAAAAATTCGTCGAAGGACTCATCTATAAAGACACAACAACTGGCGCAGAAAAAAAACTCAATGTTTCTGGTATTTTCGTAGAAGTTGGTCAAATACCAAATACTGATTTTATAAAAAACCTGGTCCCTTTAGATGCTATAGGCCGAGTAAAGATAAATCCATTAAACCAAAAAACGGAAGTCCCTGGAGTATGGGCCGCCGGAGATTGCACCGATGTGCTCTACCACCAAAACAACATAGCTGCAGGCGACGCAGTGCGCGCACTCGAAGATATATACTTATACCTTCACGCTAAATAACCTGACATATTTAGAATATTATATTAGTTGCAAGTGGTTCCCGTAATAGAGCTTGCTATGCTACCAAGTGCTGGCCAAGCGTATGCTTTACTATTTCCAGAACTATCCACACACCAGGAATCAGGTATTGCATCTCCTGCAGTTCCCCCAGTTTTGAGTTGTACAGCTACGGCATAACCTCCAGCAGTTGTGACACATCTAGTAGATGTTACTGCTCCTGTACCTGCTGTATAAGCAGCCACTATTTGGTTCCAGATAGTTGTATTTGCAAACATTGTGTCCGCAGTACTTGCGCATTGAGCTAGGGCAAAGTATGTAGGTGTAGCATCCACAGCATAAGCACTCCAGTCAGTATAAAGAAGCTCTGCTTGAGCACGAACACCAGATAGGTTAGATTTTATAGCGGCATCTCCTCCTTTGCTTCGAGCTGAGTTTAATGAAGCTAAGACGACAGAAGCCAATATGCCAATAATAGCGACCACCACCAAGAGTTCAATGAGTGTAAAACCTTTTTCTCTTTTTAATATTTTCATGTAATTAAAATTATAAAAATCAATGGATTGTTAATATCTAAATTATATAAAACTAATAGTGTAAAGTAAACACCATAGAAGTCTGTGGCTACAAATAATTCTTCGCCGTCGCTCAGAATTTTCGCAGCCCGCCCCTCG
>CAYHIX010000025.1:0-10032 GCA_964356875.1 uncultured Candidatus Saccharibacteria bacterium
TCATAATATATGGATATTCTTGTGAACCCGACTAAAAATTAAGAAAATAAATTTGTAAAGTTACAAGAGAACTATAACAAATTATCTATCTTTTGTCCATTTGTGCTAGAATATAAAGATGCACCCTGGGATACAATCTTGGAAGAGGCTTGTAGTCTATGCTTATAACGCTTTTTCAATTCCTCTTCTTCTACAAACTCTATTTTCTCCATGGAAAATGGACAGTGCTGTAGGACCACACTCAACTCTACTTGAGAGATTTGTCTTTGCCATATTCTCAAGAGTGCTCGGCTTTGTCTCTCGAATATTTTTGATAGTGATCGGACTTTTGTTTACTTTATTTGCTGTTTTACTCTTTCCGATATTTTTCTTTATTCCAGTAAACATCAGTGATGAGTATTTTCAGAACTTACCAAGCTTTGGAGCATCTTTGTCTTACGGTGAGACATATACTCTAAATGCTCATAGTCACACTATCTCTGGGCTCTCGGCAGAAAAAATGTATGGAAAAGAAAAAGAGTTGCGAATGATCGCCCGTAGTTTATCAAAAGATTCAAATCGCAATGTGCTTTTAGTGGGAGAGGCTGGCACAGGCAAGTCTACTTTGGTGTCACATTTGGGTTTGCTCGGCCAATCAGGACTTTCTTTTTCTGGAATCAAGAATCATCGCGTCGTTGAACTGTTTGCCGAAGGACTCAGTGTACCGGATTTTGATAGATGCTTACACGAAGCAGCAAGAGCAGGGAATATAATATTAGTTATTGAAAATATTCACTTGTATGAAGAGATGTATGAAAGACTTATGCCTTATCTTTCCATGCCTTCACTTGGGATCATCACTACTACTGACTTTTCAAATTATGATCAAGTGCTCAAATCACACCCAGAATTTTTAGCAAAGTTTAGTAAGGTGGATCTGGACGGCACAAATACGGAAGACACAATAGCCATATTAAAAGACAAAGCTCATAAAGATAAGATATCTATCAATGAAGACGCTCTCGCTGAAATAGTACGCCTTACAGATAGGCTCGTAGGGAATCAGCCTCAGCCAGCAAAGTCCTTGTCTGTATTAGAAGAACTAGAAACACTAGGGAAAACTATCACCATACTCGATGTACAACAGATCATATCTGATAAGACTAATATGCCGATAGGTGCTATAGGCACAGATGAGAGAAAGGTGTTAAGAGAATTAGAAGAAACGATGCGTAAAAAGATAGTAGGGCAAGATGAGGCAGTCAAAGACGTGACGGAAGCCTTAGTGCGTCTGCGTACCGGAATAGCTGACCATAGCAAACCAGCAGGTAGCTTCTTGTTCTTGGGTTCTACTGGGGTAGGTAAGACTTATACAGCAAAAGTTTTGGCTGAGAGTTACTTTGGTAGGAAAAATGCGATGATCCGTTTTGACATGAGTGAATTTTCACAAGATGGAGCGGTGACTACTTTTACTGAAAGGTTGTCTAGTGCTATTGAGGAAGCTCCTTTGTCGCTAGTGTTTTTCGATGAGCTTGAGAAATCTAATCCACTCGTGCGGAACCTTCTCTTGCAAGTATTAGATGAAGGAAGGCTCACAAGGCATTCTGGGAGAGAAGTTTCTTTTCGAGATTCTATAATTATAGCTACTTCAAATGCGGGCAGTCGTGAACTTATAGCAAATCCAGATGTTCCTAAAAAAGCACTTATAGACACATTGATTCAATCCGGGATATTTGCTCCGGAGTTTCTAAATAGATTTAACAGTGTGATACTTTTTAAACCCTTAGACCAAAAACAGGCGAGGACCATAGCCTCTCTGCTTCTTTCTGAATTTGCAAATAGGCTTTATGAAGACAAAAAAATTACTTTAGAAATCACCGAAGCTCTCATAGACCAGGTTTCTGCTGCGGGTTTCGACCCTGACTTTGGTGCCAGACCTATAAAGCGCGCAATAGAACAACTCGTAGAAAACAAAGTTGCCGACTACATAATGGCCGGCAACGGAGAGGGGAATTTAAAAATTATTTAACTCCTAGTTAATTTTTCTTTTCAGGGATTTTAGATTTAGTGACTATCTCGTCTATTATTCCGTATTTCTTGGCTTCATCAGCATCCATAAAGAAATCTCTTTCTACATCTTTCTCTATTTGAGATAGAGATTTACCAGTATTCTTCGCAAGAAGTTTATTTAGATTATCTCTTGTTTTAAGTATGTGCTTTGCAGTGATAGCTATATCTGTAGCCTGACCTTCTACTCCGCCGAGGGGTTGATGGATCATGACTTCAGCATTTGGGAGTATGTGTCTTTTACCCTTCTTTCCTGCAGATAGAACTATAGCCGCACCAGAGGCTGCAAGTCCTACGCAAAATGTAGCTATGTCTGGCCTGACATGGTTCATGGTATCTACTATTGCCAGAGTGGAAGTGACTGACCCACCTGGGGAATTTACATATAAATAAATATCTTTTTTAGAATCTTCTGATTCGAGGAAAAGAAGCTGCGCTATGATGATGTTTGCAGTATGGTCATCGATAGGTCCACTTAGAAATATGATACGTTCACGCAAAAGTCGTGAATAAATATCATAAGCTCTTTCTCCAAACTGTGATTTTTCTATAACTGTTGGTATTAACATGCGTACATGATATACCTTTTTGCAACTTCTTTCAAGTTATTGATTTTCGAGAAGTTTGAAAATCTGTTCGTTCATTATCACATTTTCAGCATGCATCTTTGCTCTTTCGGGGTCTGCATCTTTGTAGTGCTCGAGTATAGCCGCTACTTCTTGTTGAAGTACCTCAGGATCTACAGTCATGTTTTCTTTCTTTGCAATTTCATTTAAAACAAGACTAAATTTTGCTTTCTTCTCTCCATCTGCTCTAAATTCTTTCTTGAGATCTTCTACTGTTTTGTTGATATGTTTTAGATAATCTTCAAATTTTAGCCCCATAGTAGTGATATCAGACTGCATTCTGTATAAAATCTTGTCTACCTCTAGGTCTATGAGTAAGTCTGGTACATCTAAGGTGCTCTCATCTATTATTTTATCTATGATCTTTAGTCTGGTCTTTTCTTTTAGAGCATTTTCTTTCTCTAATTTTATATTTAGCTTTAATTTATCCTTAAAATCATCTACATTCTCAAACGGTCCTAGATTTTTTACAAAATCATCATTGAATTCTGGCAGCTCTTCTTCTTTGTTTTCTACTTCTTTACCTGCTTCAGTTTCCGATACATGCTTTTTGGGTGCACGAGATTTACGAATATCCATGATGGTATTCTCTACATCCTCATCTGTGACGGCTGTGTTTTTTTCTTCCTCAGTTATGCTAGATAGAGCTTCTTTGGCGATTTTTTTATATTCTGCGAGTTTTATCTCTGGTAGTACTGCAGTTTTTATCTTAAAACCAAGAGGATTGTTCCTAGCTAATTTAGTGATGGATACCTCGGGCCTACCTATGGCGTCTATTTTTTCATCTTCTATTATCTTTGGGTAATGTTCGGCTAGTGCCATCTCTGCCATCTCTTCTAGTATATGGCTTTCAGGAACTTTTGACAAAAGCACACTCTCGGGCACTTTACCTTTTCTAAATCCGTCTAGCTCTACGTTTTCACCTATCTTCTTTAAGGCTTTACTGAAATACCCCTCAAAAACATCTGCAGATATTTCTCCTTCTATTTCTATGACACTATTTGCTAATTTATTAGTTTTTATCTCCATGAGCTCCAGTTTATATTTTTTGGCGTTTTTTGTCAAAAGCCCGCCACTTTTAGGTGACGGGCTTTTGGGTATCTTTTTGTGATTTTTTTAAACTATTCTACGCTGTTTATAGCATTCGCTTCGATATTTGTATCAACTGTCTCTACATCTTGATCCAAGGCATTCAAGTCTGTAGAGTCTTGCTCTGTAAGTGGCGCTACTTCTGTTCCTGTGGTTATTGTTTCTGTAGTGCGTGTATCTTTACCACTTTTCCACATATAGATGCCACCAATTATAAGAATAATAATGATAACTACTAAACCTATGATAGCTCCATTTGATTTTTTTTCTGTGTCCATAATTTTTTGTTAATTTTAATAAATAATTTTATATCTATTGTGTGTCAGCTTCCGTGCTTGTTTCAGCTTTCAATTCAGCTTTAGCTTTTATTTCTATTTTTACGGCATCCTTAAGAGATTTGACAGCATCCTTTAATGCCATTCTAGCATCTTTTAATAGGGCTTGTGTTTCTTGCGCCAAAGTTCTTAATTTTGTTTTATCTTCTGCTGTTAATTGATCGGCAGATTTTGCAAGTAGCTCATTGGCTTCTGTGGTTTTTGCTTTTGCTGCATCTATTTTTGCTTCAGCAGTTACTACAAAGGCTTTGGCTGCAGTAACATCTACACCCTTACCTTCAAGATTTGTAATACGAAGACTTACTTTATCTGCTAACGTATCCATCCTGGCGATAGCTGCATCAAATCTTTCTAATGCTTTTTCTCTACCAGTGATTCTTAATTCTTTTATCTTTGCCTTTGCTTCGTCTTTTTCTTCTTTAACTTTTTCTTTTAAGGCTTCCATCTTTGCCTTTGCTTCTGCTCGCAATGCATCTATTTTTGCTTTGAACTCAGCTTTTTTTGCATCAAATTCTGTTTTTAATTCAACTCTCTTATCTTGTAACTCTTTTCTTAGTTCCTGAATTTTTCCTCCACTTCCTTCGAGTTTCACCTCACCTTCGGCACCAAGATTTACATTAGTTTCTGCTTGAGCCACACCTACACCTAATATACCTACTAATAATAAAACAATAAATAAACTTAAATATTTTTTCATAATAATTTTAAAGTTAAAACTTAATAATAATAATATAAAGAAAGGGATCAAACCTTTCCCTCGCAATTATACCATATTATAGAATGACGCAACCAACAGGGAATGCTTACACGGACACTATTTTCCTTTCGTTCATTAGTTAGCTATTCAAATTTTTTTAGATAGATTTGTTTATATCTTTCTTCGCATTCTTGTACTATTTTTACAGCTTCTTGTTTGTCAAAAAAACCTTTAGGATTAGCGGTCCCAGGCTTTTTTAAATGTTTGTAGTATTCCCAAAAGTGCAAAGTTTCTTTTTTGAAGTGTTCACCAAGGTCTTCTATAGAGTTTATATGCTCACTTCTTTTGTCATCTGCTAAAACACCGACAATTTTATCATCAATTTCTCCATCATCTTCAAATTTCATTACTCCTATTATTCTGACTTCTGCTAAGCAGCCGGGGATTAGGGGTTCTGTCACGTTTACTATGCATATGTCTAAAGGATCATTATCATAATCCCATGTTTGGGGGATAGCCCCATATGTGAAAGGATAAGCTAAAGATGAATAACCAACTCTGTCGAGCTTTAACTGCCCTGATTCAGTTATCAATTCATACTTACTAATAGTCCCAGTGTTTATCTCTACAATAGTGTTTACTACATCTGTTTTTCCTTCTACAAATGAAGGCATTACATGTAATAAATTCAGCATGTATTTTGAGGGTTTATGATTTATGTTTGCCATATCTTTTATTGTAGATCTATTCTTCTGTTTTTTCAACTATTTCTTCTGTATCTTCATCTGAAGTTGCTTCTGGGTCTATAGCTCCATCGCCTTTGATATCGATTCTCCATCCAGTCAGCTTGGCAGCTAGGCGAACATTTTGCCCACCTTTACCAATAGCAAGTGATAGCTGATCATCAGCCACTTCCACTATAGCTTTGTGGTCAGCTTCATCTATTTCAATAGATAGGACTTTTGCTGGAGACAGGGAATTAGTCACGAATACCTTTGGATCAGTAGACCAAGGGATAATATCTATCTTTTCACCACCTAATTCTTGGGTAATTGTGTTTACTCTGGTACCTTTTTGTCCGACGCATGACCCTACAGCATCGATGTGTTCATCGTTTGAATGTACGGCTATCTTTGAACGAGCACCAGCTTCACGGGCTATGGACTTGATCTCTACTACTCCAGCTTGAATTTCTGGGGCTTCTGATGAGAACAATTTCTCTATAAATTTAGGATGTGTGCGAGAAAGACGCAGATTTATACCTCTTTGAGTGTCCTCCACTGAGTAAAGATAAGCACGAATACGGCGACTTCTTTCCCAGAATTCACCTGGGATCTGCTCTTCTACGGGTAATATCCCTGTAGCACGGTTAAAATCTACATATATATTGCCTCTTTCTATCTTTTGGACTACTCCAGAGATGATTTCTCCCTCTTTTGTGCCATATTCATCAATAATAGAGACCCTTTCGGCCTCACGAATCTTTTGGATTATGACTTGTTTTGCTGTTTGAGCAGCTATTCGGCCATAATCGTCTTTTGCGTCTAACGGGAAGACTATTTCGTCGTTTAATTGGGCATCTTTCTTGATTTTCCTTGCATCTTCTAGCATTATGTGGTGTTCTGCGTTGAAATACACCCTTTCATCACCGTCATCTTTGATAGAATAGTCTTCTTTTGTATTTTTTTTGTCTTCTTCTTCTAGTATAGCTATGGTTTCATCAACCACTATCTTTACCTGGAAAAAGTTGGTTTTTCCAGTATCAAGGTCAAATTTAGCCCTTATTATTTGGCCTTTTTTACCGTAATCCTTCTTGTATGCTGCAGCCATGGCCTGCTCTATCGCATCAAGGATCTTTTCTTTTGGTATTTTTCTATCTTGTTCTAGTTGTTCTAATGCTGATTTGAATGTTTTTAAGTCTAACATTGGTTTTATACTAATTATTATTAAATTTTGCCCCGCTTTTGGCGGGATAAGAAAAATATTGATTTTGCGAAATCATGTCGTGCAAGTCGATTTAGCGCGACACGCTTCTTATTTTTCTAAAAATAAAAGCCCTGTTTCGGACAGGACTCATATAAATAAATATTATCACAGGTTTTATGTCAATGCAAGATGTGTCCTGCTTCGGACTTATCCACACTATGTGATATTATAATTAATATTAATCAAGTATAATTAAAAAAAGTCAAAAATTAATCTGATTGTATAAAATATGAATTACATAAAAACTCATTTGAATTTAATTATCGCCATTTGTTTTCTAATTCTTGCTGTTATATTCTTTTCAGCTTTCTATCATCTTAAATTTAATAAAAATAAAGTACCCAAAGTAAATATTGCCAAAGCAGAAGTTCCTCTTGATCGAGCTCCGCAATTATTTCCAGAAGATATTCCAATAGAAAAAGGAGCTAAGATAACTCAAAATTATAATGCTACTTCTTCTGATGGACATTTCCAGGCAACGAGAGCCTTTGAAACTAAAAAAAGCTTAGCCGAAAGTTTTAAAATCTACCAAGATTATTTCAAAAAAAACAACTGGGAAGTTCGTGCTTCTTTAGATCAAGAAAATTACAAAATGCTAGCAGCAACAAAAGATTCTTATTATATACAGGTTTCTATGAACATAGGTACCGTAGATATTTCATTAACAAAATCTTTAATAGTTAGAGTTGAACCACAATAGTTATGATAAAGAAAAATAAAACTTTCAGCAAAAAATTTATAACTAGTGGGATTGCAGTTGCTGTGCTATTGCTTTCCTCATTTTTATATAATATTTTTGACATAAGTGAAGTCAAGGCCCAGTTTGATGGTAATAGTTGTTATGGGTCAATAGAAATACAAGCTACTAATACTAGGACATCTCAATACGTTGTTGTTAGTCAATATACAGGGGGAACTGACAATACTTATGACACATTAGATGTTAATGTGGGGGATAATCTGAGCATCAATGCTTCTGTTAGCGCACAGGGTCCAGACTGTGTTATCTCTACAGCCTTTATGTCTGGTGGAGGTATTTTTGATGAAACTGGAAACTCATATTATAATTTAGGCTTATTTGGGGGTGGTAGTAGTACATATACTGTTGGTGCAAGCGATAGTGGTATATATGGGGAGACAGATGTCTCTTGTAATTATGGTGGTGGTGGATGCTATGGTTCAGATTATTTTGGAGTAGTAAATATAGGATTTAATGTTACTACTCCTCCTGTGCCTTCTTTTACTACTACCTGCACTCCGCCTACTCAGACTATAGCAACTACTGCTAGCGCTTCCTACAGCATATCCACAACACCTTCAAACGGCTTTAATAGTCCAGTAACTATTTCTACATCTATATCTCCATTATCAGGTACGATACCTACTGTTTCCTATATAAACAACGGAGCTGTGCCTGGAGCTACTACAACAGTCACCTTATCTACTACAAATTCTACAACCCCTGGAACATACACAATAACATTCTCTGCAAGCGGAGGCGGAGTTTCCAATAGTTGTTCAAGAGAGTTAATAGTCAGTGGGCCACCTCCTGGATTTTCATTTAACATAACCCCCGGACAGGCTTCTGTGGACAAAGGCAGTAATTCGGTATTTGTAGTTACCCCAGATTGTGTGGGTGGTTTCAATGGAACTATCAGTAACCTAAGTGCTTCAAGTTCATTTTCTAACATAACGTATTCTTTTTCCAACCCATCTGTTACTTGTGGTAATTCAGTCAATCTAACTGTTTCGAATACAGGAGCTGTACCGCTAGGACAACTCTCTCCTTATGGTGGTGGAGCAATTTATCAAACTATAACAGTTACCGGACAAGGGAATTAATTTATGAAAATTAAACTTTTAAATTTTACAGTTTTAATATCCATATTATTAGTTTCAATGGTATACATAGAACCTAGTACTAATACAGTATATGCAAGTTGTGACCCTAGGAGTCAAGTAGAAGACGCGAGCCAACCTACCATTAATTCTATAAGTTCTCCGTCTGGTTCATATACCGATCCATCTAGTGTTCCTGTGTTTATAACAGGGAGTACCAGTTATTGGTGTGCTGGTAATCCAAGTGGTGGTTCTGGTTATCAGGAAACATTTACGCGAGTTGTTTATACAGTTACTAGTAGTTCGGGGGCGACAATGTTTTCAAAAACTTGGAATTCACAAATGTGTGTCAATCCTTTATCTTGTTGGCCTAGTGATTTTACTATAACTAATACTATCAACACTTCTGGATGGGCTAGCGGCAGTTATACTATTAAGGCTGATGCATACAATGAGACAGATGGTGCTATCGGAGGTGGACCACAAGATACTAGTTCGGTTTCATTTAATATAAACACTACAATTGTAAATCCACCTCCACCATCAGGTCCTATAATTGGATCTGGTACAACCTCTCTTGCAATTTACGAGTTACCTCCTAATCCTTCAGGAACAATTTCTGCTTCTTCTTGTACTATCGCAAGTGGAGCATCTACATGTAGTGCATCGGTAACATGGAGTACCACTAATCCAGTCGGGACTTCTAGTGTTACAAGCTCTTCCGGCACAGAGGCGACTGCAAATTCTGGGACACAATCTTTCGTGGTAACATATCCAACTAAAATATTTTATTTATATAATAACAGTCAACTATTAGGACAATCTACTTCTACTGCCTCCTGTACCTCCGGAACTACTTGGAGTGGAAGCATCTGTGTCCCACCACCAACAGTAATAGTCTCAGCATCTCCAGCATCAATAGCATATGGAGCTAGCTCTACTATTAGTTGGACTTCCACAAATGCTACTTCTTGTGATTCAGGAGGTCATGGTACTGGTTCAACGGGAACATTCTCTACTGGAGCTTTAACTGCAAATACTCAATATACAGTTTACTGTAACAACGCTGCTGGTACTGCATCAGACAGTGTAACTGTATCAGTAGCAGGAGCACCTTCTGGAAGCATCACAGGATCTACCTCATGTACTATTGCATTAGGAGCAAGTACTTGTACAAATACGTTTTCTTGGTCTACTACAAATCCAGTAGGCACTTCTGCTGTCACAAGTCCTACAGGTACACCAAGTCCAGCAAATGGTAATAGTGGTACTCAAGCGTTTACTATCCCTTACAACACAGCAACATTTTATCTATACAACAATGCCATATTACTTGATCAAAAAACTGTCACATCTTCCTGTGCCGCAAACAGCACCTGGAACGGAAGTAACTGTGCAGCCAATAGCTACACAG
>CAYHIX010000026.1:0-9837 GCA_964356875.1 uncultured Candidatus Saccharibacteria bacterium
AGAAAAAACAGACAATTATAAAGAAAAATCAAGTACACGATACAGATACTGGCTCTCCAGAGGTTCAGGTAGCTGTCATTTCTGCTGCGATAGACGAATTAGCGAAACATTTAAAGAAACACAAAAAAGATAACCACTCTAGGAGAGGTCTTATAAAGATGGTGGCAGATAGACGTACTCACCTAAAATACCTAGAAAGGACAAGTAAAACTCGCTACAACGCGCTCATGAAAAAGATGGATCTTGCATAGATTTGTTTTCTTCTATTTTTCTCCTTGTGCTACAATATAATATATGACAGTAATAAAACATAAAGAACAAAGGGTTGGGGTATTTATTGATACTCAAAACCTCTATCACTCAGCTCGTCACCTATACAAGGCACGGGTGAATTTTGGTGCGGTTTTAAAAGATGCAGTCGCAGGTAGAAAGCTCGTACGAGCAGTAGCTTATGTCATCACCACAGAAGCCGGAGATGAAAAGAATTTCTTCGAAGCACTAGCTAAGCTCGGCATCGAAACAAAAACAAAAGACTTACAGATATTTGCTGGTGGAGCAAAAAAGGGAGATTGGGATGTCGGACTAACAGTAGACGCTATCAAGATGGCTCCTCGTCTAGACTGCGTAGTTATAGCTTCTGGAGATGGAGACTATGTGCCCCTTGTAGAATATTTACAGACAATAGGAGTGCAAGTAGAGGTACTTTCATTCGGCAAATCAACTTCCGGCAAACTCCGTGAGGCCGTGGACGACTTCGTAGACCTATCAGACAACCCAAGAAAATACTTGATAGGTGCTGGTAGATAGACACATTCTAAAAAATTAATGTATAATATATTGAACAATACAAATATATTATATGGAAGATCTACCAAAGATAGAAAAAGGTAAGAATATAAAACAACTAACAGAGCAGTTCAACGAGCTCGATAAAGGTCTGTACAAAGAACTCATATTAGATGGAGAAGGGGCGGAGAGTCTCTTTGATTCTGCATGCAAGGGAAAGCTCGAAAGTGGAGATCTAATAATAGCGGGCACAGATAAGGGAATAAACTACGGTGAGATAAATGAAGATAGAGTAGTCGTCCGTGGAGATGAGGACTTTTTTGCTATTGTTGATGGAATGGGAGGCATGGGAGTCCCAGGAAAAAGTGAGGGGGCACTATCAGCACAAATACTTGCCGAAAAAATAGCAAAGAAACATGGTGATATAGACACAGCTATCCAAGATGCTATACAAGAAATGAGGAATCACAAAGACATCACAAATGGTGGTGCTCTTTTTATTTCTGCAAAATTAAAAGAAGGACCAAATGGAAAACTATTGGAAATAAGACAAGCGGGAGACTGTAGGCTAATTATAATCAAAAAGGATGGAGATATCCGTTTTGAATCAGAAGATGAATCTCTAGTTCAAATACTATTACAATCTGGGCAAATAACCCCTGATCAAGCCCTTATAAGCCCAATGAGGAATCGAGTGTCTAACCCAATTTCTCCCAATGGTTTTGAACAGGTTAAAAAATATGACGACCAAGAAGTAGAGGATGGGGATTTAGTTTTACTTATGTCTGATGGTATTTCAGACAACTTCACACCGGATGAGATCAGTAAAATGTGGAAAGAAGAAAACCTAACCCCAGAAGAACTCTTCCAAAAAATTTCAGATGAAAGCGGTAAACGCATGGCAAATAAGGAGAAAATAATTGCTACATCAAATAGAGTTGCTGATTCTAAGATAAAAGAAGAACAAGTGTACTCTGATGGATATAAATCCACACCAAAATGTGACAACCGCGCGCTTATAATTGTGGAGATAAAAAACAAAGAAGAGGTAATCCAAGATGATAAGAAAGTTGGTTCATTTGAGCTTGCCCCTGGAAGTTTCATATATCACTTAGGGACTAAGTGGGAACTATTGCCGCATTTAAATAATAACCCAAAAGATTCATATGGATTTAAAATTCCAGGCGAAAGTCCATTCAACCCCCCTAAAATTTTCACTCAAGCAGAAATAGAGGCAGGTTTAGAAAATGGAGAGATTAGTCTTACTGCTCCAGAAGAAAAAGCTGTAGAAGAAAATAAAGAACGAAAAGCACCTACTCAGGTATTGGAAGAAATTTCACAAGAAGAATCAGAGAAAATTTTCAAAAAAGTTGAAATTCATGGGGATGAATTTCATGGTAAAAGATTAACTGCTCAAATTTTGAGAGAAAATAACTTACTACCAAAATATAAAGTAAATATGGATGGTAAAGAAATATATTTTACTTCATCTCCATACAAACTAAGCAGAAGTCGTATGGCTGTAGTCGGATATGTAAAACAAGGAGAAGACTTTATCGCTCGTTCATATTATACTAGTGGTTCACAGGGAGTTTGGAGATATTTACCAACATATATTCCCGATTATTTCGAAGATGAAATGTATCACTATGGAAAAGGCTATAACGAAGAAAGCATAGGACTACCTGTGCAAGCTCAAGTTGCCTTAGCGGAGATCAGTAAAGACGGTATGCCTATTTTAGAAGTAGCGAACCCAAATCTAATATTTGCTGGAACTGCTCGCAACACTGATAAACTTTATGAAGGAACTTATGTTATAGAAGTTAATAAAAAACCAGTAAAATTAGGAAATTTTTCAATACCAAAAGATAAAAGGAAAATTGATCATGAGAAAATATCTCCAGAAAAAATAAACTTGCTCCACTCTCAAGCCCCCAACTTTGACCCAAGTAAAGTAATGTATACATGGAGTCAAAGTTCAAAAACTTATGAGGGAGATGTGCAAATGGAGGCGATCCCATCAAACGATGGCACGCTTACATATACATTCTGCAGAGATAAACACAATAGAGTTTGGATTGGGAACATAGAAAATAATAGCGAAATACAATCTACTGGGATTAGGCAGACTTGGGTTAATCCTGAAGATCTAGGTGTACCAGCATATGAATATAAGACTAAGGACGCAGACCAAACAGGCGGTTATGGTAATGAAAAATTAAGAAATGGTAGTTATGTTGATATGTTTGAAAATTACTTGAGTCAAATTAAGGTAATTAGAAATTATTGTGAAAGTCGTGGTATACCTCTGCCAATATTAAATTCTGCAAAATCAGATGAGTCTGAAACTCCTCCTTTCCAAAGAATGATTATACCTATTGAACAGCAGGAACCCATAGAAAAAGAAGAGGAAGCTTTAGATAATTCAAGGTTAAAGGAAGAAAATGTCAAAAGTGCAAACAACCTAGAAGAACTTCTTAATATAATCCGTTCTAGCAACGGGTTAGTGAAAATAAATAAGGAAGAAAACACAGAAGAAACTCTACCACCTGAAAAATTAGAGGAGTTAATTCTAAAAGTCATGTCTGGTGAGATTGGTTTGAATTATATAACTAAAACAGAAGGCCTTCGTGAAAAAGTAAAAGAATTATTATACGAAAACCTAGCCGAAGAAGACATAGGTGCAGGTAAAAGAATTTCAAGTATTTATATAGATAATAAATTAAGAGAATTCAAAAAAATAGAAACACAATACATTCCTAAATTCCCTGATTTAATTAGAGTAAAAATTGGCAACGAAAGATGGAAGGTGATGGAAAAAAATGTTCTCAATGCTATTTATGAAAAATCAGATGAAATCAAGCGTGAAGTAGAAAATAAAAAAGCAGAGATAGCTCCACCTCAAATACCAGAAGAAGAAGTAAAAGAAAAAACTGCAGAAGAAAAAAGGAAAGAAGCAATGAATAACTTAAGAAAAATCATCGAGAAAAATCAAAAAATCATAGAAGAAGAAACACTTGTAAACCAAGAACTTCAAAGACAAATAGACGAGATACTTTCTAAAAAGGGAAACAAAAATTAAAAATTAATTTTATAAATCTATGAAAATAAATATGGACAATGTGAATAAACCAGAAAGCGACGAGAACCTAAAAAAGATTCAAGAAGCCAAAGCAGCTTCAGATAAAAAACTCGAAGATGCGAGGAAAGAAGTGCAGCAAGCCATGGAAATGCTGAAACAAGAAGAAGGGAATACTCCTACCAAAACAGAAGAAAAGCTTGAAAATCCTGAAAAGAAAACATTGGGAGAAGAAAAAACTACCATTAAAACAGAAACCAAAAGAAAGAATACAAAAAAAGTTGAAAAGCAAGAAAAAGTGAAAACTCCAGAAGAACCTAAGAAGGAAGAAATATTCTCTCCAGCACCTCCAACACCACTAGATGAAAAAGGTCAATTTACAGGTGAAGAAGAACTAATAAAAGAAACAGCGGAGAAAGAAGGTGTCACCGAAGCTGAAGTAAAGAAAGGGCTTATTTCACGGTTGATCGATAATCATTTGAAACCAGGAGGTAAAACGCTTGTTGAATGGCTCAATTCTACTAATCAAAAATTCCAACAATATCAAGCCGATAAAGCTAAATACGGCGAACCAAAGCAAAGTTTGTGGTCAAAAATAAAACTAGGTAAAAAAGAAGAAATAAAGGTAGAAGAAAATGCAAAAGAAGAAGATAGTGATGTGACTTATACCCCTGGAAAAGGAATAGAGAAAAAGGAGGGTGAAACACAAAAAGACGAGCCAAAAGAAGGTTATTTCGCAAGACTAGCTCGTGAGAGAAAGGAAAAGAGAGAACGAAAAGAAAAAGAAACTGAAGAAAATAAAAATAAACCGAAAGAAGAAAAATCTGAAATACCAAAAATAAACCCAGAAGCTGAAATCGAAAAAATGATCGAAGACTTAAAGCCTGCGGGATATGAAAGATTAGACTATTTACAAAAAGCAAAAGTTACTCAAGAATTAAAGAGGAGAATAGTAGATCTAGTGAAAGCAAACGCAGAGACTCAATATTCTGAATACTTAAAAAAGAAAGTGGAAGAAAATGGAGATCCCAAAGTATGGAAACATGCTGGGAAAATAATGACATGGGTAAGAAATACAAAAACATCAGCTAAAGAATCTATCAAAAAAGATATCACCGTAAAAAACATGGAACTAGAAATCTTTACAGACATAAGAAAAACATCTGAAGAGATTATAAAAAATGACCTGGCTTTACTAGTGAATAAAATTAAGGATGAAAAGATTGGATTAACTTATATTGACGACAACGAAGTAGAAGATGATGATTATGAGGAAGGGATATTATACACAATGTATGTAGATGAAGATGAATTTAAAAAAGGAACTCCAGAGAGAAAGGCTTTTGAGGAATTCAATAAAAAAGCTGAAGATTTTTGCAGAATACCTTATGAGTGGGGACAAGAAAGAAGCAAAATCCTAAGAGGAAATAAAAGAAAATATGAAAAGGCAAAAGCTGAATACGAAGAAGCGCGAAATGAGGTTTTGAAAATTAATGAAGCAAAAGAAACCTCAAAAGGTGCTGCGACTTTTGAAATGCTTAAAATAGATAACGCTATAAAAATGGAGCAGTTATTGACTACCCACCCTGAATTCGAACAAGTTTTGGATAATTTTGCAAACAAGGCAGACTGGAAAGATAAAGGTTTAGCTGGTCTTGGTGTACTAAATACAGCAACTGGTTCAAATATGATAAATAGAGGACTTGCAGTGACTGGCTTTGCAGCTAGAACAGCTTCAAAATTAATACCTTTGACAGGAGGCGCACTTGGTGTTGGTCTTGCTGTAGGAGCGTTGACTGGAGGAATTAGAGGATGGATTCGAGGAAGAGAACAACTATTAGATAAACAAAAAGATGCAAGACGCGGTCAAGAAAGTGAACTTATGGGAAAAGCAAAAGTAGAACAATTTATCTACGATGAAGATGGAAAGCTTGTTCGCAATAAAAATTGGAAAGAAGGAGAGAGTGGTGAGTTCTTGACTGAAACAAAAAAAGTTGAGAGAAAACTAACCACAACAATAAAATCTGAAGACCTAACTAAAAAATTAGAAAAACTGTTGCTAGAAATAGGAACAACAAAGAACGATGAACTAAAAGCAAAAAAACTGAGCTCTTTAATAGCTAGAATAGACTACACACAAGATAAACTAGAAAAAGGTCAGGTGAATTTTGGAAATAATAAAACTGCTGTAACAAGTCAATTTGAACTTATAAATACACTTAAGGATGCTTTAGTTGCAAAAGAATTAAACGATGGTAAAAACAACGAAGAAGTAACGAAAAGAATAGATGCACTGCTTGAACACATGAGCAGTAAATTATCAGGACAAGCATCAAAAGCACAGCATGCATTTTTATATAAACAAGCCCTATATGGAGTGGCTGTAGGAGTAGGTGCTGCTAGTGTGGGATACTTAGCACGCTACATAGCTGAGAGCGTAGGATTAATAGGCAGCAATGGTCAAACTAGTACAAATTCTACTATTGAAAGTGACACAAAACCACTAACGCCACCAAATAACCTCATAAAATCTCCTGCTGATGATAAGTGGTTTTATGATCCAAAATCAGGAAAAACATACCATTTAGATAAAAATGGTGAGAGGGTATATGGAAACCAGAAACTAACATCCGACCCTACAGCTAAGAATGTAGAAACATCTACAAAAACTGAGAATGTAAAGCCACCAACACCTGCAAATAAAATTTATGAGCCAGCTGAGATACAGCAGGCAAAAGATCAGCAAGAAATGGAGAGAAATGCTGGAAAAAATGCAAAGGAAATTTGGGATAAACTTAAGGGGAATCCTGCTCCGGAAGAAAAATCAGAAAATGTAAAACCATTAACACCTCCAACTGGACAAGATGAGGCAAAGGCACTAGAAGAAAGTAAGAAGCTTTTAGATCAGGGAGGGGACAGTAACCCAGAAGTAGCCAAGCAAATAGCAAAAGAAGCAGAAGAAGCTGCTAAGAAGGCACAAACTGAACAAAATCTACCACCACAAGATCCAGCAAAAGCAGACAAGGTTTTGGAAAATGCGATCGTAGGAGAAGGAAAGGGTGTCGAACATGCATTTATAAAGCAAATAAAGGCAGATCCAAAGAAATTTGGATTTACAGGTAACGTAGATGATGCAAAAGCCTTACATAAATTTGCTCAAACAAAAGCTCATGATATAGCGCTGAAAACAGGATATGCTGATGCTGCTGGAAATGAAGTACGGGTAAAAAATCCCGGGAAAGTAGCTTATGAGTTAGGGTTTGATGATAAAGGCAAGATTACCGTAACAGAAAAATTTGGTGATAAAATAAACATCAATAACGAGGGAGGTGAATTTGAAAAAGATTTGGAAGATTACGAATACAAGAAAGGAGCACAATCTATGGAGAAGGAAAATAAAGTTAAACCTGTTGAAAAACCAAAAGGCACTGATGCTGAACAACCCACAAGAAAGCCAAGAAAAGTAACAGGTGGAGGATTAGAAGATAAAGAAAAAATATCTAAAACAAAAGCAAGAATAGAAGAAAAATTCAATGGGAATAAAGTAAAAACAGGAGGAGAGACAATAAAGACGGGGACTGAGACCTTGAAAACAGGCGGGAATAAGATAGAACTGGGCACAGAAACTTTAAAAACTGGGGAAACTGTAATCCATACAGAAGGCACAAAACCACCAGCAACAGCTAGTGATATACCAAGAGAAGCGATAGATCCTGCTAATGAAAAGCGACCAAAACCTACAACTTCTGAAATAAAAACGCAGCCAACCCCAGAACCTACTCCTGAAGAAATAAAGGCCAAAGAATTAAGTGATAAAATCAAGAATGATATAAACAAAGCAGAACCAGCAGTAGAGAACAAGAAGAGCATCGAAGGTGATAATGCAAATAATGCTCCTGTTGAGAAAAAGGACACTATATTGGATAGGAAAGTTGGTGCAGAGAAAACTCTTTTTGCAACAGAAAAAGGTCTACCACAAGAGAAATTAGACGAGGCTTTTGATGTCCACAAATCCAAGATAAGTACTTTATACAAAGGTAGATCTATTCGTGAGTTTAATGCACAGGCAGGAAGTGGTTTGGCCACAAATTATATAGGTAAAGATATAGATCAAACAGATCCTTTAGTAAAATATGCAAACACACTTGCGAAAAAAGCAGGGTTGAAGCCTAATGCCGTTGGAGATGAGAACTTACATACTTTCCTTGAAAGATGTATACTTCAACTCACCAAGGAAGGCAAACTAGAGGAAATAAAGAATTTAAAGATTAACCTAGAGAATAAATAACTCCCCTAAAAACCTTACACAAAAATGTGTAAGGTTTTTAAATTATGTTAGTATGGATAAATGCAAGATCACCTAGAAGGACTAAATAATGAACAAAAAGAAGCGGCTATCCATATAGATGGTCCGCTTCTTATTTTAGCTGGAGCAGGGGCGGGGAAGACAAAAACTATAACTCACAGAATAGTAAACTTGATAAAAGAAGGGGTCTCTCCTGATAAAATACTGGCTGTAACATTCACAAATAAGGCTGCAAAAGAGATGCGAGAGAGGATAATAAACGAGATAAAAAGAAATTCAAGTGGCGTAGAAGAACAGAATAGCAGCCCTTTTGTGAGTACTTTTCACTCACTCGGAGTATTTATAATAAAAGAAAATGCTAGGCTGCTAGGACTCACGAGGCATTTCACTATTTTGGATGAGGGTGATGCAAATAGCATGATCAAGGAAATATTAAAAGAGCTCGACATAGATCCAAAGCAATACGAGCCAAGGAAAATAAAAAATATAATCTCGAGAGAAAAAGGTAAATTTGTACATCTTAGTGATTTTGCTGAAAGTGCCGCAAGTGAACTCACGAAGATCACAGCTCGTGTCTGGAATCTGTATGAAAAAAAGAAGATATCAGAGAACACCCTAGACTTCGATGATCTGTTACTAAAAGCTACAAAACTGTTAAAAGACAACGAAGGAATCAGGAAAATTTACCAAGATAAATGGGAGTATGTCCACATAGATGAGTATCAAGACACAAACGAAGTGCAGTACTTGATGTCAAAACTACTTTCCGAAAACAATAAAAACATAGTGGTAGTGGGGGATGCAGATCAAAACATCTACTCTTGGCGTGGGGCAAATTTGAAAAATATTTTGAATTTTGAGAAAGATTATCCAAATGCAAAGATCATAATGCTTGAGCAAAACTATAGATCAACTCAGAACATATTAGAGGCTGCAAATGTAGTCATAAAGAAAAATAAATACAGACCAGACAAAAACCTATTTACTAAAAATGAAACGGGGGAGAAAATAAGCCTATATGAAGCACTCGACGAAGCAGATGAAGCAGACTTTGTAGCGACAAAAATCTTAGAAATCATAGATGTAGGACAAGATGTTTACGAGGGAACCCTTGGTAGGAGCGACGGCTCCGGACAGAGGAAATTTTCACCAGGAAATTTTCGTGGTGAGTCCGGAAACATCTTGTCCGAAATTGCAGTATTATATCGTGCTAATTTCCAATCACGAGCACTCGAAGAAGCCATGCTGAAATACAATGTGCCTTATCAAGTGCTCGGCATAAAATTCTTCGAAAGAAGAGAGATAAAAGACACGCTCGCATACTTGCGTGCTGCTTTAAATCCACAAAGTTTAGGGGATATAAAAAGGGTTATTAATTTCCCAGCAAGGGGGATAGGGAAAGTGACTCTGGCGAAAATATTTGCAAACGATACAGAGAAACTTCCAATAAAAGTTCGAATAAAGATAGGTAATTTTTATAAAAACTTAGAAGAAATGCGAGAAAAAATACAAAACGACAAAGCAAGCCAAGTCATAAAATTTGTCATAAAAAAATCCGGTATCGAAGATACTTTACTAAATGGCACAGAAGAAGACATAGAAAGACTTGAAAACATAAAAGAGCTCGTCACATTGGCACTCAAATATGACAACCTTGAAAATGGAC
>CAYHIX010000027.1:0-8759 GCA_964356875.1 uncultured Candidatus Saccharibacteria bacterium
TGATGTTTAAATCACGAACATTACCATTATAAAACCTCCTAGCTGCTTGGATCTTGTTTTCTGTATCAGAAAGTTCTTGTTGTAATGCTAAAAAGTTTTGATTCGCTTTCAAGTCTGGGTAAGCTTCAGAAACTGCAAAGAGTGATTTTAGAGCACCAGTAAGCATGTTTTCTGCCTCAGCATGAGCACCTGTTGGTCCACTTGCCCCCATAGCCATATTTCTAGCTTTAGTGACATTTTCAAATACGCTTGATTCGTGAGTAGCGTAACCTTGTACTGTATTTACTAGATTTGGAATCAAATCATACCTACGCTTTAGCTGAACTTCAATATCCGCCCAAGCTTCCTTGGTGCGATTTACTAAACTGACAAAACTATTATAAATAAATATACCCCAAACCACTAACACTGCTGGAATTATTAATAAGTATTTCATACCCTAATTATATAACAACTCAAACGATATGTAAATTCCTAAAATTTACTTCAAAAATGCACGAGTCAGAGGTCCCACCACCCCATCCCCGCGCAAGAATAAGTATGCATTTTTAATGACAAAAAATAAGTTATTCAGTATAATTACATTAATGAGAAGAAAATGGCTGCTAATTTTACTTATCCCGCTAGCACCTATATTAATAATAGTTGCACTTTATATTGACCACAATACCACCTTAGATAAAATACCTGTTAAGAACGAGGTGGATTTTTATGGAAAAAATAGATATTATTATGGCCCTCTTGGAATTTATGAGTCAGTCAGTCACGGTGGTTTTATTTTTAGCTATACCACTTATGAACCCATTTGGGTAAATCCCTTTACATTTCATATTACCGATAATGCACTTGTAATGCTTGATAGTGAAACTATATATTGTGCAGATGAATATAATCAAAATATAAAAATTAATAAAGAGACTTTTAAGGACTTACCGAGTTTTGGCCGTAGTTATTATAAAAATAATAACATTTTATATCAGGGATGTAATCGCGTAATATATTATGATACAAATAACAAACCCCACGATTACGATCTAGAATCATTGACTTGGAATATAGGATGCGAAATAAAAAAAGATAAGAATGGAATATATATTGGTGATAAAATAGTTACGAGCGTTAATGTTGACCTAAATACCTTTAAAATAGTAAAGGAAACTGGGACGAGCTGTTTCGCAAGAGATAAAAATAATTTTTATGATATAGACCAACCACAATTAGACGAGATACGTAATTATATAGAAATACACAAGCCCATCGATAAAGAGAATGCTCCTCTTAATAATGGAGTATTTCGAGATGTTAAATTTGGATATCTAGAATCAGTAGAAATAAATAAAGACAATAGTGCAACTGTTACGTTTGTATCAGAAAAAGTATTCTATGGACAAGAAGCAGAAAAAGAAGCCATAAAAGATTTTGGATGCGATGTAAACAAGCCAAATACAGCTAGATGTGTAAATGGTAAACCTATAATTGGCTACACTCTTCGCTATGCAAAAATTATAGGGAAACAAGAAAAACTGATAATAACACCAAGTACTTCTATTAAACTTGTTTTATCTAGTGACGATCGTTCTGGTATTAAAATTGGAACAGTCAATGACCTAAAACAAATAGCTGACACAGGTAGAGAAATGCTTAAATACAATAAGTATTATACTTTCCAGCCGAGAGATTTTTGGGTTAAAACAAACGGATCAGTAATAACTCAAATAGAAGAGGAAAATAGGCCGCCTCCAGAATTTCCAAAATATAATTAATTTTTCTTACTATCTTGCCATTCTTGGACCAAGATTAGGAGTGGAGATGCGAGGAATATCGAAGAATAAGTACCGAAAAACATACCAGCGGTCAGCATAAGTGCAAAGTATTTTGTACTTGATGGTCCAAAGAAAACCAATGCAAGCAATACCAGTATCACTGTGAGTGAAGTAGAGATGGATCTCACGTATGATTCTTCGAGACTCTTACCGACTGTATTATGAAAATCTTCTTTAGGATTCAGTGTTAAGTTTTCTCGAATACGATCGAAAATAACGATAGTATCAGAAACAGAAAGTCCAAGAATGGTGAGTATAGCCACCACAAAGAGAGTATCCACTTCTACCCCATTGTAATGAGACAGCACAGTAAATATCCCCACAGATATAACAACATCGTGGACAAGAGTAACTACAGCGATAACCCCATATTTCCAAGAAGAAACTTTTTCAGATACTTTCCTAAAAGCAAAAGCGATGAAAGTAATGATAGCCAGAGAAACAAGTACGATGGCTATGATTGCTTTTCTGGTAAGCTCCTGCCCTACAGATGGACCGATGGAATTAAAGTTTACTTCAGTTAGAGTAGTAGCATCATCTTGAGAGAGAGTTTTAAGTAGTGCTTGGTGCTCCGCGTCGTTTATATCTCTAGTTTTTACTATGTAGCCCAGGTCGCCAGTAGGTTGTAATGACACAGTGCCGAGATCTAATGCTTCTAAAGAAGGATAGAGTGCCTCTTGCGCTGGTCTTACATCTTTATAAACCACTTCAGATAAAGCTCCACCCTTAAAATCAATACCTATATTTAATCTAAAAACTATTAGCGAAATTAAAGAAAGTACGACTAATGCTATAGACACTCCGATGAATATTTTTTTGTATTTTATGATAAACATATTTTTTATTATTTACTTAAACCACTTGAGAACAAGAAACGGGCGACCTTACCTTCTCCTATAAATCCTAGGGTGCTTAGGAAAATCCTCGTAGCAGTAATAGCAGTGAACATAGATACTATAACTCCGAGTCCTAGGGTTAAAGCAAAACCTTTGATAAGTGAAGTTCCAAACCAGAAAAGGATAAGAGCAGTGATAAGAGTCGAGGTGTTTGAGTCACGAATAGAAAGCCAGGCTCTAGAGAAACCAACTTTCACGGCGTCATTCACAGTACGCCCAGATCTTAGCTCTTCTTTTATTCTTTCAAAGATGAGGACGTTGGCATCCACTGCAATACCGATAGATATAATAAATCCAGCGATACCAGCAGCAGTAAGTGTGACAGGAATGATTTTAAATAGCGCTAAGATGATGACAATGAAAATACATAGAGATACTGTAGCCACAAGTCCTGGCAACCTGTACCAAAGTATCAAGAACAATGCTACTAAAAGAAATCCGATAATAGCAGCCTTTACTCCAGCATTAAGTGCGCTATCCCCGAGAGTCGCTCCTATGGTTTGAGTAGATAGTAGTGATATTGGTACAGGCAATGCTCCAGAATTTAACCTACCTACGAGCTGTTTTGCTTCTGTTGGAGTAAAGCTTCCAGAAATTACGGCTTGTCCGTTTGGTATTTCTTCTCTCACTACTGGAGTGGAGATAGGAGAACCGTCTAAGTAAATAGCTACTCTTTTCCCTATGTTTTCTCTAGTAATCTGAGCAAATAGCTTTGTCCCCTCCTCGTTAAACTGAATACTTATGATAGGCTCACGAGTATTTGGATCAAACTCCAAAACAGTCTTCTGTAGGTACCTGCCTGTAAGCTCTGTAGCTACAAATTGATTGTCTAAATTTATATTTCCTAAATCAAGTTGGCCATTTTCATCTGGAGTTATGGTAATAGGTGTATCCTCTGCTCTTTCAGTTTTGAATTCTAGGAGTGGAGTTTGCCCTATCATTTCAGTCGCTTCTTTTACATCAGTAACTCCCGGTAGGTCTATGATGAGTTTTTCACTACCGCCGGATACAAAACTCCCGCGTTGTATCTGCACTACTGGTTCAGAAACACCAAATAGGTTTACTCTACGTTCGATGACATCACGAAGTGCCTCCATGGACTCCCCCACTTGAGAAGAATCCAGAGCGGACACGTCTGCTTGATATACCAAATGAGTACCCCCTGACAGATCAAGGCCTAGACGAAAAGGAAATTTCTTAAAAAATTCTCTTTGTGTTTCAAAATTCTTATTGAGTCGTGGTTCTGTTTTATATACAAAAAATGCAACACTAGCACCAATAGCAAGCAATAATAGAGCCAGCACGGTCCTCTTAAATATTTTTGACCCTAATATTCCCTTTATTTTATTCCACATAATATCCTGGTATTCTATACGTTTTTAAACGAATTTGCAACTAATACAAAATTAAGTTTTTTTAGAGAAAATAGAAGAGAATTAAGAATAAACCCAGAAAAACACGATACCAACCAAACACTGAGAAAGAATTATTTTTAATATAATCAATAAGCCATTTTACAACAAAAAATGCGGTAATGAATGAAACTACAAAACCGAGCCCAATACTTCCCCATTCGATTGATGTAAAAGAAAACCCTGATTTTAATAAATCATAAGCTGTAGCTGCAAGCATAGTTGGTATTGCAAGTAAAAAAGAAAATTCAGTGATAAGAATTCGAGAAAGCCCGAGCATGCGTCCTGATATAATAACAGCCCCGGAACGTGAAACCCCAGGAACCACAGCCAAGGCCTGCGCAGTACCAAGAACCAGCAATTCTTTAACAGATAGTGTTTCTATCGTTTGTATTGGAATCTCTTTGCTTCCGCTTTTATTTTTAGATTCCCTGCGTTCGTAAAAAATAATGACCAGCCCACCTAGAAATAGCATCACCGCCGCAAGAAAAATATTACCTAATAAAAATGTTTTGATAATCTTATACAGCAAAAAACCGATAATACCAGTGGGTATAAAAGCAATAAGAATGTTGCGGTAATAAATAAATGGGGAAGAAAATAATTTCTTTCTGTACAAGAATACTACAGCCATTATTGCTCCAAGCTGTATCGCTATCTGAAAACTTTTTGTAAAATCAGTTGTTACTATACCTAAAAAGTATTGAGTTATTTCAATGTGCGCAGTCGAAGAAATGGGTAAAAATTCCGTGATACCTTCTACAATACCTAACAAAATTACCTGAAGAATATTCATATTTTATGTTTGAAAAAATAGCTAACGACAAAACCAATACAAAAACCACCTAAAATATCTAAAGGAAAATGAACTCCTGACATAATCCGGGTGATACTAATAATCAATGCAAGTAATAAAAACAAAGTACCGATCTTTTTATGATTAAAAAATAAAGAAAAAGCTAACGCGAAAAAGAATGTGGCATGACCAGATGGAAAAGCATAATCAGTAGGATAAAAAAGTGGATTGACTCCTGGTAATGCTTCAAAAGGTCTTAACATCTCAAAAAATAATTTTAAAAAAAAGGCGATGCCCCAAGCAAAAATACCTGAAAAGAATACTCTTAAAACTTCATACCACTTTTTTTTAAATTCTTTAAGTGGGTTATTTGAAGGCAGTATTTCATGATGAAACAACAGAAAAACTACTGCTAGCAAAATCACCAAATACTGCAGATATGCTGCGCAAAAAATAATCAGGTGATCTAGAAAATAAGACTGGTGGGCAAAACTATAAAAAAAATAGAAAATCTCATTATTTAAATCTACCATATATTTGTATTTATTTTAAATTCTTTGCTACTTGTAATACGTTCGACAATAAAGTCGCCACCGTGACTGGCCCTACCCCCCCTGGCACTGGTGATACATAGCTAGCCACACTTTCTACAGACTCTAGATCTACATCACCCACTATTCCCCCATTTGACTCTGTGGTCCCAGCATCTATCAAAACCACACCTTCTTTTACCATATCACCCATTATATATTTCCCTTGGCCTATCCCCGATATTATGATGTCTGCATTTTTTATTATGCCTTCTTTGTTTTCCGTTTCTTTATTTATATTTTGTGGTTCTATCCCACGAAATTTCAAAAGAGCAGATACTGGCTTACCGACAAGCATACCTTGGCCCAAAACAACGATTTTCTTTCCCTCAGGCCCTTTATGCAAATCTAGATTTAGTGAATCTAATATCTGCATACAAGCACTGGCTGCCGGTGGGTAAATATTACTTTTATTTGCATAGAATAAATCGCTCGCTACCTCCCCGAGGCAATCTACGTCGAGTTTCGGATTTATAGCATTTAAAATCACTGCTTTGTTTAAGTGTTCTGGTATTGGAAGTTGGACTATTATCCCACACATATTTGGAGTATCGTTTAAGATTTTTATTTCATTTATTAGTTCTTCAGTGGTGATGGATATTGGGAAATTGGCATTGTGAAATTTAATCCCTACAGATTCTGCCATTTTTGCTTTCATATTTACGTATTGAACAGAGGCTCTGTCGTCCCCTACTAAGATATCGCAAAAGATCGGCTGGAAAGATAAGTTTGCTACTTCTTTTTTTATCTCCAACAACATTTCTTCTTTTATTTTATTTCCATTTATTAACTCCATATTGGGATAAATTATATTCCTAAAAATTCATTCTTCATTTTGTCTCTATGAGCAATCCTAGAATGCCTACGCATGCTCATCAATATACCAAGTGCTGTAAACTCTGCAAGTAGATGAGACCCCCCGTAGCTCATAAGTGGTAGAGGGATACCAGTAATAGGCATGATACCTATATTCATACCTATATTTATAAATATCTGGCTCATAAAGAATATCGCTATACCCATGCCGAAAAGTATCTCAAAATTACTTGCCCCCAGCATGGCCGTAGTTAAAATTCTCCAAATTACTAAACTATACAGAATAAGAATTATTAATGCTCCTACCAGCCCCCACTCTTCGGCAAAAGCAGCAAAAATAAAGTCAGATTGCGGCTCGGGTAAGAACTTTAGCCTTGATTGAGTGCCGAAGCCAACCCCTTTACCCAGCACCTGCCCAGACCCTACGGCGATAGTAGACTGCAGGGCATTATACCCTGTACCATGCACATCTGCGAGAGGGTTTATAAAATTCATAATACGTGCCTTTTGATATGGAGCAAATACAAAAAGCCACAAGCATAAAAAGACAAGAACTCCGCTGCCAAAGACTAAAAGCAAGTGCATTTTCCTGATACCTGATACCAAGACCATGCCAAGCCAGATAAGTCCGATAATCATAGCGGATCCAAAGTCTGGCTGTAACAATACTAAAACAAGAGGTACAAATGCGTAAAATCCTGAAATAAATATGTGCCGAATATTTCCTATCTCCACGTGTCGCCTGGAAAAATATTTAGCTAAGATCAAGATCAGAACCAGCTTCATCATATCAACTGGCTGAAAAGAGAAATACACAAAATTAAACCAACTTTTTGCACCGTTAGAAACATATCCAAGAGCAAACAGCATAAAAAGGATAAAACAAGTAAACAAAAAAGCTGAAACCAAAAAATCTGTCCTTTTTAAGAATCTAAAGTCAATAAAAGAGCAGATAAAGAAAACTGCAAAAGAAATAGCTATCCAGATAATTTGTTTATTAAAAAACACCCCACTATTTTCCTGAGCGGTAAAGTTTTTCATTGTTACAAGCCCAGAGACAACTATCGGAAAGATGAAAATAACTAAAAGCCAATCTATTCTTTTGATAACCTTTTCTGCCATTTTTATTTTAGTTTTACAGAAAAAATATTATAGATGGGTATTATCTCCTGTGCCACCACCTTCGCATCAAACTTTTCTGGCCATGTATAAGTGATGTTTTTAACATCTTCTGCATTTAGAATATCCACATATGTACTGCTAGCTGACACCGCATTCCTGGATGCATCATACAAAATAGCGATAAAATTTACATCTGGAATTGTGAAAAGAGAGTCGTTGGTGACTGTGGCTGAAAGCTTTGGCGCAGTATCTTCATTTATGAGTTTAATATTAGAGATGAGGACCTTGGCTTGGTTCACCTTGGTCTCTGAAACAAAAGTCCAGTCTGGGATTTCAGTAAACTCAAATGACACAAAAACCGGTGTAGAATTCCCCATATCTATAGCTGGCTCAAATACTGCAAAATTCCCAGCTGGTGGCACATAAGTACTACCATCTCTTTTACCTATGTATATGTTGTTCTCATCAGCAAAACGAAATCGATAATTTATTTTACTAGCTACAGTATTTTCATTGTGATTCACAAGATAAGCTACAGCATTGTACCTTCCGGGTACAACTCTAAACACTCTAGACCAAAGCACTGAGACATCGTCTACTTGATCTATGCATGCTTTAGCACACCCGCCGCCACAATCCACTCCTGTCTCGTCTCCATTTTGCTTTCCATCCATACATGTAGGTGCCTTTGTAAACTGCGGATAAGCAATAAGAAAACCCATACCGCCAAAGAATAGTATTATAATCAGTATATAAATAATCTGCCTTTTAAGTGCCCACGACATATAAGCACAGTATAACAAAAAATAACCAGTAAAAATAGTTTGAGCCCGGTCGCGATATTCTGCGACCGGGCTCTTGTTGTGCTGAATTAAAGCTCAGCGTTTTGTTGTTTCTTTTTTTGCCGCTTATTCATTTTTGATAATTGTTTACGAGTGCGTGAAAACACCCGTGCGTCTGCAGCTTGAGCTGCAGTATCAACTGAAACTAAAAAACGAGAAGGAAACTTTCCTTTCCCCTTAAGACTCTTCAGAGATCTCTTAATTCGTGGCATATTTTTAAACAAAAAAAAGAAAGAACACTTTAAATTTACCTTACAAAGGTATATGTTCTTTAATCTTTATACTACAGATTTTAGATATCTGCAATAAAAAAACACCCTATTTCGTAGAGTGTTTTTTTATTTTTATTTCTTCTTTCCAACTTTTCTTCTTGAGACTATAAACACATTTGAGTATTTCTTTGGGCTTCGAGTCTTTCTTCCTCCGGTACCCTTACCCCACATGGTCTTTGGGCTCTTTGTA
>CAYHIX010000028.1:0-8226 GCA_964356875.1 uncultured Candidatus Saccharibacteria bacterium
TCAGTCAAAACCACCCGAAAAGATGGATCATTCTTGCGCCCTATGCGTTGAAGTCTTATTTTTAACATTTTTGTAGTTTAACACAAATCTTATAAAATGCAATAAAAGTGGCGTCGTCTTAAAAATAAAAAACGACGCCAAAATAAAATATAAAATGGCTAGTTTAGTTCCAGCCAAAGAATCTTCTTGTTATGTAAATAAGGCTTGCTATCGCTGCAAGAAGAAATACTGCGAAAACAAGCGTTAGTGGACCTGGTGTCCACACCAGAGTCCATGGAAAATACCAACCACCCTTTATTAGGGTGATCGAAAGTTTATCTTGATTTTCCATTTTTTAATCCTCCAAACTCAAATTAACACACTAGCAAATAATTGCAATATAAAAAGTGAAAGGCGTTTTTTTGTCTGGTTAACAAAAAAACGCCTTAGATAAACACTCATTTTTAGGAATACCTCCAAAAAATGAGTAAAATTAAAAGTAAAAACAATATGAACAACAGATCCCCGTCTGGGGCATGTTGATTTCTTCTCATTTTTCAATGCCTCCTCTATTTTCAATTTATCACAAATAAAACTTTCTTCCAAAATGTGGATAAACTAAAAGAAAAAAGCGTTGCGATGGAGCAATCCAAAGGCAACGCTTTAAAGATATGTGAATTTTTTTCATAATTTTAGAAAATCCACTGAAAAACTAAAAACAGTCCGCCTACGATTAATGGTCCAAAAACGAACCAGAAAATAAAAACTAAAGGAGAAATCCCCTTCTTGTTTTTTGGTCCTGCGGGGCGGACCAACCCACCCATGTATTTCATAAAGTCTCCTTGAGTTTTTATTTAAAAACCCAAATTAAAAAAGAAAAAATCATCCCGCCTAACGAAAGGAGGAATAAGAAAATTTCCCCAGCAGTATATTTGCTAGGAAAGTTGTCCGCCCACATAGGACGGAATTCATAGTTTGAGTCCATTTTTCCTCCTTGGCTTAATAAAAAAGCCAGTTGAGCAACTGGGTGAATGCCCAGTAAGAAATATTCCCAACAGTAATGCTGAGAAAAAAAACTCCTACAACTATCCCGACTCTTTTAAGCCAAATAATTGCCTTTTGAAAGTTCGCCTCGTGGCGAACTTTGTTTGTTTCAATGTTCATATTTACCTCTTTTTATATCTTAACACAGAAAAATACTATTGTCAAATAAGCTGTATTATGGTCTAATTTATGCTATATTTATAAGGTGAAAACCAAAAAACCAAAACATCAAAACAAGGGCAAAAGTGGGCCTACGGGCAAGGTGGCAAAGAAAGCTATATCTAGGGCCGAAGGCATTATCTCTATATCTTCCAAGGGTACAGGCTATGTAGCCATAGGTGAAGAAAAGAATAAGAATAAAGACCCGGAGATAGACTTTAAACACCTACATACTGCCCTGCATGGGGACACAGTAGAGATAATATATCACCCAAAAGGCAAAAGTAGGCAGACAGCTGAAGTCTCAAAAGTCATAAAACGTGCAAAGACAAAGTTTGCTGGGGTACTTGAAAAAGAAGACAGTGTCATTTTCTTCAAACCAGATGACCCAAAGATGTATACAGATATCTTGATCCCAAAAGAAAACTTATCTGGTGCAAAAATAGGAGACAAAGTGTTTGTAGAAATACTCTCTTTTGAAGATGCAAAAAAAGCACCTATTGGTAATGTGGTAAAAATATTAGGTAAAGCTGGCGAGAACAATGCAGAGATGCATGCCATAGCCATGGAAAAAGGTTTTGACTCTGATCTACCAAAAGGAGTAGAAGAAGAAGCCGTCCAAATACAAAAAGGGGGCATCAAAGATACTGACCACATTGGTCGTAGAGACTTTAGAAAAGTTCTCACCTTCACCATCGATCCGTCAGATGCAAAAGATTTTGATGATGCAATATCATTTACAGAAATAAAAAATGGCAAAGAAATAGAATACGAGGTGGGTGTCCACATAGCTGATGTATCTTATTATGTCAGACCAGGTAGTGAGCTAGATAAAGAGGCGAGCGAGCGAGGTACTTCTGTTTACTTAGTCGACCGTACCATACCCATGCTCCCAGAAATACTCTCAAACGATTTATGTAGTTTAGTACCAAATCAAGACCGCCTGACCATGAGTGCAGTTTTTGTTTTAGATAAAAATGCGAATGTGAAAAGTGAATGGTACGGGCGCACAGTCATACATTCACAAAAGAGATTTACCTATGAAGAAGCGGAAGAATCAATATTGAAAGAAGGCAAACCTTTACATAAAGAGCTTGCCATACTAAACGACCTCGCAAAAAAACTCACCAAAGAAAGGTTTAAGGAAGGTGCTATCTCTCTCGACCAAGAAGAAGTAAAGTTTGTCTTAAACATGTACGGTGTGCCTATAGATATCATAAAAAAAGAACGAGGTAATTCAAATAAACTCATAGAGGAATTTATGTTGCTCGCGAACAGAAAGGTAGCAAAGTTAATAACGGGGACTAAAAAAGAAGAGCAGAACCATGAGCGAGTATCTATCTACAGAGTGCACGACCTACCTAGCCAAGAAAAGATGGCGGACCTCGCCCATTTTTTAAAGAATTTAGGATACAAAATATCACTAGTGGGTGGAGTCATACCTACTCATCAAATAAACGCACTCCTAAAAAGCCTCGAGGGTAAGCCTGAGGCAGACACTGTGCATCGTGCAGTGATAAAATCTATGGCAAAAGCTGTGTATTCTACAAAAAACATAGGACACTACGGGCTCGCATTCCCCTACTATACTCATTTTACTTCTCCTATCAGAAGATATCCGGACATCATCGTCCACAGACTTCTACAAGATTTTCTAGATCATAAATCGACTAAAGAAAATAAATTCTATGAGTACGAAAAGATTGCACGAGTTTCCTCCGAGCAAGAAAAACGCGCTACAGATGCAGAACGAGCATCCATCAAATACAAACAAGTCGAATACATGTCTACTCACACAGGAGAAGTTTTCGAAGGAGTGATCAGTAGTATCACTGAATGGGGCATATATGTAGAAGAGAAAGAGACAAAGTGTGAAGGGCTCGTCAGAGTGAGAGATATGGTAGATGACTTTTATATGTTTAATGAGAAAAAGATGGAGTTGATAGGTCAAAAAAAGAAAAAAGTCTATAGGCTAGGTGATCGTGTTAAGATAAAAGTGCGAGGGGTTGACCTAGAGAAGAAAACCATAGATTATGTCTTAGTATAAGATTTAAACAATATGAAAGAATTTTTAAGAACAAAAACTAAAATTGGACTCTGGGTCGTACTATCTTTAATAGTAGGAGTTTTACTTGTGTCTTCTACTCTTGCATTTTTAAATAACGATACTAATACAAACAAAGCTGAACCAGTGAATAACCAAGCCGCTGTGATACAGCTCATAGCCCCAGAAAAAGAAATCACTGATTCTAGATACTATTATGTAAATAAAAATTCTACCGGGGAGCCAAAAGTTTCTGCGCAGGCATATATAGTAGGAGATTTAAACACTGGTGAAGTTATCCTAGCCAAAAAACCAGATGACAAATTCCCCATCGCTTCTATGTCGAAGCTCATGACTGCCCTAGTCGCGAAGAACATCACTAGCACAGGAGCAACCACCACAAAAGTAACATCAAAGGCTTTGAATACTCTAGGTAAAAACGGGGGGCTAAGATTGGGCGAAACTATCAAAACTACCGACTTACTTTATCCTCTACTCTTAGAATCTAGTAACGATGCTGCAGAAGTCATCGCGGAGCATTTTGGTAGGAGTAATTTTATAAAGAAGATGAATGAACAAGCAGTAAATCTAAACATGGCTTCCACTTCTTTTGATGATCCTAGTGGACTATCTTCTAACAACAAATCTTCGGCTTCTGATATGTTTAGACTAGTAGGATATTTAAAAGGTAACCAAAAAGATATCTTAGACATAACTACCAAGAGAAGCTTTAACAACAAAAGGCATAGCTGGTCAAACATTTCTCAATTCTTAGGTGATGATGGATATATAGGAGGAAAAAGTGGATACACTGATGCAGCCAAGCAAACTGTCGTATCCATATTCGAATTACCTCTTGGGGAAAAAGGTACAAGGCCAATAGCCATCACATTACTCGCTAGTAAAAACAGACACAATGACGTAGAAAGTATTTTAAAATATTTAAAGAAATATATTTATTATGGAGGTGAAGCTGACGCAAACACAGACTGGGTCGGGGCGAGAATCGCTATAATAAAACCTGAGGTCAAAGAACCAGAAGAACCAGACTTCCTAAATTTAGCTTTCGCAGGAGACATCATGCTTGATCGCGGAGTCAGATCTTCAGTCATTAAAAATTATGGTGGCGACTACTCTATATTGTTTGAAAAATTAAGTGCCCTAAAGAAAGCTGATATCTCTTTTGCAAACTTAGAAGGTCCAGCCTCAGACCAAGGCGCCGATAGGAGAAATCTTTATTCATTTAGGATGAATCCTAGTGTAGCCCCTGCTCTCGCTGGTGCAGGCATGAGTGTTTTATCTGTAGCAAATAATCACATGGGAGACTGGGGACGAGCAGCATTCACAGATACATTAGAAAACCTAAAAGAAAATGAAATATTATACACAGGCGGAGGCAACACCAAAGCCGAAGCCGAAACACCAGCCATCGTAGAGAAATATGGCATGAAGATAGGCTTCTTAGCTTTTTCTGACAAAGGACCTCTCTACATGGAGGCTACCGACGAAGCACCTGGTATACTTTTAGCAAGCGACCCGCGCTTTGAAGAGATCATCTCAAACGCAGCCAAGCAAGTAGACCACCTCATAGTGTCTTTCCATTTTGGTGAAGAATATAAAACTAAGCACAATGCAAGGCAAGAACTATTAGCCCACAAAGCTGTGGATGCAGGAGCAAAGATAGTCATCGGTGCTCACCCACATGTAATACAAGATACAGAAGTATACAAGAAGAGCTATATCGCCTACTCTCTAGGGAACTTTATTTTCGATCAAGGATTTAGTGTAAATACAATGCAAGGCATGCTCTTAAATATAAAATTAAACAAAGATGGCAGCATGGTAGTAAGAAAAGATATCGTAAAGCTAAACAAAGCCTTCAAGCCAGACCAAGTGATAAAAGGTAAAGAAGAAAAGATAAAATTTATAGAAGAAAAACCTGCTGTGATACCTAACAGCACAACACCTACTCCAACTATTACAAAACCTACGACGACAAATTAAATTTCTATTTTGCAATCTGAGCGGCTTCTTCGAATTTGACTGATAGAAGTTTAGAGGCACCATCAGCGCCGACTGTCACTCCATAGAGCACTCCTGCGCGAGACATAGTCTCTCTATTGTGAGTCACCACGACTAGCTGAGAATGCTTAGAAAGTTTCTCTAGCATGTCGCCATACTTTCGAGAGTTTGCTTCATCGAGTGCTGCATCTGTCTCGTCGAGCACCAAAAATGGTGGAGGGTTTACTTGAGACATAGCGAAAAGTATAGCGATAGAAGTAAGGGACCGCTCTCCTCCTGAGAGGGCTTGCAGCTCTTTCACTTTTTTATGCGGCAAAGATACGCTGATGTCTATTCCCTGCTCCGGGTTTCCATCTTCACTCACTACTTCTTCATCTATTTCATCTTCATCTATATCAGTATCTTTTTTGTATTTCCTGGTTTTTTGGGTAACTATATTAAGCGATGCATGTCCTCCCCCAAACATAAGTGAGAAAAATTCTTGGAATTGTGTATTTATCTTTTTGACTCCTTCTTTGAATTCTATATCTATTTTCTGCTTCAGATCTAAAATAAGATTTTGTAGTGATTCGATGCTCTTTGTGAGATCTTCGAGCTCTTTTGAGAGGAATTGATCTCGTTCGGAGACTTCATTGTATTCCCTCATTATATCAGCACCATTTCCCAAGCCTGCATCTTCGAGCTTGATCTTGATCCTTTCTATCTTTCTTTTTAATTCTTCTTGGGGTAGCTCTGCGTCTCCTTGTAATTCGTAATTCTTATAAGACAATATCTCTTGCCCGATAAGCGCCACACCTTCACGAATCTCGTTTTCAAAATTCTCTAGCCTACTACGTAAATTTGATTCTTTGATATGTATCAGCTCAAGAGCTGAGGCTAGCTCTTGGTGGCGAACTTTTAAGCCAAATTTCTCTCGTTCTAGATCTCGAAGAGCACTCATCTCTTCTTCTATTTCTTTTCGAAGTCCTGCCACGAAGTCGAGCATCTTATGCTCTTCACGATCTATCTTGTCCATCTCGATCAATATTTCCTGCCGGGTCTTTTTAAGCTCTAAGCTTTCAGTAAAGTTTTCTTTAACTTCCTTATTTTTATTAAATCTATTTAAGATTATCTTTATTCTCTCTAAAATACCTCTGATCTCCCTCACGTCATCCTTGGAGATAGCTTCCTCGATAGAGCTGTTTACTTCGCTTAAAATACTTTTAACTTCCACTTCAGACATGACCACTGCCTCAGGCGCCTGGCGTGCCCTATGTTCTTCCATTTCGATCATGCCTTCGATGCGCCCGAGCTTGCGCTCCATGTCGTTCTTGATGCTTCTTATTTCGTTTATTTTCTTTTCATGAGTGCGAAGTTCATCTATCTTTTTGCTGCCTTCGGTGGAATTTTCTTCTTCTGTAGCTGATATCTTCCCCGCTACTTCTTTTAATTCTATTGATATTTTATTCTTCTCATCGTGAGATGAAGATTTTTCTTTTTCTAGATACAAACTTTCACGCTTTAAATATTCTCTATATAGAGCACCGAGCTCTGACTGCATTTCTTTTGCTTTTTCAAATTTCTCCACCTGCTTCCTCAAGAAGTTTAAATGCGGTGCATTTTCTCTCCGAAGCATAGAGACTTCTTTCATATTTTCATTTGTTCTCTCGAGTTTCTTTTCGGATTCTTTGATTCTGTATTGATAGACTTTGAGCCCAAGTGCGTCTTCTACCATTTCCCGTCTGTCTTTTGTATTGGCGTTCAATATCCGATCGGCCTCACCTTGAGATATGATATGGTGCCCAGAAGAACCTATGTTTACTGAAGCGAGTAGATTATGAATATCTTTCAACCTCACATCGGTACCATTTAAAATATATTTATTTAAACCATCAGGAAAAACCTGCCTAGCTATGCTGACAGTTTCGTAATTTAGATCAATGTTTTCTCCAGAGTCATTAGATACTTTGAAGACCTTGTCTTCATTATTGAAATGAATAGTCACCGTGGCTCTTGAGCCCTTAGACAGTTTTTTAGAACCCTTAAATATCAGGTCAGTGCCAGACTTTCCACGCATAGACTTCATGGATTGCTCGCCGAGCACATACCTGAAAGATTCCACTACATTGGACTTCCCGGATCCGTTTGGGCCAACTATACAGATGATGGAGCTCTCAAACTCTAAAACACTTTTATGTGCAAAAGATTTAAAGCCATTTATTTCGAGTGATTTAAGCCGCATACTGAAGTATTATAGCATTTAATCCAACCAATTTTTAGCCTTGAGGGCAGCTTCAGCTGCTTTTACTTCTGCTTCTTGTTTAGACTTGCCGCTACCTTCTGCTATTTTACTCCCACCGAAGAATATACCTACTGTAAAATGCTTGTCGTGATCTGGACCAGACTCACTGAGTACTTTGTATTGCGGAGTCACAGATACAAACTCCTGAGCTTTCTCTTGAACTAAACTTTTTGCATCGCGCCAAAGCTTTTTCTTTACTATCTCATCTGCTTTGGGTAGTAAATTTTCTTTTAGAAATGCATCCACAGCATCATATCCCTGATCTAAATATAAAGCACCTATGTATGCTTCATATGTATTTGCAAGGATGTATTGCCTAGCTTTCCCATGATCTTTAGCTTCACCTTTTGAAAGAAGTAAGAAGTCATTCATGCCTGCCTCTTGGGCCACCTCAGATATGATAATAGCATTCACCAGCGCAGAGCGGATAGAAGTCAGTTCGCCCTCATTATAACTAGGATATTTTTTATATAGAAAATCTGTGACGATCAGCTCGAGTACTGCATCTCCCAAAAATTCTAAGCGCTCATTATGAGAAAGCTTTGTTCCTGCATTTTCGTTGATATATGAACGGTGGATAAAAGCTTGCTTTAGCAAGTCTTTGTTTTTAAATATTATTTTTGTTTTTTTCTCAAATTCACTAAAATCTATCATCTTTTTACTTTTTACTACTTATAATCTCTATCGCCTTCTGTAT
>CAYHIX010000029.1:0-7617 GCA_964356875.1 uncultured Candidatus Saccharibacteria bacterium
CCCGAATCGAAGGTTCCACAAACCTCCGTGTTAACCGTTACACCATGGGCACCATGTATTGAGTAAACTTTTTCACTCAATGCTATTTATACCAAAAAATATAGATAAATGCTACTTGGTTTGAGTTTGTAGATTTTTGCTACGCAGGAAATACTTCGCTACTTCGATAAGAACCACGTTGAAAATAAGCCAAAGGAGAATAAACGGTACCCATATTATAGGCAGAGGTTCTATGCCAAAAACATTTCTAATTGCTGGTACAGTCATAGTAACTACTAAAATAAACAAAGCGATGATTATGCTCCAGTTCAGTTTTTTGTTAGAAAACAAAGCATAAGAAAAAATAGGTCGATTCAAACTTCTAAATGAAAAAGCGATCGCAAGTATATAAGAAGAAAAACAAACAAAGAAGACAGAACGTGCGAGCCCAACCTGAAGACCGATCTTTAGTAAAAAGTAATATAATAAAAACAAGAGAAGCGATGAGAGTACCCCCACTCCAAAGATAAAGAACTGTACATTTTTAGTAAAGACGAGATTTGCCTCTTTCCCTATTCTCTTCTCCCTATCCATGTCTTCGTCAAATGCAAAAGCAAGCGCAGGTAAGCTCCCTGTAAAGAGGTTTACCCATATTATCTGTAGTGCAGTGATAGGAAGAGGCAACCCAATAAGCAAGCTCCCCCCGATGACAAACACTTGGTCAAATGAGTTCGACATAAGGTAGGTAAAACTCTTCCTAATATTAGAAAGTATCCTTCGTCCTTCATCTATAGCGAGAGAAATAGTCTGGAAATTATCATCTAAGAGTACCAAGTCTGCTGCGGACTTCGCCACGTCACTGCCCGAGCCAAGTGATATACCTATGTCCATAGCCTTGAGAGATGGTGCGTCATTTACTCCATCCCCTGTCATCGCCACGATCTCTCCTAATGCTTGATAGAGTTTGCCTATGCGAAGCTTATCTTCTGGGGTGACTCTCGCAAAGATTTTTATCTTAGGGATAATTTCTATTAGCTCTTTGTCAGACAAAGCCTGAAGCTCGCTACCAGTCAAGACCTCATCTTCTTTCACTGCCCAGTCCAAACTCTTTGCCACAGAAAGCGCCGTGCCTACTAAGTCTCCTGTCACAAGGACCATTTTAACCCCATGAGATTCTATATTTTTTATTGCAGAAGGCACCTCCGGCCTAATAGGATCATAAAAAGCAAACATGCCTAGAAAATCTAAATCCTTAATGTCTTCAATAGAGAAACGCTTGTTTGGTGTTTTTTTAACTGTAGCTATGCCTATAAGTCTTTTGCCATCTCTGCTGGTTTCATTGATCCATGACTCAATCTCAATATATTCTTCTTTCGAGATATTTGATTTAGCTAATAAAATATCTGGTGCACCCATAACTACATAGTTCTCGTCTTTTATTGAAACAGAAAATTTATTTGTGGAGTTAAATGGAAGTACGATATAAGAAACTAGAGAAGAAATAGGGTCGAGTGAAAGCCCGTGCAGCCTACAAGCTTTGACTATGTTTACTTCAAAAGGTCGTCCGCGAAAAATCCATTTTGATTGATCTTCTTGTGTATTCTCAATTGAGACATCTATGTTTACTAGAGACAACTCAAGCAAGGTTTTTTGTTCTTTGGAAAATCCTTTATCCTCAATTGCCTCTTTGGTTTTTGATAAAATTCCACTTTTTGTATTAATACTAACTAGCTGCATGTCTGCCATAGTTAGTGTGCCAGTCTTGTCTGTCATTATAAGAGTAGCAGACCCGAGAGTTTCTGCCGCATTAAGCTTCCTTATTATCCCTTTCTTCGAAGCAATCCTCTCAGCGCCGATAGCAAGAATAACTGTTAAAACTATAGGTAGTGCTTCTGGCACAGCACCCACGGCGACGGCTGCGGAAAGTACGAGCATGGGGATAAAAGGCTGACCATTATATATTCCTAATATCAAAATACCTGAAACAATAATACAAACTATAAAAAATATAAACCAAGCCAAGTGGTCTACTCCTTTTTGAAGTGGGGTTTTTGTCCTAGTAGTAGTGGAAACTATCCCTGCAATTTTACCTATCTCTGTATCATTACCAGTAGAGAATACAACAGCTGTAGCATACCCCTGCACTACTAGAGTACCTGCATGGGCGATATTTTTTTGCTCCGAAACCAGAGAAGATATGCTGATAGAGACATTTGTTTTTTCTACTGGCAAAGACTCTCCTGTGAGTATGGCTTCATCTACACTAAAATCATTCTCGCTTATGATGCGCGCATCAGCCGGCACACGTGTGCCATAAGAAAGCTTGATGATGTCCCCAGGCACCAAAAGTGCTGAGTCTAACTCTTGCTCTTTCCCCTCTCGTATAACTTTTGCTCTATCTTTTATATATGTCGTTAATTTTTCTAGAGTATTTTCAGCGTGATACTCATGATAAAAACCGAGGCAGACATTCATAATTACCGCAAAAGCGATCACGATGGTATCGACAACTTCATGTAAGATTCCAGTCAGAACGCTTGCTGCGATCAATAAAAATATAAGAGGACTTAAAAATTGCTTAAAGAATAAGCCAGGGATGCTGATCTTTTCTTTAGCATGAAATACGTTGCTACCATAGGTAAGCAAGCGACTTTTAGCTTCTTTTTCATTCAAGCCTTCAGGGGAGGTTTGTAGTAAATCAATAGTTTCTTGTGCAGATAGAGACCAGGGTTGTGGAACTTTTAACATTAGGTTAGAGAAATAAAACCATAATTAAACAAAGTTAATAAAAAAATAAAGAAAGTAATAAATGCAGAAACTATACACCAAGAACAACCCTTTTTTAGGATAAATATTTGCACAGCTATAAGGTAAGTTGAGAATAAAAACGCAGCGAAAGAAAATAGTGGCATTAAAAACAATAGTGCTACTGTATAGAAACTAGATAAGAAAAAATTTGGGAAAAATATTATTAAAAAATAAAATGGGAAAAATATTATTAAAAAATAAAAAATGGATACAGCAGCATAGTAAAGCATACCCAATATCTCAACACGAATACCCATGAACTTAGAGTAGTCACTGTGAACCACAGCATGACAGTCAAACCCCACCATGCATACCAGAGGTTTCTTTTTGGTTTTATGATTGTAGATGCGCCTAGCTACCCAAAACCCAAACAGGCCTAAAAATAAAATGGCTACTTGTATCAAAGCTTCTTGTGTGAAAATCATATTATGAATTATAGCAATTTATACTTCCTCCTTCAAATCTAGACAGACTGAATTCAGACAATAGTGTTTACCTGTTTTGGCTTCTTTGTCATCAAAAACATGCCCTAGATGTGATCCGCAGTTCGCACAGAGCACTTCCGTGCGATTCATACCATAAGAAGAATCCTGTTCAAACTTAACTGCTCCTGGCAAAGCTTCATCAAATGAGGGCCATCCAGCTAAACCAGCAACGCTGGACTCATATTTAGCTGTTGAAGGAAAAAGCATATTACCACAAACAAGACAAGCATATATGCCTGGTTTGTTTTCATTTAAATATTTACCAGAATAGGGTGCTTCTGTGCCCTTCTCGCGAAGCACGTAGTATTGCTCAGGTGTAAGCTTAGCTTTTAATTCTTCTTCTGTTGGTATATTTTTGTCTGTCATAAAATGACTATCTTTACTAATTATTATTTAGCAATCATCTCAAAAGTAGAAATTGCGGTGTAGAATTCATCAGCAAATTGATTATACGAATCTACGGGAGCATTTGCAGAAATATTGAAAACTCTATTTTGATCATCTCAATAATAAAACATCCTTGTAGTAATCAATTTAATGTATTCAATAGCTTGTTCCTTTACCGTAAATTTATTGCTGGACTGATTCTTTATATTTTTTTATTGCATGAGCAAAAATAAACATTGCAAGAACCCAAAATCCAATTTTAAATAAATCATACCCAATACTACTCGCTGCGATAGTGAGATCGGGCCTAGTTACCTCAGAGAGTTTTGTAAGTGGAACTATGGCATTTGGAATTTCCAAAATATCTTTAATAATAAAACCTATTGTTCCCCATTTTAAAAACTTCTCAGCAAAAATATTTTTTCGCCACCACATAAAACTTCCCGTAAAAAGTGAGGCGCTTGCAGCCATTGCGATAATACCGATAAACATATCGTAGGGAGTAAATTCTGTCTGAACATTGAAACTAATGCCCAAGATATACATTACAGATTGATATCCCCAATAAGAAAACATGGACACAGTAAGTACAAAAATAAATACCATCAATATTTTTTGAATTGATTCAAACCCTCTATCAACTTTTACTGATGACATTAGTACTTGATTCGAACTTTGATTTTCCATCATATTTTTTTGTTAGTTTATAATATTATTTATAATTTATCTACAACACTTTTATAATACTTATTATATCGAATCATCAATGCTAATGCACTAGCATATACATTGGTCCATTCTGGTGCCCAGGAGAGGACTCGAACCTCCACGCCCTTGCGGGCTTATCCACCTCAAGGATAAATGTCTACCAGTTTCAACACCTGGGCATTTTAGATGCGTTTTTAGTCTAGCATATTATACAAAAATAAAAACCCGAATATCGGGCTTTTATTTTTGTATTTTTTTAAATTTAAGCTGCAGCTTCTTCGGCTACTACCTTTTTCTCTTCTACTGGTATAGTAGAACGCATTTTCCGGCGAATGTCTTTTACAGCTTTAGTACGAACATAGTATAGCTTTGACCTCCTAGCTCGAGACCTCTTCACTATTTCGATCTTATCTATATTTGGTGAGTATATAGGGAAAATCCTCTCTACTCCTACCCCAGAAGCTACTTTTCGGACTGTAAATGTAGCACCGATTTCTGTGCCGTGCTTCCTTGCAAGTACTAAACCTTCGAAAGCCTGAAGGCGAAATTTACCTTTTTCATCTTTAATCTTAGACCAAACGCGGACAGTATCTCCTGATTTAAAATCAAGCTTCTTCCTGGCGTCCATATCTACTGGACTAAGTTTTATGCTACCTATATTTGTTACTACCATAGTAGGATTACTTTAGCATGAAAGCAAGATGGAATCAAGGGAGGACCAACAGATCAAGCAAATTCAGCTTGATAGCATTTAACACAGTAGACTATCCTAGGATCTTCGGGTGCATATGGAGTATATATGGGCTCATTGCATTTCATGCAATTCCGATGGTGCATCCCAGGCTTCGTAAGCCTACTAAATCTTTTTTCCTCTCTACACTTGGGGCATTCATGTGGTAAGGGTAGATTCAATTTACGCATTAGATCGAGTTCTCCCTTAGTAATCTTATAGGCTCGAGCGCACAAAGAACATCCGATTATCTCACTCAAGACTGAGTCGGAGGTTTGCTTTATTGTATCTGGTAAATCATTCGCATTTATAGTATACGCAACTGTTGAATTTTCCGAATCATCCCAAGTGTAGCCTTCTCCAACTGCTTCTTGTTTAGTTTTAGGAAAAAACCTCATTGCATTTGATTTATTATAGGAAAATTTACTTAAGTCTAAAGGAAAAAATTCTCCGTAAGAAAAAACTCTACCGAGCTTGTCTATATAAGGATTTTTATTCATATCTTCTATTATTTGAGTTTTTAGTTTTTCATATTCTTCTTTTGAATATTCTTTATTTAAAATGCAATAACTTTTTCGTTTTAAATTCACACAACCAAAATTATTTTTACCGGAAATATTATAGTGGCAATACTCTAGATCAAGACTGTCTGGATAACAATAAGTAGAAAATTTTATATTATTGGCATTTTCCCCCACTTGAGCAGATTCGTATATAAAACTAGCATTATTCCCCCAGCCTGAATAGTCATAACAGTCTTTTGCTGATTTTACAGTAATAATCTGACACCATTTACAATTCTCTACACCCCCGACAAGAAACACCTCAGATGAATTTTTGGAATTATAGACATGCTCCCCTGTAACATTTAAATTTAAAGAGTTCCCGTTGTATTCTCGATAAGGAAAAGAGTTCCATAATTCATATGCTTTTTGCCTAACAGCTTGTATTGCTGACCATGACTCGAGGTTCATTTCTTTTACCTTTTTTTCGTAATCTTCTTTTGTATACTTAACATTAAAAATGTAATAGGAAGCGCCACGTAAATTTACACACCCTATGCAATTTGTGCAATTATAGCAATTCCTAGAAAACCACACGTCGACGCAATCGCTACATTCATCTGAAAAAAATGTTTGATAGTTTTTACGGATTCCAATAGAGTCATAGCACAGCTCTGAGCGAAATCCTCTAAGGCAATCAATACTGTATTTTAAATTATTAATTATAGAAGAATAATAAACAGTATCTCCATAATCAGCCCAGAAAACCTGATAACAGTCTTTGCACCATGCTAGGGCGTTTGAATACTCAGAATTCTTAAGGCTGCTATATAAACTTTCTATAGCAACACATGGAGTTTTTTCACTGAGCTCTTTTACTTGATCTAAAAATGGACGCATGGGGTCATACTCCATAGCATACTCTGTGCCATCCCAAGAATCTCCCCACCAGCATTTTGAACAATAAACTGTGAGATTATACTCAGGTGGATAGACTGACATTGTACGCTCTTTGCAAAGATCGCAATTCCTCCAAAATAAACTCCAAGTGTTTTGAAAAGAGAAACGTCTAATCATTCTGCATTCCGGACACCAAGTAGGAGCTGGGACTTTTATCTTTTCGTAAAAACTAAAATCCTCGGATTTTATTGTAAAGTCTTTTTTGCAGTTTTGGCAGGATTTTGTTTCGGGTTGCATGTATCTATTTTAACAAATTTTCAAATTCTACCGGTAGTTTTGATTCTATTTTTTGAACCTTACCTTTCATGTCAGTAAATTCTATAGATTTAGAGTGTAGCGCCATGCGAGTTATCTCTTTCGGGCAGACCCCTTTTGCATTATACAAAGGATCACAGACTATCGGATGATCTATAGCTTTCATGTGTACACGTATCTGGTGAGTGCGTCCAGTTTTAGGGAAAACTTCTAAATATGTATATTTATTTTTACCTAGGGTAAATCGTTTAAGTACCTTATAGCGGGTAATAGCTTCGCGCATCTCACCCCTTGCACCCCGGCTAGCAGAATATTTTCTAAAATCAGTAGGGCTTCTGCCTATCGGTTTGTTTATTATTCCCCTGTCCTCCTTAAAAGAACCACTGACGATAGCATGGTAGGTTTTTTTCATCTCTCGATCCATGAATTTCTGTTTGAAAAATTCAAAAGATTTCTTATTCTTAGCGATCAAAAGCACCCCTGAAGTGTCCGAGTCGAGTCTATGGACGATCCCTGGGCGATCCAGAGTTTTGCCTTCGAAGGTCATCGGCTCCCCTACTCCCTTTAATTTCGGATAATTTTTCAAAATCCAGTCAGTGATAGTTTTCTCCCCGCCTCGCGTCGGCGAGCCTTTGCGAGTCGAGGCGGGTTTTGTCCTACCATCTGGGTGCACCATAATACCTGAAGGTTTATCAATAACTAGAATATTAGGGTCCTCGTATAAGATTTTGATTTTCATGAATTTTTATAATCCAGAGCAATGCCTTTCTGCTTCTGATAGAATTTTAATAGTACCATTTTT
>CAYHIX010000030.1:0-6899 GCA_964356875.1 uncultured Candidatus Saccharibacteria bacterium
ATGAAAACCCTGCATCGTCTGGTACCTGCCCAAGACGTCTTTGGCTGTACTCCCGAGGATATGCCCATAGTGCATGAGCCCTGTAGCAAACGGTGGACCGTCGTAAAATACGTAGTTCCCTTTTGGTGCGTCTTTTTTAAGAGACTTTTCAAAAATCTCCCCTTCTTTCCAGAATTTTAAAATTGCTTCCTCGCGAAGCGCTTGGTCAGATTTTTTGTTTTGTTCTTGGTCACTCATAATGTTATTTGATAAATATCCCAGTACTAAAATTTTAAAACTATTTTAAAAATGACTGTTTATTTTTCTTATTAATTTTATTAATTATTAATATTACTTAATCAAAAATTTAGTACGGGACAAAGAAAAAACTCGTCCCCGTACAACAATAATAAAATTGCTATACAAGGACGAGTTTCTACCCGTGGTACCACCTTGATTGTTTCTCATTTACTGCTATTACGGGCTTACCCGTCGGGTTCTACTTAATTCCTCCCGAGGCTCAGAGGCGATAACCTCTTCATTGCTTGTAAATAAAATATAACACGAAGTATAAGAAAACAAAAGAAATCTTTCGGACAAAAGAAAACCCACTAGTTAGTAGGTTATCTACGCCCTAGTGGGCAAGTTTATCTAGTTATGTAAAAATGGTAGGCAGGATCAAGCCAGACATTATTTATATAACCAATTATTTTTGAAAATCTTGCATTTTTAAACAAAGAGTTATAGGCATATTCTCGCTTATCCTCGTTTGTTGATTGGTTTCCTCCTGTCCGAGTTACCTCAGACCCATTAATAAATTTACAAATAACTGTAACCCCTCGTGGTTTCCAAGTAGAAGCGTTTATCTCATTGGCAATTTGAAAAGCGTTCATATTGCCAAACAAAGTGTGCCAATACTGGTGGTTCCTTCTAGTAACGAAAGAAATATTAGAAAGATCGTTTGTTCCAAGCAGAGACCTAGGGCGTCTATGATGTTCCTCAGTAACGACTCTTCTTCTCCCATTATTTCGCCTTCGTATTCTTTTCAAAGTACACCTCCAAAAAATAGAACAGGTTTAAATTCACTTTCTATTATAAAACAAAATCGTATCGTTAGCTTTGGTAGAGGTGTATAACTTTTTTTAGAATTTTTATATAAATTTTAAATAGCGCGCTTTGGTTTATACCCAAAGCGCGCTATTTTTCTATTGTGCAAACGGTCCTGGAAGGCCGCAGTCTTCCTCAACAAAAACATTCACTTGCTTTAAATGGGTGAAATTTTTGAATCTTTTCATTAAAATTTCTTTAGAATCAAAAATTAACCCTTCGTGGCATTTAATCTCAGAAAACTTTCCGAGAACATACTCAATCTCGCCATCTGGTGTTCCTTCTGCTAAAACCTCAAGATCCTCTATAAGAGCCCCTAAGGCTTGCTGATAACGATCATGTAATTCATTATTACCCTCATTGTCTTTGACAATGGCAGCGTTTCCTACTGCTCTCTGCAATAAGATTTCATGCAATTTTTTTGGCATTTTTTATTTTCCTAGAACAAAAATTAGCTCGAAGGTCGAGCTGTGTTCTATATTCAGAAATACCATATATATATATGCCGTATGTCAAACTTTAAGAAAAAATTAAAAATCCTCCTACTATAATAAAAATCAGTGACATAATAATAAAAATAATATTAAACCCCCAAATAGCACTAAAATTATTTATCACCATTTCTCTAGGGCTCGAGTCGTTATACAGCACATCTACACTATCCCCCACATTAAACCCAAAGATTAGTCCATTTTGTGGGTAAGATATTTCTTCTCCCTCTATGGTAGTAAAGCTTACCTCGAGATGCGAACCTCCTGCATTTAGTTTAGTCACTATGCCTTTTGCTATTTGAGCAGTTTTTAGAAAATTAAAAGTATTATAGGCAACGACAGTACTACCCATAAACAATAAAACTCCTGCTAATAAAAATATAATACCTAAAATTTTATTATTCATAATATTTATATTTTTATTATATCACTATCTTTTCGCTTTCTTCCCCTTCCCTCCACAAGCAAGTATAAAATCATCATGCATCTTTTTTATTTCTTTTGCTGAGAGTTTCCCGAAAACTTTTTCTGCTTCTTTAGAATTTTGCTTCATTTCCACATCTATTTTTAAAATTTCTGGATGCACCTTGAGTGCTTGTTCATTCAGTCCTAGTAGGTAAAGCCCAGAGAGCCTACGCACTCGAGAGAGTGCCACATACCCCTGCCCATATTCAAATACTTGTGACAGATCCATAATGGCTGCATCCATACTCATCCCCTGACTCTTATGCACCGTGATAGCCCAAGCGAGGCGAAGTGGCACCTGAGATATCTGCGCCCGGATCTTGCCGTTTTCTTCTACAGCCCAATCCATCGGATTTATAGTTATGCTCCTACCGTTTCTCGTCTTTATAATTGGCTGCCCGCTAAAATCTTCAAAGTCTATGACCATGCCGAGAGTACCATTGGCAAATCTTTCCTTAGGGTTGTTTTTTGTGCACATGACCACGGCCCCGACTTTGAGTTCAAGCTTGTCCGGAGAGAGGCAACCTTTTTTGAGTGTCTCGACGAGCTTATCACTCCCTGTGCCCACCATCTCAAAAAACCTTGACTCTGTGTCTAGCTTTGATAGCTCAGCGGTATTTACCCTATCCACATCTACGTTATGTGAAAAAAGTTTGGTGGTGTTTTCTGGCATATCGTCCAGATCTATCTGGCGAGTATGTATGTGTTCTATATGCTTACTAGATACATCATTGCTCCGAATGCCTGAGAGCACATCGAGAAAGTCTGCATCGTCTTGTCTGTGTTGTTCAGATAGATAGCATATGACTGGGCGAGCTCTCTCCCAAGTACCAGATTCATAAGCAAAATTTCCAGCGCTCTTTGCCACACTGCTTAATAAAGAGTTTTGTTTTTGGATGCTATCATCTCTCCTCACAACTGGGGGCAATTGAAAAAAGTCTCCGACGAGGACTATCTGCATCCCGCCGAAGGCTTCACCGTTTTGTTTTATTTCTCTGCAAACCAAATCCACCATGTCGAGAGTGCCTGGTGCGAGCATCGATATCTCATCTATTATCAAAACTTTATTTTTGCGAACTCGCTTACTGATGTATTCGCTACTCGCTATTTTATCTAAATCATATTTATCAAGTTTGTTTTTTATACCGATCCCGCTCCATGAATGTATCGTCATGCCTCCAATATGTGTCGCAGCGATGCCAGTAGACGCAGTAATGGCCGGCTCCACCTCACGACTACGCAAATAGTCTACATATGCATTTACTGTATGGGTCTTCCCAGCTCCTGGCTCCCCGGTCAAAAAGACATTTGCTCCAGTTTTTAAAATATTCAGCGCTTCATCTTGGGTCATAGATACTATTTTAACATATCTATGTATTACATTTTCTCTGGAGCTTTGATGCCTAGGAGGTGTAGGCCTGTTTTCATCACAAAAGTAAATGAATAAGTGAGGGCTATTTTATATGGAGAATTCACATCTTCTTTGCTCACTATTATGTTATTTGCATAAAAGCTATTGTATGCGCGAGCGACTTCTATTAAATAATTTGCTATGAAATGTGGTTCGTAAGTAGAAGCCGAACGCGCGACAACTTCAGGAAATTTATATAATAATTTTTCTATCTCGAAAGATTCTCCACCAAAAGCATGAGGGTCTGGTGCGATATTTTCTTTTTGAGATTTCTCTATCACTGACCTCGCACGAGCATACGAATACTGCAAGTACGGACCAGAATCTCCTTCGAATGATATGGACTTCTCGGGATCGTATTGGATGTCGCCACCTGTGGATTGTTTTAATATTGAATATTTAAGCGCAGCTACACCGACAACCTTAGAAACAAATTCTTTTTTATCCTCATCCCATTCTCTGTCTTTTATTTTTTCTCCCACTAGAGCTATGGTGTCACGAAGGAGGGATTCCCCTGTGACTATATTCCCCTTCCTGGAAGACATCTTGCCAGAAGTTAAACGCATCATGCCGTGAGTGATATGCTTCATCTTGGATTCGTATTCACTATGTATGAGTGACAGCGCCTTAGAAACGACTCGCATGTACTCAAGCTGCTCATTTGCAGTGATGACTATGGATAAGTTCATATCTGGCAAAGTTTCGAATTTTGATTCGGTGAGTCCAAGCTCTTTCGTCTCATATGTAGGAAGTCCTTTGGAAGTGATAAATACACGAGTATGGAGTTTTGGCTCTCCTTCTTTGTGGTGCTCTTCAGCTTTGAAAACGATAGCGCCATCAGACTCTGTAAAAATATCTCCCAGATTTGCGCGTACTATCTTTTCACCAGTGGGTGCCATCTGACTTTCCAGAAAATAGTATTCAAACTTTGTGCCTAAAATTTTATATAAATCCTCAAAAGCATTCATAGTCGCCTCGAAGCCCCAGTCATAGATAGCGTTTATGTTTGCATCAGTCTTTTCGTAGAGTTTTTTATTTATTTCATCTATTTCTACTTTAGCATTTGCATCATCTTCATATGCTCCAGCACCAAGGACATATGCAGTGCCTATGCGCCCGGCTTGATCTGTGTGTGTGCCGGACTTGTCTTGAAGGTTTTCATTCTTCAAAAGCCCGTAGATGGCTTTTGCTACATGGAGGCCGACGTCACCTTGATAATTTGCTCGTGACACTGCGGCACCTGAGTGCTCGAGGATAGTCGCTACGGATTCGCCTATGGTATTTGTCATTAAGTGCCCAATATGAAAAGGCTTGAAAGGGTTTGGGTCTGTGTACTCTACCATTATCTTCTGCCCAAGAAGGTTTTCGTTTTTACCGACATTTTCTCCCTGGTTTAAAATCTCTTCTACGCTATGAGCGAAAAATTCGCGAGATAAATAGAAATTGATAAACCCTGGACCAGCGACTTCGATCCGCTCTATGCTTTTATCTATGTTCAAGCGCAGCATCTCTGTCGTTATCTTGTCTGCTAGATCTTTTGGGTTCATCTGTATGCTTTTGGCTATTGCCATAGCTACATTCGTAGAATAATCCCCCATATTCAGATCTGCGGGATGCTCTAGTGAAATAGCGCTCATTTCTATATTGAGATTTTGCAAAGCATCTTTTATTAAATTTATTATTTTTTGTTCCATCTTGTTTATATTATTTTTTTCCAGTACTACCAAACATACCCATGCCCCTGGCTGAATCACTGAGAGTGTCTGTCTCTTCCAGCTCAGCTATTACTACAGGTATTATAACAAGTTGAGCAACTTTATCACCCTCTTCAAATGTGTATGCTTGATCTGATAGATTTACCAGCAATGTATTGTACTCTCCTCTATACCCTGCATCATATACCCCACCCATATGAATGAGTCCGGCTTTGGATATGCTGCCTTTATCCATAACAATAGCACCATAACCTTCGGGAAATTCTAAAGCAAATCCATGCCAAAACCTATGATGCTCTCCCGGTTTTACTGTTACTGTCTCCATAGAATACATATCCATGCCTATATCCCCTGGGTGGTGATATGTCGGCAACTTCGCATCTTCTTTTAATTTTTTAATTTTTAATTTCATAATTGAAAAAATATAAAGCACTATCTTTTAAACTTGGAATAAAAACATCTGGTGTTTCTTTTAAAGCCTGCAAAAGTTCATCTTTTGAAAACCATTTTATCGCTTCAACTTCCTCTGTTTGTCTAATAAAAGAATATTCGCTATTTACTGTGGAAGTAAACCATTGAGCAAATTTACCAGGTAAACGAATTTTTGGTCCTAAGACTGGTTTTAAATCTATTAATCCTATTTCCTCTTCTGCTTCTTTTATAATATTAGACTCATATGTTTCACCTTCTTCTACTGTACCTGCAACAGCGGGACCCCAAAGACCTCCGTGGTGACTCTTAGTAAATGCTCTTTGCGCAAGCAAAACTTCTCCTCGCTCATTCCACAACCAAAGACCCGTAATTCGAATTACATCATTGACATCTCGATCATTTCGATCTTTATATCCCATTATTTCATCCTCTTCGTTTACAATTGGAATTCTCATTGTAATTCAAAATGTTTGATAATTAATTCAGCTGCTTTTTGTGGTGAAATTCCTGTATTTTCTAGTACAAAATTATTTTTAATTTTAGGGTAATTTTTTATATCCCAACTTACAAGCCATTTTTTAAGAATTTTCTCATCTGTAAGTTTCTTAAATTCCTTACGAGAATTTTGATTTACTCTTTTTAAGAGCTCTTCGGGTGCAACCTTTAAAAAAACTGGATAAAAATTTCCGCTCTCTTTCTGGATAATTTTTTCAATAATTTTTAAATATTTTGGATCAGAAAGACCAGCCTTAGAAACAAAATCATGACTATAACAATGAGTAACTATAAAATTCATTTTTGCTTCTGCCATAGTTTTTATGACCAAAACCCTAAGCTCGTCTTTTATGGAATGAGCTGAAACAGAATTACGATCAAAAATCTCAACAACAAAATCATTTATGTGATGATTGTGAGCAAGCTTATAACCAAGCTTCTTTTCTAAAATTCTAGCAATAGTTAACTTGCCAGAAGCTATTGGCCCATAGATAAAAATTGCGTTAAATTTTTTATTTGATGATTTTTTTAATTTTTTCATAAATTTCTTGGTGAATATTTTCTCTTGTGTCTATCTCGCCATTTTTTGTACAGTCTATCTTTAGCCAATTTCTTTGATTCTTTGCGAGCCAGAGAGCTGTTTTGTTTGAATTTGTGAGATAAGGGATATTACCTTCCACTATGTCTTTCTTTTTACCAGTATAAGCTCGAGAAGATTTCTTATTTCTTTCTTTGATTAATTTTAAAATTATATTTATCGGAACATTTAGATAAAACACTACATCTGGCTTTGGAATTTTAAAA
>CAYHIX010000031.1:0-6284 GCA_964356875.1 uncultured Candidatus Saccharibacteria bacterium
GTCTTTTGACACTATGTCGCCAAATATTTGCTATAATTTAGCCTATGAGCTCACTAAAACAGCTAAAAACTCAATTTTTAGAATATGTAGAGATAGAAAAAGGCAGATCTCTCAAGACTGTAGAGAATTATGATGGTTATCTGACTAGATTTTTGAATTTTATCAAAACAGACAACCCTGAAGACATAAATGACACCCTAATCCGTGAATTTCGCCTCTGGCTGAACAGGCAGACACTTAAAAATCTAGGGAAACCAAATGAAACACTTAGTAAAAAAACTCAAAATTACTATTTGATAGCTATTCGTGCTTTTTTAAAGTATTTAGCAAGGCAAGACATAAAGTCTTTACAATCTGAACGCATTGAGCTCGCCAAAGTACAAGAGAGATCTTTGGACCTGATCACACCAGTTGAGCTATCAAGACTTCTCGCGTCACCAAAAGGTAGTGATATCAAAGATCTTCGCGATAAATCTATTCTAGAGCTTTTATTTTCCACAGGGCTTCGTGTCTCCGAGCTGTGTTCTTTGTCACGAGATATAGATTTAAATTCTGATGAATATTCTATCCGTGGTAAGGGCGGCAAGGTGCGAGTGGTCTTTTTATCAGATGAAGCTAGAAGGGTGACACAAGCTTACTTAAAGGCTCGCAAAGATATGGGAGATGCGTTGTTCGTCCAAGTCGATGGCATCGCAAAAAATCAAAAGAAAAATGTAATTCCTAAAGCTCTCACTAAAAGATCAATAGAAAGGATAGTAAAAACACACGCCATCAAAGCTGGGATTTCTAAAAAAGTAACTCCCCATGTGATAAGGCATTGTTTTGCGACTGATTTACTAAGTAACGGTGCAGACATTCGTTCAGTGCAGACGATGCTAGGCCATGCGAATATAAATACGACTCAAATCTACACTCACGTCACTGATAAACATTTAAGAGAGATTCATAAAAAGTTTCACAATAAAAACTAAACAGAATTTTCTTGGACCAACTTTTTATAAAGCAATCTATCTGGCGTTGGTACGCCAGCGAACTGCTCGGCTACCCACCTGCGCAAGGCTTTCTAAAAAGTGCCCCTGTAAAAATTCTGTTTTTTTGTGCTAGAATTTAATTATGAAAATAATTTCTTGGAACGTAAATGGCATAAGGGCAGTTCACAAAAAAGGACTTTTTGTTCCGTTTGTTAAAAAATATAAACCCGATGTAATTTGCCTACAAGAAACAAAGGCACAAGAAGACCAGAGCGAGGTGGATCTAAAAGATTATGATGAATACTGGAATTCAGCAGATCGCAAGGGGTATAGCGGTACGGCAATTTTTGTAAACAAATCTCTAGGTAAGCCCATATCAGTCACATCAAACCTCCCAGAAAAGATAGCTAAGAAATATAAAATAATAGATGACGGCTATGGGAATCCAAATAAAGAAGGGCGCGTCATAGCTATTGAGCTTAAAAATTTTTATATCGTTACTGTCTATACACCAAATGCCAAGGATGACTTGTCTCGGATACCCTTACGACACAAGAAATGGGACAAAGCTTTTTTGGAATACATGAAAGAACTAGAAAATAAAAAGCCGGTGATATTTTGCGGAGATTTAAATGTGGCTCACACTGCGGATGATCTTGCTCGCCCGAAAGAAAACGTGGGCAATAAAGGTTTTACAAAAGAAGAAAGAGAAGGAGTAGACAACATGATTGCCTCTGGATTTGTCGATACTTTTCGTATATTTACTAAAGGGTCAGGGCACTATACTTGGTGGAGTCATTTTGCAAATGCTCGCGCGAGGAATGTAGGCTGGAGGATAGATTATTTTTTTGTTTCAAAAAAGTTAGAGAAAAAAGTAAAAGCCGCAAAAATCCTCGCCGAAGTTTTCGGTTCAGACCACTGCCCTGTCCTACTTGAGCTCAACTAGCTTTGGTGTTATTTTCTCAAACCATTCCCCGGTTAATTTTTTTACAACTTCTGTTTTCTTTGTAACTAAAATTTTCAAATTTCTGTTACAGGAAATTTGTTTCATTATTTCTTTGTGTTTTATTAAATACTTTTGTAATTTTTTTGGGATTATTTCATCTTGAGATATTATTTTTATTTTTAATCCAATGTGTTTTCGGATTTCCTTCTTGAATAATGGATAGTGAGTACAGCCGAGAACCAGAGCATTTATGTTCTTATTTAAAAGTGGTTTTAGGTATTGTTCTATAAATGGTCCGACTTTTTCATTGATACCTTCTTCTGCGAGCGGTACGAGCATGGGTGCAGAGTTTTGATAAACACTAATATCTCTATTCAACTTTTTACTCAATTTTCCTATCTCTTTTGGGAAGGCACCTGACGCCACTGTGCTTCTAGTCGCAAGTATTCCTACTTTATCAAATTTCATGCATTCCTCTGCTGCAGGTATGAGCACGCCTAGGACTCGCCTTTCTGGGAAATGTATAGGCAAATATTCTCTTTGTATTTTTCGAAGTGCCCGCGCAGAGATAGTGTTGCAAGCGATGATGATTATGGCGCATTTTTCTTTGCGAAATAAATAGTCCACAGCCTCCTTGGTAAATTCGTAGATGGTTTCTTCAGAGCGATTCCCATAAGGCACTCTTTTTGTGTCTCCTAAATATACGTAGTCGTATTGTGGTAGTGACTCCCGGATAGCTTTTGCTATCACAAGTCCACCTAGCCCTGAATCAAAAATCCCAATTTTCATAATAGGTTTAATTGTATGTAAAACACTAAAAAATATCAATTTTTATTCAACACGCATATTCACTTGCTAGTGAATTGCTATGCTCGGCTACCCGCCTGCGCAATGTTTCATAAAAATTATATTTTAACGTGTTTTTAAAATTAAAATTTTATGCTATATTTTTAGCATGAACCATTCAAGATTAGACCAGCTCTCAGATGGCATCTTTGCCATAGTTATGACTATTTTAGTTTTCGAGATAAAGACTCCGGTGGTTTGGGGGCCGATAGATAACGCAGGTCTTTGGGTTCAGATACAGCACTTGTTTCCCTTGTTTCTGACTTACTTTTTGAGCTTCGCATTGCTTTTTACTTACTGGCGTGCACACCACTTTTTTATATCTGTCTATGCAAAAACTCTAGACTCCAAGCTTGTAAATATAAACGCTTTATTTTTCATGCTCATCAGCCTCATCCCATTCTCAGCAAGTATCCTCGGTGAATTTGGTAAAAATGAATTAGCCGTTATAATTTTTGGAGTACATATAATACTTATCGGACTTACTCTATATTGGATGAGGAGATATGTACTATTTTCTGAACATATAAAAAATCCTGAAATAACAAAGAGAGAAATCAGAGGCAGCACCATCCGCACTATAGTACCTGTAGTCTTTGCTATGATTGCTATTCCCCTCTCTTTCTTTAATATCAAGCTTTCTCTAGGGTTGTTTACCTTAGCTGTTATCTTCAATTTCTCTTCATATAGCACTTATCTTTTTGAGAGTATATTAAAGACAGTCCACAAGGCTCTATTTGGCCCTGATAAAAAAGGACACTTTGCTGATTAGTTTTTATCTCTTAAATCTTTATCTAGTCTCTGTGCTTCAGCCCAGGCGAGCTCAAAGATTTTTTTCATAGCGTCTGCGATTTCGCTACTTTCTATTATGATACCGAGTTTTTCTCGCCAAGACGCAATCATAATTTTATTATCATAAATGTTTATTTCTGGAGAAAAGTAATATTTGTCGGCTGGCACCATTGCCGTTTGTCTTAATTGTGCTTTATTATCTTTACTCAATTCAAGACCAGCTTGAGTAAATGGGAAAATAGCCCTTATCGGTATGCCCTTCGCTGCTCTTCTATGAAAATATTTTGGGAAATATCCAGGTAAAGCTTGCTCCATGTCGTCATAGGTCGCAAAAGCACGAATTTCCTCGTGTGAAGTCAGTGTATCTTCATAAACTTTCTCCATTCCTTCCCTTCCTTCATAAAACATAACCTTCGGACGGTTTTCAACATTATGTATTGATTTTAGTTGAGGTATTAAATTTTTTTCTGTTTCCTCTAAATTATTTTTCTTTTCCTCTAGTTGTTTTTTGAGATATGTTTTTAACATGTCTGGAGATTCTGCTACATATTCCTGCTTTGGTTCCTTTCCTGTGAGCGTCACCAACCCTTTATCAAATAGAGAATTTAAAATTTGATACGAAGTTGTTCTTTGGATATGAGCTTTTCGTGCGATTACTGATGCTGTGCCTTTCCCTAGTTTGAGTATAGCCAAATACACCGCTGCTTCCTTATTAGAAAAACCTATTTCTAAAAGTATGTTTTTTAAGTCATCTATCTGTTCAATCATACTTTTAGTATACTCAAAAAATATTTTGTGTCAAATTTTTTAGACAAAAATACCTTAAATTTAAAAAGTTCATTGTAAATTAAGGATTATATGATATTTTTGTTGTTATAATTTATTGACATTATGAATTTTTAGTGTTTTATTTGATTAGTTCTAAGTTATTTTGAAAAAGGAGAGTAAAGTAAGATGAAAAAATTAGTTTTTTTGTTATTAGTATGTTTTTTGTTTTCTTCTTGTTTTTTAGAGTCAGAATCTAAAAAAGATTCTTTAGAAAAAAGAAGGAAAGAATACCCTTTTGTTATGGTCAGCTTCAAACCATCGTATTCAGACCAAAGAGATAACGATGGAGATAAAATATTTTCTGTCTATCGTTGTAAACATTGCGATGGTGAAAAGGATGATCTAACGATTCAAGAGGAACAGCTGAATAAAATTCAAGACAATCTATTTGTTATTTTTAGGTCAAATAAAATGACCAGAAGAGAAAAAGAAGATAGCTTATATGAATCTTATGAAAAATCAATCTACACAGCTCGTCTTATCGGTAAAATGAAAGAAGCTCGACGGAAGTTTCTTGAAGATGAAAAAAATTTTGAAAAATAGGAGGGATATTAATGCAACAACCTGATATTTATGAAGAGATTTTTGGAGTAATCTTAAATTGCTCTTGTTTTTTACCACTTATTATCTTCGCCGTTCTTGTTTTAGTTTCAGATAAAAAGAAACCGAAAGAATAAAAAGGTAGTTAATTCAACCAGGATAGTCCACTGTTGCTATGCATAAACGGACTGATTTTTTAGGATGTGCGTCCTGACTGATGATCCCAAAAGGGTGAAAAATCAAAGTTGTAAAAATGCTATAATATACACATGATTAAACATGTGGAAATTGGGATATCTGGAGAAATGCTTAATTTAAATTCCTTCGAATTAGTAAGAGCTCTAGCCAGTGAGCTTGGTCTTGGTGGCGCACTTTTTACTAAAAAAGATGGTAGCGTTAAAATCATAGCTGAAGGAGAAGAAGAATTATTGATTCAGTTTGCTGATAAGATAAAAAACGGGAAGGTTTTTGGTGAAAATGCTAGTTTTTATGCAAATTTAAGTGAAGTAGACAGTGTAGGTAATTTTTATATAATATCATCTGAATAAAATTTATTTTATTTTGAAACTTACTATCAATAAGAGCTTTCTTAAACTAATCCTAACTACTTTTCTTCACCCCGTGTTTCTGGTGAAGTTTAGCCACTTCTTTTTCTTCTAGCTCTTCCTTTTTTTCCTTACCTTTGTCTCCTAGTGCCTTTAGTTCTTTGTCGCCGAGCATATTTAGAGATTTTACTAGTTCTGACAGGCGTTCTACGTTATTTTTTTCAGGGTCATCTAATACTTCTTCTAAAAGTGCATTCAACATCCACCCCATTCTTGGGCCTGGTTTGATATCAAGGTTTTTCATCATATACTCCCCATTTATTTTTAGTTGCCCGACAGATATCGGGTCACGAAGAGCTTCTTCTATCATGGCGTGATATTTGCGAAGTCGATACGAAGTTTCTTTTTTATTTGTCCCTACCCTGTCGCATTCACGCAAGTTCATTAAATCCCAAATATTTTCTTTTCCAATTTTTGAAATTATTCTTCGCACTGCAGATAAAGTAATCAGTTCGGTGTCAGAAAAAAACATATGATTGCGAACAAGTTTTTCTACAAGATCAATTTCTTTTCTAGAGAATTTTAATCTTTCCATTATTTTTTTTGCCATTCGCGCAGATATAACTTCGTGTCCATAAAAGGTGTATTTCTTCTTGCCTACTCTTGTCTCCTCCCTCCTACTTTTTGGTTTTCCTATATCATGAAAAAGAGCTGCGAGCCTTACATTTAAAGGCCATTTTTTGTCTGCTGCATGTTGTAACCCATACAAAAGATGATTCCAAACATCGTACACGTGCTCACCTGACTGCATGCATC
>CAYHIX010000032.1:0-5194 GCA_964356875.1 uncultured Candidatus Saccharibacteria bacterium
TGGTGGGCTCGTTTGTTTGGGCCGCGGGTGGGTGGGCGGGGGGGGGGGGCGCCCCCGGCCTCCCCGTCCTTTTTGCTAATTCTTTGTAAGTAATAGTTTTTCCTTTTGGAATCTTTAATAGTTCAGCCCAGACTTTCTTTTGGAATGGGGTGCCTTTTAACTTTTTAATATCAATTTTTCGCATATTTATATTTATTTTACTGCTTCAGTCAGCAATACTTCCTCACTAGCATTTACCACATTAAATCTGACATGCCCTATGTTCAATCCTTCTTTTGTCTTGATCTTTACTCGCCACTTACCTTCGGCTAGGTTATAGCGCATGGAATATGTCCTGAAGCCTCCATCTCGCCCACCGACGACTGGCAAACTTACAATACCTTCTGTCACCCATCTGGTTTGGGTAGTGTCCAGATATTGCCATTCATGAACGACATTTAGATTTAAAGCTTCTGGTGAAAAGATAGCACTAAATACATACACGGGTTTGCCAGGTGATTGCGTATAATTAGGGAAGAATTCAAAATACCTCTTCCAGCCATGGTCTTCATAAGTAACAGCATAATCTCCTTTTCCATTCCTCTCTATCGAGTGGTACACCCCTGCGTCTTTTAGTGATAGAGGAATAGGTGGGATAAGGTTTGTAAAGTATAGAAGATTTACCAAAATAAAAATCCCAGCTATTAATACAAAAGTTAGTTTCTCACTGGTGTATTTGGCGCGCAAGTTCCTGTCTTTTATAAAATAGAATAAAGTTATAATGAAAAGGACGATAGTCACTAGGCTCACGAATCCTGAAATCAAAAATACTCCTGTGCCTATCTTGTGCAGAACTACAGGCAATAGGAAGATAGTAAAAGCATAAATTGAAAGGAAGAATAGGCTGATTTGGAAACTAAGTCGTATGTAGTGCCGTTTCAATGACTCGTTTGCGATAAAAGCCAAAACTAAAATTGCAATAAATGGCCAGGCGACAAATATGTCTGCACTTCTGAAGTACAGGACTAAGTACGCAGATAGTGTACCTCCGAAAATAAACTGCAATATGTTTACATACCAGAAATGAGCCTTGCTGGGGTCTGTCTCGTCACCTTCTTTTCCTTTATGAATATGAATTAAACAAATGAAAACTCCGATAAGTATCAAATGCCCTAAAATCCATAAATTTTCAAAAAGTGTATCTGCTCGGTGGAGAGTAAGCGCATCAAATACGAACCCAGCGATAAGAGAGAACGAAGAAATAGGTCTTTCAAAGCGACCATAGAAATTACGTACAGGTTCGATAATTTTCATATTTACATTAAGCGTCTAGCTCATCTACTTTCCTCTTCTTGATGTGTGGTATGCGCGGTACTATTATGGCTAAAAATCCCGCAAATATCGCTATAAAATAAAATCCAAAGCCGATAGCCATGCCTATAGCTCCTGCAAACCAGATACTTGCAGCTGTGGTCAGGTTCTTTACACTAGCTCCTTCTTTTAATATAAGTCCTGCTCCGAGAAAACCAATACCCGATACTATCTGGGCAGCGATACGAGATTTTGAAGCTGGGTCTACTACTCCAGATAAAAATGTAAAAAGCATAGCACCACCGAGGACAAATATATGTGTGCTGATGCCCGCATCTTTGCCTCTGCTTTCCCTCTCTGCACCGATCATATAACCGAGCAATACAGCCAGCCCCATGTTTATTGCAAAAGATATATCAAGATTTGATAAAACAAAATTATCTAGTATATTCATAAATTAATTAAAATTAGTACCTCGTAGTTTGTGATAAGAAATATATGAAACTGAAAGTAGCACCATAGCTATAAGAGGGGCTATTAATAACGGACCAGCACCATCTACTATCCAAGTGCTTACAAATGCAGCGATGAAGTCAAACCCAAATCCAGCATATGCCCATTCTTTTATACGAGATGGCACTTGAGGGATGATGAGAGTAAGAGATCCTAAGATCTTAAAAATTAGAAGCATGTAGAAGAAATATAAAGGATATCCCAAGTGCGCAAAGCCATCCTGAGCTACTGGATTGTTTATCATAAAAGCTTCCACTACCCCTTGTGTTAAAAAGATAAAACCAGTCGTAACCCAAAACGCAATCTTGTATTTAGTCATGTTTTGATTATAGCAATTTTGATTCATTATTTTCAAGCTTTATTTTATTTTAAATAGTTGAAACCAAGAAGACCACCAAGGAACGATGGTTTCTTGGTGGTCTTTATTCCAATGATAGTCTCTTTATCAAAGCCATCAATCTGTTTCTGGCAATTTTAAGCAAAATGGCTGCATGGGATTTATTCCCCTTCGTTGCCTTCAATGCTTCTGAGATTGTTGTCCTTTGTAAAGTTTCTACTTGTTTATCGAGGTCAAAATCAATTTCTTTTGACTCTACGACAGTTTGTTTCTTTATAGAAAATCCATTTCCATCGAGACCCAGGTTTTCTGTTTCGATGGTTGCATTATCTCCCGCATTAAAGATAGCCCGGGTAAGTATATGTTTTAATTCTCTTACATTACCAGGATAGTCATAATCCAGGAGTTTTTGTTTAGCAAATGGAGATATTTTTATCTTACCGTCTAAAAAATATTCGATAAAATGTTCTATATCTTCTTTTCTTTCTCGAAGTGGAGGAACCGTAAAACTTATCAGATTTAACCTATGGAAAAGATCTTCCCTAAATTGCCCTGCTTTGATCAGTGATTGCAGGTCAGCATTTGTGGCGGTAATGATTCTTGTTTTTACTTCGATCTCTTCCTTACCCCCGACTTGTCTGAAAGATTTTTTTTCTAAAATTCGCAAAAACTTCGCCTGAAGACCTAGGCTCATGTTCGCGATTTCATTGAAAAAAAGTGTTCCATTTGTTGCAAGAGAAATAACACCCTGCCTTTCATTCACTGCACCAGTAAATGATCCACGAGCGTGTCCAAAAAGTTCTGACTCAGAAAGTCCTTCACTGAGAACGCCACAATCCACAGTAATAAAACGACCGCCTAAATCTCCTTTATTGTGGATCAACTCAGCGACATGGTCTTTACCAGCACCAGTTTCACCAAGTAGAAGTAAAGATAAGTCGGTTTTTGCTGCTCGTTCAATAAAGTCTTGAACTTTTTGTGCATAATTACCTACGCCAATAAAACTAGTACCTTTCATTTTTCTCTCCTTTTTTAATTTTGATTTGACAAAATACTACATGTCTAACTAGACACTAACACAAATTTATTATATAGCAATGTATGAAAATTTACTTAATTTACTTTATTTTAAATCGCTATATATAGATTTTTAAGACAATTTGTGATATAAATTAAAGTGTTTTAAAGCTATTGGGAGACCCGCCTTGACGCGAGGCAGGTCGTCTAATTGTAGGACATGAATTATTTTCTTTATGTGCTAAAAAGCAAGATTGCAAATAAAAGTTATACAGGGATAACAAGCAACTTGGAACGAAGGTTGAAAGAACATAATTTAGGTAAACATTTTTATACAAAACGTCATTGTCCTTGGACTATGATTTATAGTGAAAAATGTGATAATTTAGAAGAAGCCAGAAAGCGTGAAAAGTATTTCAAGTCTTCTTCAGGCCGAAAGATTCTTAAGAATTTGTTTAGTAAGTTGTAAATATTGGGAGATCGTCTAACGGTAGGACAGAGGCCTTTGAAGCCTTTAATCTAGGTTCGATTCCTAGTCTCCCAGCAAAAACATTTTGAACTCTGCTTTGATATAATAAAAATATGGAAACGCATAAATTCATAGGTACAACAGATATAGGTTTTATAGGAAGCTATTGGCCTTTTGGTGAATTGGAAGTAAGCAAGGACTATTTGCTTGTTCGTGATAAATTGCTTAGAAAAGAATACAAACTTTCAAAAGAGGACGTTGTTAGCATTAAGGTCAGCACACTGTTTTCGATTTCTAAGTATGCTCTAGAAATTCAACATAAAAATAAAAATTATAAATACAGCAGAGTACATTTTTGGTATTGGATTTTTAGTTTTGATAAATTGCTTAACACCTTAAAGCAATTTGGTTGGGTTGAGGATCATAATTAATTCTATTTAGATTTGCTATAATAAAACGATGAAAAACCATAAACTGCTTTTAGCCGTCGGTATAACTTTTTTAATATTTATATTTCTTAATTTTGGATACTATATTAGTACAAATTGGAGGTCTTTCCTGCCGAAGAAGAGTCCTTCGGCTTCTTCAATCCAAATACAAGAATCAAAAACATATGACAATACTAAGATGGGTATCAATTTGAAACATACCCCAACTTGGGTCGTTAAAGAAACAGAAGATATGTTTGAGATAAATCCTCCTGATGCGAGGAATAAAGTTTATTTTAGTGTTGGTCTTCGAAAAGAATTTACTTCACTCGATGATATAAAGAATAAATTATCCTCTAGTGTCGAACTAAGTCCATTAGATATAGGTAATGCTTCTGGTTTTAAATATAGAGATACTGATGACCATGATTCTATCTGGCTTCTCCATTCTGGGAAAATATACATAGTGAGGGTGTATTATCCGAGCCAAGATGCAAACCAAATTCTAACCACTCTAAAATTTATTTAAAGTTTTATTAGATCAAAATTATTCTTGTTTTAATATTTTCACCAGAGCGAGTTCGAGAGGTAGCTCTGTTATGAATGCATTGTCTATGTTTTGATATTGTTCAAGGAGTATAGATAGGGCTTCAGAACGAAAGATACCTTTCTTATCTTCTTTCACGAGAGCTTTTAAGAATTCCATATCGCTCTCACTCAAATCCCCCGCCATTTCTTCCTGTAGTTTCGGGGCGTATTTGAGTATTACGAGTATTCGGAATTTAGCTATGATGAGCTTAAAGAAAAGCCGCATATCGAGGCTCTGGCTAGAGGCTTTCTGGACAACGGTGATACCATGCTCGAGTTCACCTTTACCTATAGCAGACAAGAAATCGTTTACCATGGTAGTCTGAGGTGCTCCAGTTATGCTCTCTATGTCTTCTATTTTTACATTCTTAGATTTACTAAAATTTAAAACCTTTTGGAGTTCGCCGAGGGCATTACGGAATGATCCATCGGCGAGGATAGCTAGCAACTCCGTAGAGCCTTTATCGAGCTCAAATCCTTCCTTTTTGGCTACGCTAGCGAGCATCTTCCTCGTAGCCACATCTGTCGCTTTTCTAAATGTAAATAAGATCG
>CAYHIX010000033.1:0-4468 GCA_964356875.1 uncultured Candidatus Saccharibacteria bacterium
CTATGACCAGAGTAAAAAAAGGAGTACATGCATTAAAAAGAAGGAGAAGTGTCTTGAAACAGACAAAGGGTATGCGCCATGGTCGCAGCACCAAAGAACGTCAAGCAAAAGAAGCTCTGCTTCATGCTGGTAATTATTCTTTTGCCCATAGAAAAGACAAAAAGTCTCATAACCGAAAGCTATGGAACATAAAGATAAACGCTTCTGCTCGCGAAGGAGGTATGTCTTATTCAAAGCTTATCGATGCACTTAAGAAAAAGAACATCGAACTAGACAGAAAAATACTATCTGACTTTGCTGAGAACAACCCAAGCACATTCGCAAAGGTCCTCGAAGCAGTAAAATAAATACGAATAATCACAAAAATAAAAACTCCCCTGTCGGGGAGTTTTTATTTTTGTATTCTTGATATATTTTACTTGAGTTCTGGAGCGTGGGTAGAAGGTAAAGAGTATTCAGTGATTTTGTCTTTCTTAACGAGAGCAATGACATCTTCTATCATCTTTTTTGGATCAGAACCTGTGGCTATTTTACTATTTGGACGATTCCCTTTAGCTAATATCTCTTTGAGTTGCCCTCCCATCTCCCATGGACCTTCGAATATGCCGATAGGCTTTCCATCTTCAAAAGCAATAGTAAACTCGTGTATAGTGCCTACTCTTCCACATCCACATATCACAGCATCTGAAGACCGAGTAAGTAGTAAATCTCGTCCAGGGTATCCAAACCCAGTATAAATAATGAGATCCATGTAATCTAAAGGTAGCTTGTAAGTCTCCACATGCTCTTTTTCGTTTGCTGCTGGTGAAAGACCGATAGAAATACCTCCGACTTCTTTTGCTCCCATAGCTGCCCATAATGGGAACCCAGTGGTAGCTCCTGTGACTAGTATCGCCCCTTGGCGAGCTATCTCACGTCCTAGCTCTTTTGCTTTTTCTAGTGCATCTACTCCGCAGTGACCAGTCTCTGCTGCACCTGAAACACAGATTTTTATTTTATTATGTGCGTGTTTCTCTGGAGAATTTAATGTGTATGAATCCATGAATGATATTGTATCAATAAAAAAACTATTATGCAAAAATTAAAACTACTAACAAATAAGGTCTACGCTCGTACCTTGTTCTGGAGCTACAGCATCTATGGCTAAGTTATCTCTAAGTTTCTGTACTAAAAACATCGCTGACTTTGGTTCACCCATAACGACGAAAACTTTTTTTACTTTATCTTGCATATCTGCGACAAAGTTTAGAAGTCCGTCAGAGTCTTTGTGGCCTGAGTATCCAAATATAGTAGTCACATGAGCTTTAACTATCACATCTTCACCAGAGATTCGTACTGTCTTCACTCCCTCTTGGATCAACCTCCCTGGACTACCCACAGCTTGGTACCCGGTAAGTAGTAGAGTGTTATTTGGATCTGGTAGGTAATGCCTCTCATGGTGCACTATACGCCCACCTGTGGACATACCACTGCCAGCTATGACTATCTTTGGATTTGGGACGTTGCCGATCATGCGAGACTCTTCTGATTTTAGAGTGCTGTGAAGCCCAGGGAAATCAAACAAGTATTTATCTTTAGACATAGCCTTCTGAGCTGCGTCATTAAAATATTCTCTGTACTGTTTAAATACATCTGTCAGCCGAATAGCGAGTGGCGAATCTAAAAATATAGGCATGACTGGTATGCGGTTCCCTTCTACTAGAGAGTTTAATTCGAACAAGAGCTCCTGGGAACGTTCAAGGGAAAAAGTAGGGATAACTAATGTACCCTTTCTCTTGTAGTTATCTTCTATTGTTTCTTCTAAGAATTTCCTTCGGTCGTCTCTCGATTCGTGATTTCTGTCACCATATACAGATTCCATAATAAGATAATCTACGTCAGTGACTTTTTCTGTATCTGGCAATATAGGCGAAGGGCTATTCCCCAAGTCGCCCGTAAATAAAATCTTCTTGCCGTTATAGGTAAACATGATCATAGCCGAACCCAATATATGCCCTGCGTTGCATAGAGTTACTTCTAAGTTTGGTGTGAGCTGTATTTTTTGATGATAATCAAAACCTTCCCATAGAGACATAGCTAGGCGCACATTTTCTGCAGTATATATTTTATCTAGTCCGAGATCAGTGTTCTTTGAAAGTATGCCTGTGGTGTCTTCGAGCATAGGCAGAGATAAGGCTTTGGTAGGATGAGTAGAATATATTTTTCCACGAAAACCTTCGTGGAGTAGTTTTGGTATTCTACCTATGTGGTCCACATGTGAATGAGTCACAAAAAGTATATCTACTTCTTTAGGAGTATATGGGAAAATTTCCCAATTTATATCATCAGCCATCTTGAGACCTTGAGTAAGACCACAGTCAACTAAAATTCTCTTACCATCTACTTCTAAAAGAAAATTTGCTCCTGTGACAGAGCCCGTACCCCCATGAAATGTTACCTTTGCTATGTTAGACATTGTTTAATTGTACCTCATTTTGGCTTGTAAGCACAATTTTCCTTAAGAAATATAAAACAGCCAAAAATCCGCCAGCGAGATCAAAGAAGATATCCGAAATTGTATCTAAGGAATTGAAAACGTCTTTAGCTAAAACTCCATTCACCAAGACTTCATACAGCTCCCAGCTTACCCCTATAAAAAGCACAAAAAGCATGGTCCTTAAAATGAAAGACATAGAGTGATCTTTGGGTGGGAATGCGTAAATAAATATAAGTCCGATCCAAAGACCGCCTAAGAAATGCATGATCATATCAAAATACCAGATCGTAGAGTACCAATAGAACTTATTCGCCAGGAAATTCACCAGGAATATACCAAGGATGAGGGATATGACGACTTTTATAAGCTTTTTTCTATTCATATCTATATTTTATCATAAAAACATCCAAAAAAAGAAGAGATATGTAGATAAAAGAAGAACACCGCCAAAAATAAATTTAGGGCGGTGTTCTTCTTAGGACTATCTCAGATATATTACCATAGCTGTGAAGCTAAGTGGGTGAGAGATGCTCTAGACCAAGGTCTAACTCAATCGACTCTCCCATAAATTGTTGTCTAGGTAATAACCGGAAATAACCCTACTAAAATTATACTCTCTCCAAATTTTTCTGCAAGATTTTTCTCAAAAAAACACAAATTTAAAATAAAAACAACGTTGACAAAAAATATTCTACTTAAAATGCATATCAAGCAATATATTTATCCATCTTTTCTATAAAATCTGCTGGTGAAACATATAGTTCTGCGTGAATACCAAAACTTTTTGCAGCTTCTATGTTTTCCTTTTTATCATCCCAGAATAATATTTCTTCTTTTTTGACATTTTCTAAATTTTTAAAAATAACTGCAAAGAACTCCGGGCTTGGTTTTTTATATCCTAAATTCGAAGAAGCAAATGCTCTATCAAAAATACTATTTAAACCCATTTTTTCAAGTATGTACGCGACACGATACTTTTCCTGGTTAGTCGCTAAGAAACAATGAATACCTCTTTGTTGTAATTGTTTTATATAATCAAATAGTTCATGATTCAAGTTATATTCTCGCTGAAACCATAAATCCAGAAAAGCATCTACTCCCTTAGTACAACCCCAAATAGTTAAATATGGGGTTACTGCATCTTTTAAATCTGCCTTCCCTTCTAGGCAATCTTGGAATGGTCCAGTAAAAAATTCTTTGGTTGCTTCGAGGCTAATACCAAAATCGCGATCTAGCACTACGCTAAACCTTTCTTGGTGTATTAACACGTCATCTGCATCTAATAAAAGTACTTTGATCATAAAATGATATTAACACAAAATCCCCTTTCGGGGATTTTGAAAATTCTTTATTCGTGCTTTACTCATCGACGCCAAATCTCTTATAGTCTGTGATTTTTACATCTCCAAACCAGTGCTTTATCTCGTGCTCTGCTTCTTCGGGAGTTTCAGAACAGTGAACGATATTCATCACAGCTCGTTTTTCCATGTTTGCGAGTGCTGGACTATCGATAGAAAAATCTCCGCGGATAGTGCCCATATCAGCTTTATAAGGCATTGTGTCTCCTGCGATCTTGCGAACTACGTCGACAGAGTGGACTCCTTTTACAACCATTTTTACTAGCGGAGCAGAAGTCATATAGTCTATAAGCCATTTGCGGATTTCAGGTCCGATCTTTGCAGCTTCAGCAGTACCAAAATCTTTCATTGCATCGTAGCCATATTTTTCATAAGTTGAAAGAGTTTTGTTTCCAAGACGAGTGATCCATTCTTCGCTCTTTGGGTAATGGTCATTTACTTTGTCGAATTCTGGGTTGAACATTTCAAGTGCTACGATCTTAAGGTCGCGTTGTTCAAAACGTCTTATAACTTCACCAATAAGCCCCTTTCGGACTCCATCTGGTTTCATCATCACATATGTCAGTTCTTCTTTTGGGTGTTTCATAATTATATAAAAAATCTGCCTACGGCAGACAGGGCTTTCGCCGCATAA
>CAYHIX010000034.1:0-4065 GCA_964356875.1 uncultured Candidatus Saccharibacteria bacterium
AGCGGGATGGAGAAGAGGTATCTCGTAAGGCTCATAACCTTAAGACAGCCGTTCGATTCGGCTTCCCGCAACAAGACCAGATCACTTATATCACATAAATATATTTGATTATTTCTCACACATAATTTTTATTTTCTTGAGAAAACCAGGTATTGTGTTTTCTTCTTCCCAATTACGAGATTTTACAGCCTCTTCGTGTTCATGTAAGTCATCTATTATATGATCTTCGTCGTAGTCTGATTTTTTCAGAGTAAGCTTTGTTTTATCCTCTAATGGTTCAAAAATAAATGTCCAAGTTTCTTCACCTAAATCAGGCTCCCATCCTTCCTTTTTAGATAAATATTCTTCATAAGCATTGTGAATTTGAATTTCAATTAATTTATTATTTTCAATCTTAGTTACAATCCCTTTATAATAATCTTTAACTTTACCTGTTTCTTCGGATTCTTGCTTCCAAAAAATTTCGTCACCCTCTTCCCAGCCAGAAACAATATATTCTTTTTTATTTGAATCACCAATCCAATAAAATTTTTCTCCTGGCTTAGTTGTTTGTCGCCAAACTTCTTCAATTGGTTTATTTATAACTATAGAATTTTGGGCTTCTAAAAATTCGTAAGTGTCACTAGTTGCCATAAATTGTAAAATGTATTTATTATAATAATCCTATATATATCCAAAGTCTCGAAAAATGCTCTCATAAATAGCTATGATCCTTTTGGCTTCGTATTGTGAGATTTCATATGCTAGCCCTTCGTGAGCTATTTTATTCCTTGTGTTATGTACTTCCCATGCTGCAGATAAATACCTAAAATTATCCTGCCCTGCTGATTTGAGTTTATCTCCTAGGGTTTCTCCTCGGTAGCCCATTTGGTCAAGTAAACTATCTAGCATCGAATCTGCCTCAATGATGGCTAGCTTCCAGTCGCTTTGATTTGCAGAAAAAAGATAAACAAGAGTTTGCCTCCATCTTGGGTTATGAGAGCTGCCCACATTTTCTTCTCTTTTTTTATCTAATTCAGCTTTATAATGTCTGTATTCCTCTATCTCGTGGTGCACATGATGGTGCTCTTTTTTCCTAATTTCAAATATTCTCACGGCGCAATAGGAAATAATAAATATAAAAAAAGAACCAAGAAAAAAGAGGATAATGAAAAAAATATTCACTGCATCATCGCTCACTCCTACAGAAAAAGAAAAAAGCTTCTGAAAGAAGATATAACCTTGGGTAAATAGATATAAAGGATCAAAATACTTTGATCCAAAAAAAGACCCCTGAAGTGCTGTCGTATTATTTACATAGTCAGTACCATTCATATTTTTAAATTATAACATATAGAAAAAACCTATCGAATAGATTCGAAAACTTTACCAACCTCAAAAAGTGCATCTTCTCTGAAGTGTGGCGCCATAAACTGGATCGAAAACTGCAGATTGTCACTCGCTTCACCTGAAGGGATAGCCATAGAAGGAACGCCTGCCAAATTGGCTGGTGCAGAAAATATGTCACAGAGATACATAGCTACAGGGTCATTCATCTTTTCTCCTAATTTAAATGCAGTGATAGGAACAGTAGGAGTAAGGATATAGTCTACTTTTTCAAATGCTTCCAACACTTCGGATTTTATTTTTTCTCTCACTTTTATGGCTTTATTATAATACGCATCATAGTATCCATGTGACAAAACATAAGTCCCGAGTAGTATCCTCCTGCGAGCCTCTTTGCCAAATCCTTCCCCCCTGCTGTTTTTATATACCCCCATCAAATCTTTACCTTCAGCGCTGTATCCATAACGAATACCGTCAAACCTGGAAAGATTTGTAGAGACTTCAGCCGGCATGATGATGTAATAGGCAGCTAAAGAATATTTTGAAAAAGGAAGCTCTATGTCTACTATTTCGTACCCGGCTTTTTTAAATTTCTCTAATGAATCCTCAAAGTTTTTCAAAACCTCCTTATCCACCCCCTCTTTAAATAAATGCCAGGGCACACCTATTTTCTTAGAATTATTTTTTTTATCTGTTTTTCTTAATTCTTCTTTGACTGAAGTACTGTCTTCCTGGTCGTATCTAGAAAGAAGATCAAAAATTATCTCGGTATCCCTAACATCTTTTCCAAATGGAGAAACTTGATCGAGAGAGTTCCCCATAGCTATGATTCCATGCCTTGATACTGCTCCATATGTAGGCTTGAGCCCAACCAGCCCACAAAATGCTGCTGGCTCCCTGACTGAGCCACATGTCTCTGTACCAAGTGCTGCGAGTGCCATGCCGCCAGAAAGCGCTGCAGCAGAACCCCCAGAAGAACCCCCAGGAACTCTCGTAGTATCTAGTGGATTTTTAGTTACTCCATATGCTGAAGTCTGCGTAGAGGAACCCATGGCAAATTCATCCATATTCGTCCTACCTAGGAATACCACCCCTGATTTTTTAAGATCTTTTATCACTGTAGCATCATAAGATGCTTTATAATTTCCTAAGATTTTAGAACTTGCTGAAGCGATATGCCCTTCTATCAAGATATTGTCTTTCACAGCAAAAGGTATCCCAGTCAAAAGGGTGGCAGACCCTTCTTTAAATCTTTTATCTGCAGCTTCCGCCTGAGCGATGACATCATCATAGATTTCTAGATATGCATTTATATCAGTATTTTTTGCAGCAATTTCTTTTAAATATGCATTTGCCAAATCACTACAGGTAAATTCTCCTTTGAGTAAACTTTCGTGAGCTTTTTCAATTGTTAAATTTTTTAAATCTATCATATTACAAAATCTTTTTAACTTTCAAAAATCCTTCCTGTTTGTCTGGAAATTGATCTACCACTAAATCATGCGAAAAACTCTCCTCTACCCTAGGCACATCCTCTCGCCAAGCATTGTAGACCGTGTAGTTTGGCTTTATGTCTTCTACTTCTACGCTTTCTATCACCTTTACATAATCCAAAATACCCTCCATGTCAGAGAGCATAGCCTCGGCTTCTTCTTTATTTAGTTTGATTCTAGCAAGATCTGCCAACTTCTCTATATCCCCTATATTCATAAAGAGAGTATAGCAAAATAGAAGGAATTTTGAAACTAACCAAGTAGAGCTCTGATCCTCTCTTCTGCTGGTGGATGAGTGGCAAAAAGTCCACTTATTTTTTTGGCTACTTTAGATCTAGTATCACCTTTTGGATCAGCTATGTACAGATGTGCGATCGCGCTAGACTGTCTTTCCATCGGCTTGCCATATTGTGATATTTTTCGCAGTGCATTTGCAAGCCCATCAGGATAACGAGTGAGTAGTGCTCCGGATGCATCAGCGAGGAATTCACGCTTACGAGAGATGGCTAGCTGGATAAGAAGAGCAAAAAAAGGAGCGAGGAGTGAGAGTACTATACCTATCACTACTAACATCCCGCCTGCTTTATTGTCGTCTCTACTACTCCCAAATAATAAACTTCGAGTAAAGAAATCAGCAAGAATAGTAATAAAACCAACTAATACTACAACCACAGTAGAGAGCAGCATATCTCTATTACCTATGTGTGAAAGCTCGTGAGCCATCACGCCTTCGAGTTCAGTTTTATCTAAAATAGCTAGTAACCCCGTAGTGGCACAGACTACAGCATGATTTTTATCTCTACCTGTAGCAAAGGCATTCGGAGCAGGGTCTTCAATTATGTAAACTTTAGGCATAGGTAGGCCCGCGGTAATAGAGAGGTTTTCTACGCTCGTATATAGATCAAAATACTCTTCTCTTTTAGCCTCTTTGGCCCCGGCAAGCTTTAAAACTATTCTGTCAGAAAACCAGTAAGAAAAAACATTCATCGCGATGCTAAATATCACAAATAAATATAGAAGGTTTGGGTTGCCATAGTAAAAAGAAAAGAACCAACCAAACAAAATTATAACCACAAAGAAGATGGTCATGAGTAGCCAAGTCTTTGTAACGTTTTTTGATTGTTGTGTGTATAATGTCGTACTCATATGTTTAAATTATTTTAGCTTGCCGCGCCCCCCCCCCCGCGCGCGCCGCCCCCCCCCACCCACCCCCCCCCCCGCCCCCCCCCGCCCCGCCGACCAAAAA
>CAYHIX010000035.1:0-3892 GCA_964356875.1 uncultured Candidatus Saccharibacteria bacterium
TTAAGAAAGTATAAATTTACTGTTACCGAAGCTCTCATTATCGGTGGTCTGACTCTCGGTCTATTTGAAGTTTTTTCTGGCGGCGTAAATGTTCTCACTATATTAGGAATTTTAGTATTTCCATTTATTGTCATGATTCACGGCGTTCATATGGTTATGCCGAAGATTGCGCTCGCGCGAGAGTTCGATAGAGAAGATCAGGTTGATACTAAATGGAAATACGTGATTGGCATTCTTGTGCCTGCGGCTGGAGGAATAATCGGAATAGGGCGAGGGAAATACCCTGGCGCGTTCTTTTTGAGGAATAATTTGAGCTTGGGCGGTATATATCGCTTACCAGCTGCGTAAACTGTCTTTTTGCAAGATTCTTCCAAATCGTATAATCTGAGCCACTGCTTAAAGGCCTTGGAGGGTGTAATGACCTTTGTGATCCAGTCCATTGAATAGTAGCTATATTTTTGGCTTTTCGCATTATATTCCTGATAAGTATGAGGACTAATATACCGTTTCAACTTACAAAAAATTCGCCATATTTTGAAATAGTATGATCTAGTAAACTTGTAACCCAAGACGACCGCGGATTTTTTGCCTTTTTTCATACTATAATGTATTTTACTTGAATTGAGGTTAACTTAATAGCTACTCTAGCTACTGTTTGGAGGTGAAGTATGTTGGGCAAGATCCTGATTACTGGTGGATGCGGATTCATTGGCAAGTCTTTGGCGCATGCGTTACTACAGAGGAGATTTGAGGTTGTTGTGGTCGATAAAAACACTGCGAAAATAGGCAATGTTCTCGATGGAGCACTAGTTATAGAGGGGGACGTGTGCAATAAGGAAATGTGGCGCACTATACCCAGCTGTGATTATATTTTTCACTTAGCTGCCCCTTCTTCGGTGATCCTGTTTGATACTGATATGGATAATTGTATACAGAACACTACGGTTGGTCTCATGCATGCCTTCGCTTGGGCTAGGAACAACAACGTGAAGAAATTAATTTATCCTTCTTCTGGCAGCATTTTTGGTAAGAACAATGCTGACTGCACAGAGGAGACCATACCTGAACCGGTAAACTCGTATGGCAAAACTAAATTAATTTGCGAGTATATTGGAAAGACATATACGGACGTGGTGCCTAATCTAGGTCTGAGAATATTTGCGGGATACGGACCACAAGAGGATCAAAAAGGCGCAATTGCCAGCGTTGTCACCTTGTTTATCAAGGATATGCTCGCTGGGATATCTCCAACCATCTTCGGCGATGGGAGTCAAACGAGGGATTTTGTATATATAGACGATATAGTGGACATTATGTTGTTGGTCATGAATAATCAGACAGAAGGTGTCTTGAACGTTGGGTCAGGTATGAGCACTTCTTTTAGCCAAGTGGTTGCGCTGATTAACAACCAGTTGGGCACACATATTGCTCCAACCTATATTAGTAAGCCTAAGAAATATCTCGAAAAAACTGCTTGTAATCCGGCTAGACTGCGCCAGCTGCTCGGGCGTAAAACAATCACGTTGGATCAGGGTATACGCAGTTACCTCAAGCTGATGGGAGAGCTATAGTATGCCCGACAGATATAGCGATTTACACAACAAAATTGAAATTTTGCAACAAACAATCAAAAGCCGCGACGAAAGTATTGGTCATTTACAGTTCCAGTTGGATACTGTCCTGACGACAAAACGTTGGAAAATAGCTAGCGCGTTAGCGCATCTATACCACTACATTTTTGATAATGCCATACCCATTACCCGCGATCGTCAGGATTACCACTTTAACCCATATGAATATGTCAAGCAATTTAAAGATATTGCAGTTGTTGCGTTAGCGACAAAATACAAACCCCTGCAAATAAAAAGCCCATTTTCGACAGCCACTACTATTTATAATGAAGGAAAGGACATCCAACTTTTTTTGCAGAGCATTGAAGCACAGAGTTTATGGCCCAATGAAGTAATCTTGGTTGATGGCGGGTCAACTGACAATACGATCAAGATCGTTGAGACTTTTGCGCGCACAAGTAAACTGCCGATTCGTTTAATTAAGGGAAATCACTTAAATATTCCGGCCGGTCGTAATTTGGCTATCCAAAGCTGTCAAAATGAGATTATTGTGCTGGCAGATGCCGGGACGAGGTTGCATGAAAACTACTTTAGCAATTTATTGGGGGCTTTACTAGAGCATCCTGACGCGGATCTGGTCGGAGGTATTTATCACGCACAGCATAAGTCTCGCTTCAGTCAGTACTTTGTGCCCGATTGGCAGCAAGTGGATTGGAAAACCTTTTTGCCTTCGACAAGGTCCATGTTACTCAAGAAAAGCCTGGCACTTGCCGCCGGCTTGTACCCTGAGTATTTACAAACTGGTGACGACACGCTCTTTGACATTAATTATCGTAGACTGTCGTACAAGTGGGTTTTTAACCAAGAAGCTATTGTGCTGTGGGATAGTCCTAATAGTCAGGCACAATCGACTAAGCTCTTGCATAGTTATGGGTTTGGCGATGGGAGAAGTGGCGTGGGAGACTTTTCTTTTTATCACTCGCCCACAAGTGTTCCTGAAAGAATGGAATATTATCAGGGATATCTTAAGGGAAAAGCTGAGCGAGCAAATTTAGAAATAAGTAAGCGAAAAATTAGGGGGCTATTTATTATAGTAGCAGATCTACCAATTCATGATAAAGGTTCTATATTTAACTTATGGTTTGTAAAAAGCTGTCTTGGGTATGGTTATAAAGTAGTTTACGTCAATCTTTTTTCCAGAACACACCCCGATGCATACAAATCGTACTTGGATCTTGATTACACTCTACTAGAGCTATATGGAATAGACAATTTTGATATCAAGGAAATCTTGCATCGATATCATGCCATTACACAGCGCATTTTTCTTTTGCAGCGTTCAAGTGCTACCCTGTCACCTGAAATAGAGTCAGCGCTAAAAATATATCCGGAAATAAAAGTCGGTCATAGTCTATTAGTCAACCGGTTATTTTTGCTGATTCAAGCATTCACACACGACAATTCAAGCAATATTGAAAATTACTATGTGCCAGCACTTGATTGCCAGATCCCAGGGTTATCGGGTATTTACGAGCGTGTCTTGGGACGTAAGCGCGATGGCTACTTTGTAGAGATTGGTGCCTATGATGGATCAGCAATTTCTAACACGGCCTTTTTGGCCGATACGGGATGGAGAGGCGTGTACGTAGAGCCAGTGCCGAAATATGCTGCAATGTGCAAAAAACGGCACCTGCAAAATAACGTGAAAGTCTGTGCAGTAGGGATAGGTGCCAAGAAATTGAAGGTCAAAGTTAATATAGGGGGAGATATTTCTACAACGCTCGAAGACCCTCAAGAATTTTACACTAGTATAGGATTCCCTGATGAGGCAAAAAAGCACACTGGTAAAAGTGTGATGGTTGATCAAGTGCCACTGGAGGATCTACTAATAAAAGAGGGTGTACCGCCCCACTTTGACTTGTTAGTCCTTGATACAGAGGGAACAGAGTGGGAAATACTCAAAGTATTCAATATTGCACGATGGAAGCCTACTTTGGTGATAGTGGAAATGCACGAAAAGAGCGTCGACTGGAATAAGGCGGGTTTAGTTAGGTCAAGCAATGCAAAAATCAACCAATATTTTCAACAAGCTGGTTATGCAAAAATCTATAGTGATGATATTAATTCGATATTTTTGAATAAAAAGCACTAACTTCGCGAGGACTACCGGCTTTGATTATTACAGATTTGTTGAGACAAATAGCTCTAGTACAGTAGTCAAGCACCGATTGCTTATTATGGGAGACGTAGACGATAGTTTTTCCCTGCTCTTTTAGGTCGCGTAAGCGATTAAAACATTTAGCTTGGAATTGTTCGTCGCC
>CAYHIX010000036.1:0-3642 GCA_964356875.1 uncultured Candidatus Saccharibacteria bacterium
GATAACCTTATCTAGCGCATCGCCGGGCTGTGCTTGGGGCGAATAACTCAATGGGTTGAGTTATTCGCCCTTTGGTGTGTAGAAGACGCCTTGGCCGATGACGCCGTGTTGGGTGATTTTTCCTTCCTTTTCTAGCTCGTCCAAATACCGCTCGGCGGTTGCGTTAGATACTCCTGCGAGTTTTTCCACATCGTTGTTCTGGATTTTCCCGTGCTCTTGCACGAATGCGAGAATCTTCTGCTTGTTTTCGGCCTTCTGCTCCACTTGTTTAGCGATGAATCCGTCGTTGGCTTTTCGTCGCGCGATATACATTCCAAGCGCGATTCCGACGAGAGCGACAATGATTAAATCGCCGTAGTTCATTGGGGTATTGTACTACATCAAGTTCCTACAGTTCGCGCGCAAAACGGAACTCTCTTTAAAATGAGTGCTAGAGACTAAATTTCGCAGCCAGCAATGACACATCCTTTCTGGAGTCTCTTTTTTCAAGTCCTTCCAGTACCTTCTTTTCAGTCTCAGCTGACCAATATATCTTTAGTTTTTCTTTCGTTCGAGTGATGGCTGTATAGAAAATATTATGTGTGATCATTTCTTCTGTCTCATTCGCAATAACCACCTTTACTGAATTGTATTCAAGTCCTTGTGCCTTGTGAATCGATACCGCATATGACACTTGGAATGGGACTGTGGCAGTTGATGCATCGCTATCATCATTGTCCGTGTCAGGAGGACTATCCACATGAAAACGAACAATAGAATTTCCATCTTTCGAATTTCCTACTAGCTGTAAGTTGCTAATAGCCGCATCGAATCCTGTAATTATTTTATCTAGCTCTATATCAAACCAAATCCGGTTCTCTTTGATGTCTATGTTCACTATATTTCCTTTTTGATTGTTGTATATGGAAGGCATGAATCTCCTTGATTCGTTAAATAGTACTGGGTCGCTAACCTTGTATGTGTGCACCCACCAAGTTACTTCCTTGTTGGGATTGTTACCCTGCAAAAAACGATTGATATTATTAATTCCATACAGACCATCATAGTTTAGACACAAGATGATCTCATCATTATCCGTCGAGTCAAGAACAGACTCGTTAAGAACTGATGAATACCTGTTGTCGTTTTTCGTAATATGTTCCAATATATCGTCATCAAGATTTCTTACTTTGTTCCATAAGGTAAGCAGGTTTTCATTTTTTGTTCTAAATGGCCTCGTCAATTCTATGACCGACGAATCTGGCATAAATGATCTCACTGCACTAAACCAGTTTCCATAACGAATTGCTTCGATCTGATAGGTATCGCCAACTAATATCAGGTACTTAAACGAAGCCTTTCGCAATACCTTTAACATATCTTCGTTGCTGATCGTACTGCACTCGTCAATGATCAACAGATCGTACTCCGTATCAATTCTTTGATTGTTGCAAAAACTATACACCGTGCTAAAGGTGGTGTTCTTTACACTGATATTTCGTTCAAGATTATTGACCGCCGTATTAGTGTTTGCAAGATATAATTTGCTTGCGTCATGAAAATAGTTTGATACATGTTTTATTAGTGTTGTTTTTCCTGTTCCTGCGGCGCCATAAATCAATGAGACCGACGAACTATCAAACATTTTTCTAAGTGCGGGGGCTTTCTCTACAGGATCATCAACCTCAGATTGCGGTAACCAAGCATCAATTGACGCTGTATAATTCTGAATACCGGTTCCGGTTAAATCTTTTATGATATTGATAATACGAACGGTATTATTTTCGTATCCGTTTATGTAAATATGCCCTTTGTAATCTTCTAGTAAACGCTGTGGTTTGTGACCGAAGTATAAATTATTATTATACGTCTGCATCAATGCGTCTATGTCGTCGAATCCCGCAATTTCTTCTCTCGGTGTATATAATTTACCTTTGGTTTCAATGTTGTTAGTTATTTTCCTAGCAAGCAATTCATGCTCTCTATCAGCAGAATCGATACAATCAAACAAATCATGTAGTTTGGGGTTATGCTCGATCAAAGACGTCACGAAAGGCATCTGATCAAACGGCTTGCACCCCATCTTAAGCATCAGGCCGGAAAGTAGGTCACATGCAATGTGGTAGTATTGGTCTTTAATAATTCTGTTATTTAATTTAAAAAGAAGATATCTAATAACAGTTGACCCCGGATCACCTTTCTTTAATAAATTACGAGCGGTGTCTAGTAAGGGCAATATATTGATAGTTTTTACTTTTTCCTGCACTAGATTTTTAAAGTGCTGGTAAAGAACGTCCGATAAATCCATAACCTCAACCAACGTAAAGCCAGTCCTCTTTAGAAAAAACATTAAATTAGTGTATTCAGCAGTCCTACTCCATTTTCTGTTTATGCCAAAAATTGAGGCGAAGTGCTCTAGTTCACACGGACGTACTGATACTTCCCAGTCATCAATAATTCTAATCGACATCTGACTCCCGAACACTTCAATCGTATCAACACTGATATTAAGTTTGACGGCGTAATTCGCTGAAATATCAAGCTTTGTAAAAGCAATTAATCTATCGAACTTACTTGCATAGCCATTTGCTACCGTAAAAGTAACTTCATAATAAACCTCTTTATTAACGAAAAAGGGTTTTATTTTTTGGATATAAAATCCACCGTTGTAAGAACTCTTTTCTCGTGTCGGTTTTGTTTCGTTTATCTTCACTGCTATCTGTTCATAGTAGTGCGCAAATGCCGGGTCTGTATTGATTGGAAACTGATCAATATTTTCCAAAACTTCAAAATCATACTCCTTTTTCAGGTGTGATTTTATCTTGAGCAAATATTCATAGTACTTCAACATGAGTCTCTCTGAGTTTTCGCCATCAAGCGAATAATGGGACACAGAGATCGTTAAGAGTTTATGGAATTTACTTAAAAACTTTAAGCTACCATGAGCACTTACATATGAATTTCCTTTCTGGAGAAAATCGTAATTATCCTCAACCTCAATTCCTCTCTCGTGGGCATATATCTTGAGCGAGATATGCTCAACGAAATTCCGTAGGTTCTGTAGAATATTTTGTGACAAAAGACCCCGCTCTGAATCATCAAATACGCCTATGTTTTTACATATAGTTGAATTTGCATCAAGAATGGCTCTGTCTACATTATCCATAAATTAGCAAGCCCCCTACCGATTTCCTTTTGCCCGATTGTGTGTTTTGCACAACATCTCACAATTTTTAGCTGCTGTTTTACCACCCTTGCTCCAAGCCGATACATGATCGGCTTCCATTTCGCCAAAACTCCAAATTTTATCCTTGTTGGCATCATGCCCAATAGCACAATTTGAACAATTTGATTCGCCTTTTTTCTCTGCTTTAGCGGTCTGTGTTGAGTAAGTACTTCTCTTAGTTGCTTCGTCAAAGATTCGAACTTCAAGTAATTTTGTGTCAGTTGAACCGCCGAGAATATACTCGAAAATACCTTTGCGGTTTTTAATATACGGGTCGCCATAGAGCTTCCGTATCTCTTTTGACACTTTAGCTTGGTCATACGCCTTTTTGTGATACTCCTCGTACAATCGTCCCCATTCTAGCCCCTGCATTTCACTTTCTACATCAGTAAATACACTAGAAATCCAATCAATTACACTGTTGAAATATTTTTTTA
>CAYHIX010000037.1:0-3207 GCA_964356875.1 uncultured Candidatus Saccharibacteria bacterium
TCTCTTCCGATCTAGGAATACCTGCATGAGCGATGTTTTATTTTTCTTCTTCGAGTGCGTTTAAGTATTGTACTTCACCAGTAATCTTGCCATTTTTTACTTTAATGTATGGAGTTTCTATAATTCCAAATTCATTTATTTTAGCGTAAGTAGAAAGGTGTAACACAAGTCCAATGTTTGGACCTTCTGGTGTGTGTATTGGACAGACTCTTCCGTAGTGAGAAGGGTGCACATCGCGAACTTCGAGTCCTGCTCTTTCACGAGTAAGACCTCCTGGCCCAAGCGCAGAAAGCTGACGAATGTGTTCGAGCTCTGCTAGGACGTTTTCTTGGTTCATGAATTGTGAAAGCTGGTTTGTTGTGAAAAATTCTTTTATTCGAGCTTGGAGCGGGCGCTGGTTTATGATGGCTATAGGCATAGCAGTATCGACATCAATGATAGACATACGATCTTGGATGTTTCTCTTTATCTGCATCATACCTGTACGTACTTTTTGTTGAAGAATTTCTCCGACAAAACGCACGCGTCTTTGACCCAAGTGATCTATGTCATCTGTCTGAGCTCCAGGTGTATGGTTTAAAGTTATTATATGTTTGATAACTGTCACTAAGTCTTCTTTGGAAATAGTCCTGCGGTCCATTTCTTTTTGATCCATTCCCTTCTCAAATCTTTGGTTGAAACGGAAACGACCAACAGGAGAAAGGTCATATCTTTCTTTGGTGAATAAAGAATTTATAAATTCTTTCGCGTTATCTGCTGTGGCCATATCACCATCACGAAGTCTTTTATATATCTCTATATATGCATCATTTAAAGTTTTAGCTGTATCCTTTGCGAGGCATGCTTTTAAAGCTTCGGCTATTGTAGCATCGCCATCAAAAGCCTTAGTCATAGCTTCTATTGTTTCATAACCAAGCACACGCAACAGAGTCGTAGCTGGGAATTTCCTTTTTTTATCTATTCTTATGTATATACCTCCGTCAGATTCGGATTCTATTTCGATCCATACTCCACGAGCTGGAATGATCTTTGCCCCGAAATATTTGTTCCCCTTAGTCTCAGATCCAGTGAAAAATACTCCGAAACTTCGAGCAAGCTGAGGGACAATAACGCGCTCTACTCCGTTGATGATAAATGTACCATGCGGAGTCATCAAAGGAATTTCAGACATGAATATTTCTTGCTCTTTGACTGTGCCTAGGATTTTATTTGTTAGTTTTACACGAGCTTTCAAACTTCCATTGAAAGATAGTTTATTTATTTTAGCGTAACTCTCATCGTATTTAGCTTCTTCCAGAGAAAAAGAAGTAAAGTCTAATTGAAACTTTTTACCTGAATAGTCGTTGATCGGAGAGAACTCTTTAAAAACCTCGCCGATGCCAGTCTCTACTAACCATTTGAAACTTTTCAATTGTGCTTCGATTAAATCTGGGAACGGAACGAGAGGGTTCTTGTATCTAGAAAAATACTTCTTTGGACGCTTTTCTTCTTTTTGCATAATTGTTTTTATCTAAATTTAGACAAAAAAACGAAAGAAAAATAGATGAAAATTACTTTTCCTTAGCTTCTTATGACTATGTTAGATGATTAAGTTAAAACCCTAATAATACAAACTGTATATAAACAAAAGGATTGCATCCAAAACTCAATCAGTGAATCAAATATAGTATACTTATTTCTAAAATTTTGTCAAATATACCCTTGTGGATTCTTACTTTTTCTTACTTTTCATTTTCCATTCTTCGATATTTTTGTGATTCCCGGAGAGTAAAACCTTTGGAACTTTATAATTTTTGCAACCATGCTTTAAAACTTCTGGCCTAGTGTACACCTCGCTAGTAGAGATTCTCTCTTCTTCGAGAGACTCATACTTACCCAAAACACCAGGCACCTGACGAGAGATAGAATCGATGAGTATCATAGCTGGTAGCTCTCCGCCTGTGAGCACAAAATCCCCCACTGAGATTTCCTCGGCGCGTAATATTTTCTGCACTCGCGCGTCGATACCCTCATATCTCCCTGAGATCATAATAATATCTGTGTATTTTTTTGCAGACTTTTTTGCATACTCAGTGGTAAATTTTTTCCCGGCTGTAGAAAATAAAATAATCTTTGTCTTTTTTTTATCCTTTATTTTTATCTTAGAAAACGCCTTCAAGAAAAATTCTGGACGCAATACCATCCCAGGACCGCCGCCATACGGCCGGCCGTCCACATGCTCTTTGGGCTTACAATAATCTATCGGATTATAGAATTTTATCGATATTTTTTTAGCCTTTATCGCCCGCCCTAAAATAGACTCTTTTAGATAAGAATCAAACATCTCTGGGAAAATTGTAATGATGTGAAAACGCATATATCTACATAATAACAAAAATCCCCTCAAAGTTTATTTGAAGGGATTTTTTAAACTTTAGAGTCCTTTTAGGTCTTCCATTGCTTGGTCGACTGTCTTGTATGAATTTGGGACACTTGGTGAAGGTGCTTGTGAATGCATTGGTGCTTCTGGCTTGTGCCCACCTTCTGGTTCGTTGATCTTTAGGTTTACTCTAGCGTTGTTCTTCATTCCGATGATCCTAAGAAGTGTACGGATAGCTTTTGCTGTATTCCCCATCCTTCCTATTATCTTACCCATATCTGCAGGGTTTACTGTAAGACTTATAAGTACACCCATCTCATCTACTGTCCTATCTATCTTTACATCATTCGGATTGTCAACGAGAGCTTTTACTACGTATTCTAGAAATATCTTGTCTGCTTCTTCTTGCATATTGTTAAGTTATTATTCTTATAAGGTGCAGTGTGCGACTTGGTACTGCTTGCTGTAATTATATCAACAAGCGAGGATCATAAGCAAATTTATTTGTTTAATGTCCGAGCGCCGTTGATATATGGTAATCCATATAAATGACTATTTCTTAGCCTTCAAGTCCTTCCTACTAACTGTAGGCTTTTTCTTTGGTAGGACATTTTTCTTCTTGCCTTCTACTATTTTATCGTGAACTAGGAAGTTGTGCATTGTATCTGAACATTGTGCACCGTTTTTCATCCAGTGTTTTATCCTTTCTCCATCTAGAGTCTTTACCCCCATTTTAGGATTGTAATTACCTAGGATTTCAATAAATCTACCGCTCTTTGTGCTGTTCTTTGAATCAGTCAAAACCACCCGAAAAGATGGATCATTCTTGCGCCCTATGCGTTGAAGTC
>CAYHIX010000038.1:0-2588 GCA_964356875.1 uncultured Candidatus Saccharibacteria bacterium
CTCCCGTTCGCGCACCAGCCCCTTCGCTGGCGGGTCTGAAACCAGCGAAGCTCCCCAGACTCAAAACAAGTTCTTTCCTATGACTAAAGAAGAAAATTCTTTAAATGAATCTGAATACTGCAAAGCTTTTTCTTCATTAAAATGCTCAGCTACTGATTGAGCGATATCTTTTGCACCAATCATTCTATCTAAGTCGATATGTTTTTCAAAGTTTACTTTGTTGTGACGATTAGAGGTCTTGGTGGATAAGAGCCTACAAAGGTCAGGATCATTTTTGTTTAAGAAATATGGAAAAGTACTTTCTAAACCAGCAAAATACCAGCTTTCAATTTGAACCGCGATAGGTAAAATTGTTACACTACTGAATCCTCTCCCGGAAGTCGTAATCGCCCGATTTATATCATCTTTCGTTGTTGAAATGTTAGCCTCTTCTGTTTCAGTGTCGAACATTGCGATTAGATGAATTTCGTAGTTATCTCCGGAAAAAATATGTGTATTTGTTTGAATGTAACTGTGCGCAAGTGTATATGTTGTTGACTTCTTTAATCTACCCTTACCCGACATCCTTACTCCAAGGTTCGGCGGGAATGGAAAAAACCAATAAACATCTTCCTTATTGAAGATTGATAGCGAGCCTTCTTTAAGGCTCAAGGATTTAAAAGATTTTCTTTCAAGTATCTTTGGGAAAAAATAACGTTCACTATCTCCCTCTCCTATTAATAAACAGATTCTCTTCATACTTCACTAACGGGGAAAAGATTCTCAATAATTCCCTCACAAAATAGTTCTGAATTTCTTTTTTCAAGAATTTCTTTTTGTTGATCCTTGGAGAGCTTTTCAATGATCGACTTGTAGTTATAGATATTACATCTATTCACGCCTTCAGGTGAATGTTCTGCTATGGAAGCCGAATCCTTAATATAGTAGATTTCTTCGGTTGAGAAACCGTCTAAGAAATAGGGCGAGTGAGTAGTAATAAAGATCTGGACTTTTCTCGACAAACTTCTTAGTACTTCAATGAACTCACTCTGAATAGTAGGGTGAATGATCGAATCTGTCTCATCTAGAAGAATTACATGCGGCAACTGATAGCTTCTTTGATCCTTATGAAGATTGACCCAGTTAATTAATGTGATAAAAAAAACTAAAACGGAGGTGCCATTGGAAATAGTCCAAATCCCATCTGGTCCATTCGGAGACTCGACAGTGAGAACTCCCTTACTGGAGATCGAAATATCTTTTACGATACCCTTTGTATAAAGATTTAAATCGTTATTATATTTTTTCTTTATCGTAGCATTTCTCTGAATATCAGCGACTAAGAAGACGAACTCCGAATTTTCCATACTCACTCTAGTTGAGGGCATACTTTCTATTTTGAGTCTCTTTAGGGCCTCTTGATAGATTTGCTCGTTGCCTTTTTCGGTAACATATTTATGTATTGATAAAGCTGTAGTTATCTGGCCAAGATCTACGTTAAAGAGTTTTGGCTTTATTTGGGACACTAGGGTATGTTGTAAACTTTGAAATAAGGCAAAATACCTAGACTCATTTTTATTCTTTATAGGATCAGTTTGAACAACATTGGCCTCGCCAACGACTTCTGTCCTACTAAATTTTTTCTCATATACCAATTCATCTACTATTCTTTCCGCTTTTTCATCAAATTTATTCGACTTATCAAATTCTTGCCACGTCAAAGCACCATCCTTATTGGTGTATTGTTTGCCCGTAAACGATAATTTATGAGTGACGGAGAAACTATTCTTGTCTAGTATTTTCTCAAAAGCCATTGATTCTGGTTCTACACAAAAGAAGTCAGTTTCTCTCTTTGGTCCGTCACTGCCAAGAAAGTAAGTTTTACTTGTTATGCGTTCAACTAACACTTTAAAGGTTGTAGTTTTTCTTCCCGCACCAATGGTTACGTTGTTGCTTCCAAATTCAGAAGTGTATTCATTTTTAGTTTTTAGAATATTCGAAAGCGCTAAAAGGAAATTTGATTTACCGCTAGAGTTCCGACCAGTGAAAACATTTATATCACCAAAAGAGATATCGGCCTTTGTTATATTTCTGAAGTTTTTTAATTCAACATTTTTTATTCTCATTGCAGATAGTATAGCACCTACTATTCTAAATGCCAGCTTCCCGGGTATTTCATATACACATATTGCCAAAAGAGGCTTATTTTGCCTTGTTTCCCATATTTGAAATACCTAAATTGGGAGTATTTCATACTTTCCTTCGTGCTATACTATAACCATGATTAAGTATTTCCTCTACGCCAGAAAATCTACCGATGTTGAAGACAAGCAGATACTCTCCATAGAGGGACAGCTCGCCGAGCTCCATACCCTTGCCCAGCGTGAACAACTCAACGTCGTTGAGGTATTTGTGGAGAAGAAATCAGCGAAGATGCCGGGCCGTCCAATGTTCGGCGAGATGATGGCGCGAATACAGAAAGGCGAGGCGCAAGGTATCGTTTGCTGGAAGATTGATCGCTTGGCTCGCAATCCTGTGGACGGCGGACAAATCCAGTGGCTTTTGCAGAATGGAAATATTGCTCATATTCAAACGCACGACCGCAGTTA